>JBDLID010000032.1:0-26924 GCA_039715055.1 Thermodesulfobacteriota bacterium | reverse complement strand
AGTGACAATAATAAAAAAATTTTATCAGCCGTTCGACCGCGACAAAACAGGACGCAAAACTATCCCAGACATGCGCCAGAAACAGATCATCCTGCGCCCATAATCACCGACCAACAGTATTTCATTTATATATGCACCATGAATCAACCACCAATCAGTGAAACCCCGCTCACACCCCTTCTTTTTCAAAACAACCCCTTGTAAGTTTGGTTTGGTTTGGCAAATCTGCTATACTGCGCCAATGATCAAGAGACAATCCGCAACGCTCAGTCCCCGTCTTAAAGGACTGATCTTACTCACCTGGCTCATCCTTTTTGCCTTACTGCTCAGACGCGAACTGTTCATAGACTCTCTGGACCCGGAGATCAGTCAATTGATCGAACAGGCCGCAGAGGAGAGCTACCAGGGAATCTATTTCCAGGGAGAGCGGATTGGTTACGTGCGAAACAAACTTTCAAATGAGGATGGTGAGACAATCGTTGAACAGGACAGTCACCTGCAGCTCAATGTCCTGGGCAATATTCACCCCATCTATCTTTCACTCAAAGCGGGCCTCAACAGTGGAAGCCGCCTGGAGAACTTTGCCTTCACCTTCAAGTCCCCCTTCTATACAATGGATGCCTCCGGGGTAGCGGATGCAGATGGCTTGAGCTTCTCACTGAATACCGGATCCGCGACCATCAAGGACCGCATCCCGTTCAAGGAGAAGCCTCTTATCTCCACATCAAGGCGGCCCTACCTCCTTGACAGTGACCTCACCCCGGGAAAAAAATTCAAGGTTCCATGGTTTGACCCGGTCTCTCTCTCTGCTGCATTTTCAACTATCGAGTACCGGGGGCGGGAAAAAATTCTCATCCTCGGCCGCATCCATAATCTGCATCATTTTACTGAAAACCACTCAGGTGCCCGCATCAGTTCCTGGCTCGACGATGAGGGAAATGTCATCAAAGAGGAGTCTCCGGCAGGCTTTGTTCTGATTAAAGAACCAAAATTCAAAGCCGTTCAGATCAGTTCGTCAGACCGCGATCTCCTTGCCACTATCGCTGTGCCTGTCACCGGCACCATGTTTTCCCCTGTCGGGGTAGCCAGAGCAGAGTATCGCCTGAGCCTGCCGAAAGATACGGACTTTGAGCTTTCCGAAGGACGTCAGCAACTGACCAATGATATACTGACGGTCACCCTGGAGTCCTTGCCAGATGTAGCGGCGCCAGGATCTTCAGCACAGTGTGAAGATCTCCAGTCCCACCTCCAGGCTACTCCATACATCCAGGCCGACCACGTCGATATCAAGACGCTCGCCGACCAGCTCAACGACAATGGCAGCCCGAAAGAAACTGTCCTGAACATCACCCGCTGGGCCTACGACAACATTGAAAAACGTCCGGTACTAGGGCTCCCCGATGCCCTGACCACCCTGAAAAACAAAAAAGGCGACTGTAACGAACATGCCGCATTGGTGGCGGCACTTGGCAGGGCCAGCGGGATCCCCACGCGGGTTGCCGCCGGCATCGTCTTTCACAAGCAGGCTTTCTACTACCATGCCTGGAACGAGGTCTGCATCGGCAGCCAGTGGATCTCGCTGGACGCCACAATCAACCAGATACCAGCCGATGTCAGCCATATCAAATTTGTCCATGGCGACCTTAACGAACAGCTGCGTATTGGAGCCCTGCTCGGCCAACTGGCCATTGAACCGCTCACGCCGACAGAACAATCTCAAACACCAGCCGCCCCCGGCAACCGCTGATATGAAAAACAGTCCCATCATCAAGACCAATCAATTATCAAAAAATTTTGGAGACTACCGGGCTGTCAGAGAGGTGGACATCTCCGTTTATCCCGGTGAAATTTTTGGGTTTCTTGGCCCAAACGGTGCCGGCAAAACAACAACCATCAAGATGCTCACCGGCCTGCTCCTGCCCAGCAGCGGGTCTCTTGCCATCAACGGAATGGAGATGGCGGATGCCCCGGAACAGTGCAAGGCAGTGACCGGCTATATCCCGGACCGCCCCTTTCTCTATGAAAAACTGACCGGCATGGAATACCTTCATTTCATCGCCAGCCTCTATCCTGCAAAAGGGTCCCTCGATGTTAAAAAAGAGGCCGCCCACTACCTTGAGCTCTTTGATCTTCTCGACTGGCAGGACAATCTCATCGAGGGCTACTCCCACGGTATGAAACAGAAGCTGATCATGACCTCTATCTTCATACTGGGACAGGATCTGATCGTCGTTGACGAACCGATGGTCGGCCTTGACCCGAAAAGCGCAAGGATCGTCAAGGAACTGTTCAAGGAAAAGGCCTCCCAGGGCGGTACCATTTTTCTTTCCACCCACTCCCTGGAGATTGCCGAGGAACTTTGTGATCGGATAGCCATTATCCTCCAGGGACGTATCGTTACATCCGGCACCCTTGCCGAGATCAGGCAGCAGGCGGGCAACTCCACGGACAATCTGGAAGACATCTTTCTCCAGCTCACCGGCAGCTCCGAACTGCAGGCCGTGGTGCAGGCGCTCCACGATGAACGGGACCGCACCGGACAACAGCCTGGGCCGGCATGAAAATACTGACTGTCTCCGATCGCGTCTGCAAAGAGCTCATCGATCCCCCCAGGAAGGAACTGCCAAGTCCGGAACTCATCCTCTCCTGCGGTGACCTGCCCCCTGAGTACCTGAGCACACTGAGGGAAAAATTTCAGGTCCCCCTCTATTACATCCTCGGCAACCATGATATCCGCTATGACCAATCTCCCCCCGTAGGGTGCACCAACCTTGGCTTTCGGCTAAAAAACCATCATGGCCTTCGATTTTTGGGCCTTTCCGGATCAAGATGGTATAATGGGGGGGCCAATCAATATGGCGAAAAAGAGATGTCTTTCATGCTGCGCAGACTCTGGCTGACGCTGCTCATCAACCGTCGGGTTGACATCATGTTCAGTCATACGCCGCCGCGTCATATCGGAGACAGGGAGGATCCGTGCCATAAGGGATTTCGCACTTTTCTCAAACTCATTGACAAATACCGCCCTCTCTATTTTATCCACGGCCATATCCATTCCCATTTCAAACAGGCGGGTGATCGAATCATCTGCCATAACCAGACCCGGGTCATCAACAGCTATGGTTACCACTTCATTGAAATCGAGTCTCCTTAAACTCATCGGCAAAGACCCTGTTGACAACGGTCAGCAGGACCAGTTCCAGCAGACTCAGGAGGCGGAACAGGCCTTTGAACCGGTTGATCGCGGCGTCAGCCTTGTTGATATCGACAAGATTGCCGGCTCTGTCGGACGCTACCACGATTTTGACAAGAGCTTTCGCTTAAGAAATCGATCTTTTGGATCCAATGAGCGTACAGAACGGATTCGCAGGGCCATTCAGGAGGGAAAACCCATGGATCCCATTTCTCTCTACCAGATCAAGGACTCTTACTACATCCTTGACGGTCATCACCGCTACTCGGTCCTCAAAGAGCTGGGGCACAGACAGATTCAGGCCAAAATCCTGGAGCTTCTGCCGTCAGCAGACACCATGGAAAACCAGCTTTACCTGGAAAAGGTCCACTTCCGTGACAGGACCGGACTGGCCAAGACCATTGAGCTGACCGAACCCGGTCAATATGAGCACCTCAACCTGCAGATCAAAAACCATCAGGACCACCTGACTGCCGAACAGGGCCAACAGGTATCTTTTAGTCAGGCAGCCGCAGACTGGCACCGCTCCATCTATCTGCCGCTGCGCAGCCTGATCAAGAAATCCGGCCTGGTCCGCTCCTTTTCCGACCGAACCGTTGATGATCTCTACCTCTACATTTCGGTGCACCAGTGGGAAAAAAAGAGCAAAGTCCGCAAGTATGGAATCGGAATCGACAAGCTGATCCCCCGCGACATGGAAGAATTCAGAGATAAAATGGCCTCCCGCAGGGAAAACGAGTACCCGGACATGAAACAGGACATCACCGTCTTTATCCTCCTCAACGTGGAAGGCCTTCACGAACAGAAGATATTCGATAAACTCTCGGCCATGAAGGAGGTCAAAGAACTCCACTCGGTACACGGCTCAATTGATCTTGTCGTCAAGGTGGTACTCAGCCGGGAGTTGCTCGCCTCTGACGCAGAACTGATCTCCCAGTTCACCCACAGAACCATCCGCAAAATGAGGGGGGTGATTTCCACCCAGACGCTTATCCCCGGACTGTCAGTGGTCAAGTAGACCAGCCTTTTTTCACATTCACCGTCATGACCGGCCGACTCTTTTATCCATTTCTGCGAAGCAACAGCAACCGACTGTTCGGTGATGGCCGCAGGTGCAGGAGAAGCCTGCTTCTGGGCTGTCTCGGCGCTCTGGTCTGTATTGCCATCTACCTGGTCAGCCTGAAGGTGCTGCGCTACTTCCACGGCCAGAACGAGCTGGGCATCATACTCAGCCTGAAAATTTTTCAGATGAGCTGGATCACCATCTTTGCCATGCTCATTTTTTCATCAATGGTGACAGCGGTCTCCACCCTCTACCTCTCCAAGGACAACGAGATCATGGTGTCTGCCCCGGTGAGTCCGGCAGAGCTTTACCTGATGCGCTATACCACCACAAGCCTCTACACATCCTGGATGGTTCTCATCTTTTCCATCCCCTATTTTGGTGCCTTTGCCCCGATTTTCAACGCCGGCCCCCTTTACTGGCCGCTGCTGCTCATGGTCACCCTGTCGACTACGGCCTGCGCCTCGGCAGGAGCCATACTGCTCACCGTCTTTCTCGTCAAATTTTTCCCGGCCAAACAGACAAAAGACATCGTTTTTTATCTCTCCCTCTGCTTCGGTATTTTTCTCTATCTCATCTTCCGTCTCATGCGTCCCGAGGACCTGGTCAACCCGGATAAGTACGGCCAGTTTATCGAGTACCTCTCCGCCATCTCCACGCCTGCCGGCCCCTGGCTCCCGGCAGGATGGGCGGCCAATATGCTCAGCGACTATCTGCTTGATCAACGGATTGACATACTCCTTGGCGCCCTTCTTATCATCACCCCGCTGGCCCTCTACCTCCTTGGTGAAATTGCCATGGGCTGGTGGTTTGCAGACGGTTTCAACAAATCCCAGGAGTCATTCGGCGGTCACCGAAAATTTCCCATAAGGAGAACAAAGATCACCAGTCGTCAGTGGATCTTTAAAAAGGAACTCAACTTCTTTATCCGGGATTCCAGTGAGTGGTCGCAGCTCTTCATGATCGGAGCACTCATTGTCGTCTACCTCTACAACTTCCAGGTCCTTCCTCTGGATCGAGCACCGATGCCCACCGAATACATCACCAACCTCATCGGCTTTGCCAATATCGGCCTGTGCGGTTTTCTCAACGCTTCTCTTGCCGCCCGATTTGTCTACCCTTCCATCGGCGCGGAGGGCGGGGCCTTCTACCTCATTCTCAGTTCCCCGCTACCGCTGATACGTTTTTTTCTCTATAAGTTCCTCTTTTACTGTCTGCCCTTTTCCCTGTTGACTCTGATCCTCATTGGGGTCTCCAACTATTTTCTCCAGGTCAGCACCCCCATGTGGTGGATTTCCCTGTTTGCAGGCCTGTTGATCAGTTGGACCAACCTTGCCCTGGCCCTTGGATTCGGCGCACTTTTTGCCGACTTCAAGGCGGAAAACAAAGCCGCCTCCATGGGCCCCGGAGCCATTTTTTTCCTCTTCTGCGCCATCCTGCTGGAACTCCTCATCCTGGTTCTTGGAGTATCTCCAAGCTACATGGCGGTCAGATCATGGCTCGCCGGTCTTCCCATTTCAACAACCGTTTACCTGCTGCTGCTATCCTGGGGCCTTGGCTCCATCATTATTGTATGCAGTACTGCCGGACTTCTATGGAAAAAGGGACTGGCAAAGCTCCAGGGCATGGAGGGGGAACAATAGACATGCTGCGAACCACTCGACGACTATTTTACGGGGTAATCGGCTTCAGTTACCCGTTTTTTTATGTTTTTCACTCAGTCGGTTGGCTAGGTCATCTTTACGAGCCGTTCACAGACAGTGAACCGGTCGGTTTCTGGCCGCCATTTATCTCTTCACTGCTCGTCTATCTCCTGGCAATCGTCTTTTTTGAACTCTGCTGCAAAGCTTTGAAAATCAGACCAGGAGGTGATGATCAGTTTTAACCGTCACGCGTGTTGTACCTGCTCTTGATGGCGAGCCTGGGACTTAAAAAAGATAATGGCTCCAGATGGGCCGAGCATGTGAAACATAGCTGAGTTTCGTATAGAACCATAAAAAAGATTCAGAAATAAAACCGCAGGCCGGTTATAAAACTCCAGCCGTCGACACTTTTCTGCTCCTGATCCTGCAGCTCTTCATCGGGATCGGCCACTCCATCCATTGAAAAATATTCCACTCCTGCCATGAGCTTGAGTTTTTGCTCATAAATATAATAATTGAGCCCACTATAAAAGCTGTGGTAGCTGTCCCCCTTGCCCGAAGTCACCGGTCTCTCGTACCGCTTGTTGAATGAAAGGCCGTAATCATCACAGCTCGATGCGTAATGATACCTCAAGGCCAGCTGCAGGGAGTCACCACCGAGAAGCAGATTGTGGCCAATGGTATAAGAGGGCAGAATGGTGAGGCCTGCCACATCACTCACCTCGTCCACTCCGGCAGCCGCAGTCAGATCGATGCCCACTGCCAGGGGACCAACCTCCCCCTCGTGCCACAGGGAGACAATATGTTCATAGGGCTTAAACGCGCTATTATGTTCGTTGCCGTCATTGTAGAGATACTCAACCCGCAGCTTTCCTTTCTCGTACCAGAGGGGGAGCTTGTAACCCAGTCCTGCAAGAGCCCCGAAACCGCCCTCAAAATCGGTGAACTCATCCTCTATGGATCCGCTGAACAGGCCGGCCTGGTATGAAAAATCACTTTTTTTACCCGAAACGTACAGCCCGATGACCTCTCCCGGCATGAGATGGTTGACCAGCAGAGAACGCTCCATGGTCTTTATTTTTTTTGACGAGGTAGATCGTTCCATCCCGCTATAGACGTAATCGAGACGGCCAACACTTATTGCCAGGTCCCCCCCGGTCTCTTGCCACTGAACAAACGCATCATAGAGCCCCTTGTATACTGGGTCAAAGTCATCGTTCACACTGGCCTGCAACTCCAGGATAAAGTTTTCAAAAATACCGGCCTTAAAGCCAATGTAAAAACGCCTGTTCTCCCAGTCTTCCGATTGGTCCTCGCCTGAATCAGTTATCCAGTACTGACCATGATAGCGGCCGACAAGGGAAAAGGAATGAACGGACGGATTCTCCCGGTCCTCATAGAGGTGAGCGGCCTGCCAGGCTGATGAAAAAGCCGGCGGCGAGCCCGGTTGCTCACTACCACCATGCTCTCCGCCACTTGACTCTTGAGCCTGGAGTAACACGGGAAGCAGAAAACCAATTGTGATAATTTTTTTTATCATTGTCTTTCCTCATTGTCTCCTGTTCTGAGCTGGCATCTATTTTCATTCTCCAGGACTGGACAGTAACCACTGTCTCTCATTTAAAAGAAAGGCTTCATTTTGGGAACGATTTACAATATACTGTACAGGATTCTTTAGAGGACGACAACTCCTTTAACCAATCCAATAAGTTAGCGACAACTCTCAACTCTTAAGAACACTAGTATGTTCATGCAATACTGCCCGTTTCACCCCCTTCTTCGACCCACAGATCAGCCCACCAATCCTGCACATCTCCGGGCTGTGTTCTGTATCACTCTGGTCTCTTTCCTGATCAGCTTCGGCCATGCGGCGGCATCCACGGCCACACCAAAGGTCGGCGCAGTTGAATCCATCGATTCCATCGACGCCACCATTGAACAGCGCGATATTCTTTTATACGACCCGACCAGGCGCAGCCTGATGCCGGAGTTTTACCGTACATTCAGAAGCTGGCGGGAAGACACCGCCAAAAAATTCAATCTGGAAGGCATTTTCTCCTACGACACCCTGACCCAGGGCTATATCGGTGGCGGCCATGACGAGATCGGATCATCCGGGGATCTCTCTGTCAGTACGCAATGGCTGGTGTTGGGACATAAATATACCAGGCCGGTCTATCTCGCCTTTCGTATCCGCCATCGACACCCATATGGAAACACGGCTCCATCGGAGATCAGCCATGAGACCGGACTGCTGTGGAAAACCGTGGACGGCTTCACCGCCAAAGGACTGGAGATCCCGGATCTCAACCTCTATCAGCAACTGGCCAGTGGCAGGCTGACGCTTCGCTATGGTCAGTTCTCAATCGATAACTTCTTTGACAACCACAAGCTGCGCAGTGCCAAAAGATACTTTCTCAACCAGATTTTTTCAGCCAATCCTGCTGTTGGCTTCCCCAGTTACGGCGCCGGTTTCGTATCTTCCTGGCAGGACAGCAATAACTGGGACTTCTCACTTGGAATTTCCAACATTCAGGTCCAGGAACAGCGGGAAGCAGTCAGTCTTGGTTTTGACTCCACAGCCAACTTTTTCGCCGGCCAGGCCGGCTATAATTTTGAGAGCATCGGCAGCCGTGATGCCAGAATCCAGCTGATGCTCTGGAACAGCAGCGGAGAAGAGGAGCTCCCATACGGCAACGGAGCCAGCCTGACCCTTGAACACGCCGGGCCGCGGTCCGGTGAACGATATGTTGCTCGAATCGCATTCAGTTCGGGCAGAGCCAGCCCTCTTGACCAGGCCTATTTTATCGGCTGGGGAAGGGAAATCAGGAAATTCGACCATTACGGAATCGGCCTTGGCGCAGGGCGATCCGGACAGGATGGCGACCAGTGGGAGAGTATCGTAGAAATCTACTACCGCTGGCAGGCGACCAAGGAACTGATCATTTCACCGGACCTCCAGGTCATTGTCGGTGAAGACAGTAGTACTAAAGAGAACTTTCAGATTGTCACCGGCCTGCGCGCCGGTTTTAACTTTTAAGCAGCTGCAATACTGTTTCCAAGAGTCCGGACCGATCCTTTTCCGGTTATCCTCTCGAAACTCCTGGCCCCATGAGGTGCCTTAATGAGCTGATCACATAAATGATTATTGTAATCAAGGTTGCGCTCCAGGCTTTTCTCTGCTAAACAGGGCAGAATCCATTTCATTGCCTGCTGCCGGATATATCGGTGGCTATAACCGGTGTCTGTGCATGGCAGTCTTAACAGACCAACACCTATCATTTTCCAGGAGATCCATGATGAAAAAAGGTTTACTGACTTTACTACTGACGGCAGCTCTTTTTACTGTTGCCTTTGGCACCACCGCCCAGGCAAGCAATATTGAACTTGCCAAGAGTTCAACCCTGGAACAGATTCTCCAGCGTGGTGAAATCAAAGTCGGATTTGATGTCGGCTATGTCCCCTTTGAAATGTCAGACAAAAAGGGAAATTTTGTCGGATTTGATGTGGATCTGGCCAAGATGATAGCAAAAGCCATGGGAGTCAAGTTCATTCCGGTCAACACCGCCTGGGACGGCATTATTCCCGCCCTTGTCACCGGTAAGCTTGACATTATCATCGCCGGCATGACCATCACCCAGGAACGGAACCTGAAGGTTAACTTTGCCGATCCTTACATCATTGTCGGTCAGACCGTTATCTTAAGCGGCAAACACAAGGACAGTGTCAAGTCCTATAAGGACCTCAACAATGCCAAATTCACCATTACCTCCAAGCTGGGAACCACTGGTGAACAGGCCATCAAGAGACTGATGCCCAAGGCAAAATACAAGTCCTTTGAAGACGCCACCGAGGCTGCCCTGGAAGTTGCCAGCGGCCGCGCCGATGCCTTCATCTACGACCTGCCGACCTGTGCCGCCTTCCAGGCCCGTCAGGGTAATAAGGCGGGTACTGTTTTCCTGGACACCCCCTTCACCTATGAGCCGCTGGCATTTGCCCTGCGCAAAGGTGATCCCGATTTTCTTAACTGGCTCAACAACTTCCTGCGTCAGATCAAACATGACGGCCGTTATGACAAGATCTACAACAAGTGGCTGCGCGGCTCCGACTGGATGAAACTGGTCGAATAGCTTCAGTCCATTTTGATATTTTGAGCCGATGGGTCCGTCATCCGGCCCCATCGGCTCATCTTATCTGCTTGACCGGTCGCTGCTGATTCAACCCCTGCAGCAGCCCTTTTTCTTGTTCCATCCTTTCTTTTCCGCGGGGCTCCAGACCCAGTCGGGGCTCTATGAATCTGTAAGCTAAAGAGATTTTTCCAGTGGAAGAACAACTCACAAAAAAGCAACTCCGTTTCTGGTCCGCCTCCTACTTCGTCATCCTGCTCATGATGATTGCCGGCTTTTTACTGGCCACATCACAGATCACCTATTCCTGGCGCTGGTCGGTGGTCCCTACCTATTTTGTCACCCACCAGGATATTGAGATCAATTCCGAGATCGAAGGAGAGGTTCAGTCCATCGAGTCGCAGGGCACTTCAACCGTCATAGCCGTCAGGGGAGACGACGGTGTAACAGTCAACTATGACGTTCCTGAGGGAGAAATCCTTGCCAGCCAGGGCGACATGGTCTTTATCGGCGACACCCTGGGAAAATATCAGGAATGGGTGCCGGGTCTGCTGCTGCTGGGGTTGATCATGACCATAAAGGTGAGTATCTACTCCATCATCATCGGCATCCTTCTCGGTATCATCGGTGGAATAGCCCGTATATCCGTGAATCCGGCTGCCCGCTGGATGGCTTATACCTATGTGGAACTTATCCGTGGCACCCCACTGCTGGTACAGATCTTCATCTGGTACTATATCGGCTCAACACTGGTTAACCAGCTGTTTGCCAAGTACGGCGGATTTGAGATCCCGGCATTCTGGTATGGCGTTATCGCCCTTGCCATCTTCACCGGTGCCTACGTCACCGAAATTGTCCGTTCCGGTATCCAGTCGATCAACCGCGGCCAGACCGAGGCGGCCAGATCCCTGGGAATGTCCCATTTTCAATCCCTGGGCTACATCATCATGCCCCAGGCCATGCGCCGTATCCTGCCTCCCCTGGCAGGACAGTTTATCAGCCTGATCAAGGACTCATCCCTGCTGGGCATCATCGCCGTTAGAGAACTCACCAAGGCGACCAGAGAGGCTGTCACCACCAGTTTTGCCTCATTCGAACTGTTCTTTACCTGCGCGGCACTTTACCTGGTTCTAACCTTTACCCTGTCTCTATTTGTTCAATACCTTGAGAGGAGGATGGGAAGCTCGTGATAGACGTACAGAATGTTGACAAAATTTTTTTCGCCCCCCATGAAATCCAGGCGCTGACCGATGTAACGGTCAAAATTGAAGCCGGAGAAGTAGTCGTCGTCATCGGCCCTTCCGGTTCGGGCAAATCCACCTTTCTCCGCTGTCTGAACCACCTTGAATCCGCTGACCGGGGACAGATACTCATCGAAGGCGTTGATATTCTTGACCACAAGACAGATATCGACAAGGTACGCGCCGAAGTCGGCATGGTTTTCCAGTCGTTTAACCTCTTTCCCCACAAGACGGTTGAGCAAAACGTGGTCCTCGCCCAGCGGGTCGTTCGCAAACGTTCAAAAGCTGAGGCAAAAGAACGGGCCAATACTCTGCTGAAAAAAGTCGGCATCATGGATAAGGCCAATGTCTACCCCCCACAGCTTTCCGGTGGTCAGCAGCAACGGGTCGCCATTGCCCGGGCCCTTGCCATGGACCCGAAGATCATGCTCTTTGACGAGCCCACCTCCGCCCTTGACCCGGAGATGATCGGCGAAGTGCTTGATGTCATGAAGACGTTGGCGCAAGAGGGGATGACCATGGTGGTCGTCACCCACGAGATGGGTTTTGCCAGAGAGGTCGCCGACCGGGTTATCTTCATGGACGGAGGGCGAATTGTTGAGGAAGGACCACCGGAACATTTTTTCACAAATCCTTCACATAATAGAACCAAACTGTTCCTGAGCCAGATTCTTTAAAATGCAGGCTAACCGGTAATGGCGTAGCCACCATCCACTGTGATCACCTGCCCCTGGATCATGGTCGCCAGGTTGGAGCAGAGAAACAGGGCGATATCCGCCACATCATCGGCTGTGGTCAGGCGCCCCATGGGTGTCTTTTCAAGGGCAGTCCCCAGGATCTCATCCCGGTTGGGAAATTTTTTCAGGGCATCGGTGTCAACGGCACCGGCGCTGATGGTATTGACGTTGATCCGCTTCGGCCCCAGTTCCACTGCCAGATGCCTGACCAGTGACTCCAGCGCCGCTTTGGACGCTCCCACCGTGGTATAATTCTCAATGGCCCTGACCGCTCCCAGGCTTGAGACGGCAATCACCCGTCCCCCATCGCTCATGAGAGGAAGAGTCTGCTGGACCAGGGTCAGCAGCGCCCTGGCATTGATATCCATGGCCCAGTTCCAGTGGCGCTCGGTTAACTCCATGGCCGGCTTCAGCACTCCGGAGGCAGCATTGGAAACCAGAAAATCGATACCACCGAATTCATCGCCTACCTCGCCAATCATTTTCCTGACATCGTCTTCCCGGGCCACGTTCGCCTTTACCAGCAGGCATCGTCTTCCCAGCTTTCGCACTGCTCCGGCTGTTTCTTCGGCGTCGCGTTTATGACGAACATAGTTGATGGCCAGATCAATCCCGTTTTCAGCCAGCCGCAGCCCAATGGAACGTCCAATACCCCTTGACCCTCCGGTAATCAGTGCAACCTTGCCTGCCAGATAAAACATCTCTGCCTCCTTTTATTTAACAAAACAGCTGGTTGATAATCATTTTCTATAGGGTTCCCACTGACTGTTTCTGTCACTTATTTTTTTGGTGTTTGTCGAAAAAAATGCAATCCCCTTTTGATCAGACTGCGCACGACGTGAACAATACTGAAACGTATGGGCACCAACCGGTCGGGAGCTGTGAATCCGCTGGGGTGAAAATAGCCTGGATGAAGACAGACATAATTGATTTTCTCCACCTCCCATCCATCCATTGCTCCACTCTGCGCTGCGATCCACAAAGGACTGCGATGATGGGGAAGTTCCAGCACTGAGAGCAGAGCGCTGTCCAGGGCCACTGCATTATCAGACACTGCCAGGCAGCCGAGTTCAAGGGGACGGCCGCTAATTGGACCGGTTCCGTTCATTGCGACAACTCCATCACAAATATTCAACAGCTGCGGGACCTGTTCATGCAGGGCCAGGATCAGTTCTGCAAAACGGCTGGTACTCTCACCGTGGCTGAAATGAAGCCCTGCCTTGCGGATCCCGTTGACGATACCAAAAAGATTTTTGACACCCAGTGTGACATACATCTGGCCATGAGCCTTGACTCTTGGCATATTCACCACCAGCTCACTTTCCAAAACCTGGCGACTGATTGACAGCTGCGTCCCCTGGCTCAGCCTTACCTGTACCGCATCTGAAAAATCAGCTATCGTCACACCCATATCCTGTAATTTCTGTTCAACTCCATGGCGACGAAGTATCGAACGGCAGGAGCCAAATGCCGGAGAGTCTCCAATACTGACCTTGCAGCCCTGGTCAGTAAACCAACGCGCCGCAGCAAGAATAAAATCCGGTTCGGTAATGGCCAGACTGGAGGCATGGAGTGAGACAAGGTTAGGCTTCAGCAATATCGTCCGGCCGTGAAACCACTGTTGCGGCAGATAATGTAAAACTGCCTTATCAAGGATCTCACCGATCATAGCTTGATCATATGATGTGCAACGACTCAGCCAGACGTCACTACTCTGCTGTCTGGTCGGACAGGTCACCATCGCCTGTGATTCTGGTCTGTTTTTAGCCTGCATGACCGATTGAAAAAAGAAAAAGGCCGGTTTCCTGGAGTGGAAACCAGCCTTTTTCAGGAGAAAGGAGAGAAGAGATAAAAAGCAATATTATACTTTCACAAATCATGCCAGAAACAATAAATAAAAAAAATTCACTAATTCAATGCATTAACTACAGATAACACTAATCCCTGCAATAGTGTAATATAATTTTTTATACTTTTAAGAACGATTACTATCACTATTTGTCGCCTATAGAATGCGCTCTTCATACAAATTCAGTTTTTTGTACCACATTGGTGCCTGATTGCAAAAGAGGATATTTTATAGTTGTTCATTCAAACACCACACCCAACAGCCGCAAGCTACTGATATCACCTATTTAAAAAGAACATCAGGCCGCTTCCCGGCACCATGCCTTAAATGTGATGGCAAAACTTTGATACAAAAACTGTAACTCTCTAAACAAAAGGGTACCTTGAAAAATTAGCGACTTCGGTCGAATTCAAGGAGTGGTGAAAATAGAAAGCACCTGTCCCGGTCATAAATAAGCATTTCCCTTTTCGCCATGACGAAGAAATCGAGTGAAAGAGCAATTTTTTAAAGTGGCCAAAAGTTTTTTACACAATTTACCCCTAACTCTATAGTCAGGTTTGCAAATCACTATTTCAATTGTTACCCTTCCTTCCAGTCCATTTTTTCCTCAGGATCGTTATGAGCAGCAGGGAAGTCTTGTGAAGCTGAACCACCTGCCGAAATCCAGCCGCATACGCCCTGAAAAAAGTACCCCAACTACGGGCATACTTTTGGTATGTCGAGAATAGATTGCATGCGTAGCAAAAGAGACACAGTTTTTACCGCCTTCAAAATGAATTTTGATGATAAACACGGGTTCACCAGCGATCACAATATCATCCGGATTCAATCCAAAACTTTATTCCTCAGATTTGAGGGGTAAGTACCAAGGCTCCCAAACCTCATAAATACGAAGAGCAGTCAATTATGATTCCCGGTACAGACAACATAAAGGAAATTGCCCGGCCGTTTCTGGAAGCCACTCTCGACAGCAACGCTATTTTAGATAAAGGTGGAAACCTTCTTCTGGCAAGCCACATCTTTCTTGAAACATTCCTTGCCGGCAAACAGCTTGCAGGCAACCCGTCACTGTTTGATATCCTCCCCCAGAACTTCAGCCAACAACTGGCAACCAACCTTGAAGATATAAAGATTCATGAGACCACAAATTCCAGGCTTATCGGTGTGGACGGCAAGTACTACAATTGCCGGTTTGCACCAATCAATGTCCGAAAAGAAAAAATGGCGGCAATTCTCTTCTGCTGCCAGGACATTACCAAAGAACAGGACCTGAGCCGGCCCCCTTCAGATAATGACGCTATCTGGAATGCCAACCTTACTGTTACCGACCAGGCACACCTTCAGAAAGGCTGGAAGACCTGCTTTAATGATGTTCTGCCCGACCTCTGCCAGGCTTTGGCGGTCAGCCGTATTTATATTGTTGAAAAAGAGGGGGAGTTCATTGAATCAATTAATCATGAAGAAGCCGCACACCCACCCTCACAGAGCTATAACTGGATATTCGAAGATGACAGCCGGATCAGGGAACTGAAAAAAAATAAGCTCATCAATCAGCAATCTGTTGACCTGCTGGATAAACCCCTGTTGACAGCCAATGGGCTCCCAATCAAGTCGCTGCTGCTGATCCCGATCTTCTTCAAAGATGAACTATGGGGAATCATCGGCATGGATCGACTGGTGGATCACAAGCCATTCTCCCTCCAGCAGATCACCGGCCTCCGCTTCATGGCCAACATCCTGACCATGATCATCCGCAATCAACGGGACCGCTCGGAACGGGACCGACTGGCAACTGTCGTCGAACAGTCCGGAGACTGTATCATCATCACCTCATCAAACGGTCATATCCTGTATGCCAACCAGGCCTGTGAATCCATTACCGGCTATTCTCCTCTGGAGATCATAGATCGAAACATCAAGCATATCCACACCGGCCCGATCCGTAAAGATCTCTGGGAACAGGTCAAGGGACCGCTCATGGGGGGACAAAAGTGGCAGGGGCAATTTACAAACTACAAAAAAGATCACTCCCTTTATGAAGAGGAGATGCAGATCTCACCGGTACATGACACCCAGGGCAATGTGATCAACCAGGTGATTAAAAAAAGAAACATTACCGAAGAAAAACGGCTTGAATCCATTGCTGAAGCGGCCAATCTCATGGATAATATCGGCTTTATTTTTTCTTCCATCCGTCATGAACTCGGCAACCCGATCAACTCAATCAAGGTCTCGCTGTCTGTACTCGACTCAAACCTTGAGGCATATGAAAAAACAGATATCAAGCGCTTTATCGACCGAAGCCTCTCCGATATCGTCCGTGTGGAATACCTGCTCAAAACCCTGAAAAACTTTTCGATCTTTGAGCGACCGGATATCGAAGAGGTCGATCTCACCGCCCTGCTCAGTCGATTTGCAGAACTGGTCAAACAGGATCTCTCGCGCAAGACTGTCAGGCTGGTCATCAACACCTCATCCCAGCCGCTCTATGGCCGTATTGACCCGCGCGCCTTTCAGCAGGTCCTTCTCAATCTTGTCACCAATGCGGTGGACTCGTTAAGAGATGTGAGACAAAAACGAATCTCGCTCTCCATGTTCCGTGATGAAAACAAGCAGATCAATCTGATTCTCAGTGATAACGGTTGCGGAATAAGCCAGGAGGAGCAACAGAACCTCTTTAAGCCATTTTATACGACCAAGCCCAAAGGGACCGGCCTCGGCCTGGTAATTGTTAAAAAAATGCTGGCAAAAATGAACTGTTCCATTGAACTTCACTCGAGAAAAGGTGCCGGGACGCAGGTGGTGATCATCATCCCCGGAGCCAACTGAAACTGTCTTACCAGTCGAGTCACTGAGCGGGAAATAAGGCTGACCTGAATATTTTATGAACAGGCGCCACCATCAACTTGTGAAATATCGGGCTTCAGGTCATTTTCAGCACAGCTTTTAGTAGACATTAAACCGTGAGCCGTGGTAACTAATTAATTAATCACAAATGATAATCATAGTCGCTTTTACTCGATACCGTATCTCCTTCCGGCCTCTCTGCTGGCTGCCTTGAAATATACCTTCCCTTACGGGTTGATATCTGAGAAACAGATGGATTTGCCCTGCAGGCATGTAGATCGTATTGCTTAAAACAGATGATTGAACGAAAAACACACACCATTTTGCCAAAGGTTGTTCAGCTTAATACGGAGTAAATATGAATACGGTTTTAATCGTTGATGACGATAAAAGCTTCCTTCTCAGCCTGATCGACGGGTTCAAGGCCTATGAAGATCGGTTCGCCATTGTGACGGCACATGACGGTGCAGAGGCTGTCAAGATACTGGGCAAAAAAGATATCAACCTTGTCCTGACCGACCTGAAAATGCCCAATATGGATGGTTTCGAACTGGTGGCCCACCTCAGCTCACATCACCCTGAGGTCCCGGTAATTGTCATGACCGCCTTCGGCACCCCGGAAATGGAAAACAACCTGAAAGACATGGGGGCCTTTCAATATATCGAAAAACCGATCAATTTTTCTACCCTGGTGGAAAAAATCCTGAAAGGGCTGGAGAGCACCTCCAAGGGGTTTATCACAGGAGTTTCCCTGACCTCCTTTCTCCAGCTCCTGGAGTTGGATCACAAAACATGTACCCTGTCCATAAGGGCCGGTGTCCAGCAGGGCACAATGTACTTCAGAGATGGGCAGCTGCTCGATGCTGCCACTGAAAATCTTACGGCCAAGGAAGCCGCGTTTGAAATCGTCAGCTGGTCTGATGTCTCCATCGAGATCAACAACAGTTGCCGAGTCGACAAATCCACCATCCAGGAATCACTCGGCTTCATCCTGCTGGAGGGCAGCCGGAGGCATGATGAACGAGGGGCGGAGAATCCAGAGGTGTCCTCTCCTGTCTCAAACGGAACTGTCCTTGAAGATATTGATGTGGACGATATTGATCTGGACCTCACATCCATAGAAGCAACCCCTTCAGAAGCAACACCAGCTGCCGTCCAGGAAACTGCCCAGCTGCAACAGGCTGAACCGGTTGACTCTGCCAATGAGCAGCTCACCCAATTTACCGTTCTTCTGGGATCCATGGCCGAGATTATCCAGTGCACCATCGTCTCCAGAAATGGGGACATGCTTTACCAGTCCAAAGGGGCTGACAATCAGGTTGGAGATTTTATTACCTATGTGGCTGTAGCCGCAGAACAGGTCAGAATGGCACTTGGGGCAACCGGCCGGCAGTACACCCTGTTCAACCAGACCAATGGGGAAAACCTTCTTGTGGTTTGCGGTGAAGCGGTGATTGTGGGCCTTACAATCAAGGCGAATACGCTTCCCGACCCCATTGCCGACAGCCTGCGCCCCATTCTTAACCGAATCACCCTGTAACCATAACCAAAAAAATTCGCTAAAAATCGAGACAACGACATATTGCCTGTTCAAACCCTGAACATTACCAGTCAGGGTCCCTGCTCATAAATTGTTTTTAGGAGCCTATCATGGATTCGTTTCTCCAGGAAATCACCATGCTGCCCGGAGTATTGGGTTGTTTCATTTACACCAGTAAACAGGGACTGGCCGCCGCAAAACTGCCGCCTATTTTCAAGGCCAGTGCCGTCAAGACTATCGGCAGCCTGCTCACCAGAACCCTCCAGATGGGTTCTGCAGTCAGCCTCCCGCTCAACGGAATGGAGATCAAATTTAATGAATCTCTCATCATGGTCAGAAGTCTGACCGGAGGCAACATTCTCACCATCATCTGTGACCCCGGGGTCAATAAATCTCTACTGAACATGACCACCGGTATGCTCACCGCCGATATCGAGACCGCTCTGAAGAATATTCCTGCCGCCGGAACCCAGGCAGCTGCAGCGACTCCCGCTGCAGTTCAGGCCCCACAGACTCCCCAGCCGCAGGCTCCACCAAAGGAAGCCGAAATCGATGAGTCGCTGGCACCCATCCTTGAAGAAGTTAAAGACAGTCTGGCGCTTGCCATTGGCCCCATTGCCGGTCCGATCATGAAAGACATCATCGAGCAGTGGGCCCAGTCCGGTCCGGCGTCCAAAGAACGCCTCGGCGAACTTGCCGTTCTGCTTCGTACCGAGATCAATGACCCCGACCTGGAAAAAGAGTTTATGGACGGTATTGGCCACCACCTCCCGTAAACCGATTTCAAAGTCACCCTCTCACCGGAAACAACAATGCCCCTTTTCCATGTAAAAAAGGGGCATTGTTGTTTCCGGGCAGCAGCACAAATCTGCTGCCCTTTTAAATGTGGAAGGCCAGCCTTCCTCTACTTCTTGCTGCAGCGCTCCAGAAGCTTTGCCGTACTGATCCGAAGACGATCAATTGCCCTTGCCAGGGAACCGATCTCATCTTTGCTGCTGATGCCGACTTCCTGACCCAACTCCTTGCCAAGACTGATCTGCGCTGTCTTCTCTTCAAGTCTGCTCAGAGGATCCACCACTCCTCGACTGAGAAAGATCCAGACAGTACCCATGAGAACGACGACAGCCAGAGACCCAAAGAGGAAAAGATTGATGGCATTTTTCTTGGCAGCTGCCAGGGCAGTTTTTATTGGGATATAGACAATGGTTGCGGAGACGACCTCGTTGAGACGCCACTCGTAACCGCTTTCTGTCCCGTAAATTTCCACCTGGTCTTTGGGAGCCTCGTCCGGCGAGGAATGACAGCGCAGACATTTTTCCTTCACTACGATTGGCTTGGCAAAAAAGTAGAAGGCTTCGCTACCTTTATCCATGACCCCTTCCTTGCTCTTGGCCTTGTCCTTTACAAATTCGGCAATGAGTTGGCGCTCCTGCTCATCCGCCTTGTTGGGAGGGTAGAGCGGATCCAGAGACGCCTGCCTGTAAGAGTAATCGGGAAAGCGCTTCTTGAATATCTCGGCAATGGAGCGGGTCACGACAAAGCCGGACATGATCTGGGGGTAGAACCGGTCCTCTTCGACCAGCTCGGTTACCAGGGGACGCTGATTTTTTATAAAATTGGCCCGAGTGACGTCAAACATATTGAAGACGAGGGAGCCACGGACCCTGGCCTCGTCCATGGCATTCTTGACGCTGAAGCTGTAGCTGATATAGGCAAAAAACAGCATCACCAGAAGACTCATCACTCCGATAATAATCATAAAACGTACTCGGATACTCATAATCAACCCCTTTTATTATTCACATACCCAAAAATTTCCATCAACCTCAATGGTTAAAAGATAATCTTTCTTGTCCGGATCACGTCATCATTACCCTCAATCTCTTTTTGTACCTCATCTGTAAGGGGAGATTCAAGGTCGATTATATTGTAACCGATTTTACCGTTTGACTGGTTATGGTAACTGGCGATGTTGATATCGTGACGGCCAAGAACATTTGAAGCAAATCCTATCATTCCCGGGACATCCCTGTTGATGATAATCAAGCGGGTGGTAACGTTGGATCCCGGTGTTGATTCAATGTTTGGAAAATTGACACTGTGATGAATATTGCCGTATTTCAGGTAGCCACTCAACTCACTCACCGCCATGCAGGCACAGTTCTCCTCAGATTCTTCGGTAGACGCCCCCAGATGAGGCGTGGTCAGCACCTTGGGGTGGCCAATAATTCCCGGTGTGGGAAAATCGGAGATAAAAGCCTCCAGGATGTTATTATCAAGGGCGGCAAGCACCGCCTTTTCATCAACCACCGGTCCACGGGCATAATTCACCAGTATCGCCCCCTGTTTCATTGAACCGATAAATTCACTGTTGACCATATTGCGGGTTGCATCGTTGAGCGGCAGGTGGAGACTGACAATATCGGCTTTGGATAATGTATCTACCATGGAGCGGGTGATGGTGACCTCTGGAGACAGATTATGGATATTACCCATGACCGGAGAGGGATCAAAACCGTAAACCTTCATATGGCGGTGAACACCGCCGTTGGCCAGCCGAACACCAATCTGGCCCAGACCGACAACGCCCAGAGTCTTACCGGCAATTTCCACCCCGCGGAATGCCGCCTTCTTTCCTTCCACTTCGGCGGCGACCTTATCGCTTGCTATGGTGGAGAGCGAATCACAAAATGCGATCCCCTTATAGATATTACGAAGCCATATACCGATCATCGGAAAAACCAGATCAACCACGGCATTGGCATTGGCGCCGGGGGTGTTGAAGACACAAATCCCCTTCTCGGTGGCCTCCTCCACGGGAATATTGTTGACTCCGGCACCGGCACGGGCAACCGCCAGAAGCGAAGGGTAATCCCCGACAGGAACCGGAGAACTGCGGACAACGATACCCTGGGGGTCAGACTCCTCTGCAGAAAGATGGTAACGGTCATCAAACATATTCAACCCTTCCCGGGCAATAGCATTCATGACCTTGATTCGATAGGTACTCATATTAACAGTCCTCACTTTTAATTGATGGGATTCAGGAATCTACTATGAACCCCGTATATCTGAAAGAAATTGGATTCCGATACTGTTTGCTAAATAAAAGTAACTTATTATAGGTTTGCAGCAAATCAATCGTCAATCACTTTTGTCCCGGATAAGGGGTCTCATTTCAAATTGATCCAGTACAGCAACTTCCTGCAGCCGCTGGACCCTGTTTTCACGCTGTAACAGAAAACAGAAAACTGTCTCTCTTCCGCCACTGTCGTACCCCAGTGCCTCTGTCGCCTCACCAGAAAACGTATAAAACAGGGTCTGCTTGAAAAAACGGTTTCTTGACCTTGAATCGTAATATCCCTTTATCTCGGCTGGAAGCTTCCGGTAGAGGTCATTTTTCAACTGTTTGCCACTCTCCTTTATTCCGGGAGAAAACCACTCCGGCAACAGTCGGTTACCGCAACGCAACCAGTCAAAAACCAAAAATTCTCTAAAAAATGGCCCGTCACTTTGGTCAGCAAGGAGTTGCAACAGGATTTTACATAAAAATTCATGGGTGGCAGCTCTTTCAAACAGTCCTGCCTCCTGGCCGACATCGAGGAGGCGCTGAAAAAATCCGCTGGGAGATTGATTTGTGGCTCTTAAATAGTTCCACAGTGAAGGGAAATAACGGTTGTTGTAAAATCGTTCCACTCCTTCGCCAAACCAGTACAGCTCCTGCAGTTCACTGTGGCCAAGCCAGTGGTTGGCCAGAAGAGCATAGGGCGGTTTCCTCATCTGCCGGATACCATGTTCACTCGCCTCTCTTGCAATCAGGGTGTCAGGAAGAATTTTAAGCAGTCCCATCTGGATATAATGAGGACCAGAACCAAAGACATCATCAAAGGACTGGAGAAAATCGGATTTTGTTTCATGGGGCAGACCGAGGATCAGGTCAGCATGGAGGTGAATATTTTCAAGGGCGGCCAACCGTTCTATGTTTTTCAGGGCCTTCTCCACATCCATTTGGCGGTGAACCCTCTTCAAGGTCTCCTCACTGGTTGACTGGACACCGATTTCAAACTGAAAGCGACCCGCCTCCACCTGGTGGAGCAATTCAAACATCTCTTCGCTGAATCGATCCGGGGCAATTTCAAAGTGGAACAGGGTTGTTTCCGGTCGATGGAGGAGAAACTTCCAGATCGCCACACACCTTTTGGGGGAGTCATTGAAGGTACGATCCACAAAACGGACCACCTTGGGTCCGTGCGCAAGGATAACAGCAAGTTCTTTTTCGACCTGCTCAAGATCCTTGTGCAAGACACCCTTTTCAGCCGATGAGAGGCAGTAACTGCAGGAAAAAGGACAGCCCCGCGAACTCTCATAATAGATGTTGCGATTGGCAAGGTGAGTCGCAAAGTCCTCTTGCCGATACGGCAGACAAAAACCTTTCTTGTTGAGTGCGAGCAGTAAGTCACTGTTGTAAACGGCCTGTAAATTCTTTTGCTCAAGGTCACAAAAAAACGATTCAGCAAGACCCTCGATATCGCCCTTGACGATGGTGACTGAAGGAGACAGCAGCTCACGTTCCAGCACCGATGCCTGTGGCCCGCCGATCACAATCCGGCAATCCGGCAGGAAGCGGGAGAGATCAAGGCTCAACTGTTTGACCAGTTCCGAATTCCAGACCGCAGCAGAGAACATCACCACATCGGGATCCCCTTCGCTGAGCCTCAACAAAGTGTTGTAGTAGGAGTCGTTGATGGTGAACTGGTGGATCTCGATCGTTATACCCTTACAGTTCTCTTCAAGTGCGTTGCGAAGATGAAAGAGAGCCAGGCAGGAATGACTGTAGCGACAGTTTATGGCAGCAAGTTTGACGTACATGGGCGAGATGGTTGAAGGGAGAGCTCCCCCTGTGCTACAGTGACAGGTAACCGGTTTCTCTTTAAACAGGTCTGCAGCATTTTATGGGCAGCGGAGAAAACGGTGAATATGACAGAAGAACGTTCACTCCTTATATACCACGGTCGGAGGAAAATGTGACCACAACTTTTAACCTCATTTGTACCACTCTATTATTTCTGGCCGCTTCACTTACCCTCTTTACGATAAGCCCGCAGTCCTGCCCGGCCGCCAATCAATCTACCTACGAACTGGCCATTTCCTTTGACCTCGAAAAAAGGCTGCTCAACGGCACTGCAAAACTCACCCTTGCTGAAAATCAGGGTGTCACACTTTCTCTTGATGGTCTCGAGATTACGGGTATCGTTCTCAACCAGCACGACCGTGGTGCCCTGCAACTCAGCTTACCTGATCAGCCTCTACTGGTGATCCCGGCCAGCTCCCGACCACAGGAACTGCTCATATCCTATACCCTGAGACCGGATCCATATAGCGGTTCCAACCGTATCAATGATGACGGGATTGTCCTCACCTCCGGCTGGCACCCGGTCCCCGACCGCAAGATGACCTTCCGTCTCAGCACCAGTCTTCCCGGAGGATTCCTCGGAATTGCTGAGAATGACAAGGGCCCACCAGGAGTTCCACAGGATGAGCCACCTGTCTTTTCCTTCTCGCAACCGGTTCACACAATTCACTTTGCTGCCGGGCCCTATGTATACCGTGAGCTTGCAATTGATGAACGATTAAAGGTCTGGGCCATGTTTTTTGCTGAAGATCAAAGCCTCATCGACAGCTACCTTGAAAAGGCTGCCGGCTACATAAAACGCTATGAGGAGATGATTGGGCCCTTTCCATACAATCACTACGGCATCGTCGCCAATCGGCTGCCCACCGGTTACGGCATGCCCACCTACACCCTGCTCGGTCAGCAGGTATTGCGGTTGCCGTTTATCGTCGATACCTCTCTGGGCCATGAAGTTCTCCACTCCTGGTTCGGAAACTCCATCGACATCAGCCCTGATTCCGGAAACTGGTGCGAGGGGTTGACCAGCTACCTGGCCGATCATGCCTTTGCGGAAGAAAAGGGAAAGGGACTAAAATATCGCAAGGCGGCCATCGTCAACTATCTCAACTATGCCAAAGACAAACCATTTACCCTAGAAGAATTCAGAGGTGGTGGACATCAGGGTAGAACTGCCAGGGCTGTACGGGCGGTTGGCTACAACAGGGCGGCCCTGTTCTTCCATGAACTGCGCGGCATGATAGGTCCGGAACTGTTTATCGAATCACTGCGGCTCTTCTATGAGCGTTACCGATTTTCTGCGGCCGGCTGGAAGGAACTGCAGAAAAGTTTTGAGGAGACAACATCCAGAGAGCTGGAATCATTTTTTTCGGAGCGGCTGCGCTCCGCCGAAATTCCCTCATTTCAAATTAACAATTTCAACAGTCGCAACAAAGAAGATAAGGTCATCGCCAGCTTTACTGTTGAACAGCAGAGCGAGACACTGTTTGGCTTCAAACTTAACTTCATTGTTCAAACCGGATCCGGAAAAAAACGATTCTCACAATTTATCTCAGAAAAGAATCATCTGGTTGAACTGACGCTTGATGATCAGCCCCAGCAGCTGATTGTCGACCCGGAGTACGACCTTCTGCGAGATCTCGGTGATGATGAATACCCCGCAGTCTGGTCCCAGTTTTCCGGTTCCGACAATCAACTGATTATCCTGGAATCCGAAGAGGTACGGTCACATTTTGCGCCTTTCATCCAGCAGATTGAAAAGAGGGGAGGAACTGTTCAGCTCGACAAAGATGTGACTAATCAACAGCTGCGCGACAAAGATCTCCTCTTCCTTGGCACAGGCGGCACCAGCTGTCGATCACTTTTCAGCCGGGTCAACCACCCCGAGCAGGGCTTTACACTCGATACCAGAAAACATCCCCTGCAAAGAAATGGCGTCAGTGTCCTGGTCAGCAGCAGCGATATCGACCAGTGCAGGGCGGCGCTGCGCAAGCTCAGTCATTATGGAAAATACTCACTGCTCCACTTTATGAATGGAAGAAACAGAACAAAAAACACAGCCGAGACCGAAAACGGACTTCAATTCCTTTTTGAATCACCCATCCAGTCCATTGCAACCGACTCAATCAACAGTTTCAGCGAGAACATCTCTAAACTCAGTAACAATCGTGTGATCTATGTAGGTGAACAGCACGATGCCTACGCTGATCACATCCTCCAGTACCGTATCATCCAGGCCCTGCATGAAAGGAACCCGAAGCTGGCCATTGGCATGGAGATGTTTCCAGCTTCAAGCAATGATGCATTGAGCAACTATATCAATTCACCTAATCATACTAGCGAGTATGATTTTTTGAAAAATTCCAGATATTTTGATGTCTGGAATTATGACTTTCGGTTTTTCAGGGACATCTTCAACTTCGCACGTCGCCACAAAATCCCAGTTATCGGACTCAACCTGGAGCGTAAAACGGTGAGCAAGGTTTACCGGGAAGGTCATACCGACAATCTCAGCAAGGAGGAACTGAACCTGCTGCCCGAAGACCGCAATCTCGATCTCAGCGGCTACCGAAAGCGTCTCACCGAAGTGCACCGAATGCACGACCGGCAGGATTCAAAAGGATTTCTCTCGGGTTTCATTCAGGCTCAGGGCATCTGGGATGAGACCATGGCCAAAAACATTGTTAATTTTTTAGAGGAACACCCCGAGTCAACAATGGTCGTCCTGGCAGGTTCTCAGCACACCCGTAAAGACTCAGGTATTCCGCCAAGGGTCGCCGCCCGGATGGACATTGCCCAGGCTTCGGTGATCAACCTTAATTCCGCCCGTGGTGTTGACTCCATTAAAGATGAAGTTGATTTCATCTTCATCCTCGACGATGTCGAACTTCCGCCAACCGGCAAAATCGGTATCGTTCTTGTTGAAAAAGAGGTCGATGGAAACAAAGGACTTTTCATTGATGGGATCAGCCCGCATGGCCGGGCCGGGGAAGCAGGTCTCAAAGAGGGCGACCAGGTCCTTGCCATTGAAAATATCTCCGTCACCACAATGAGTGACCTTCGCATTGGTCTCATGGACCAACGACCCGGCGATACCATCAACTTGACCATTGGTCGCTCTGGTGAGGAAAAAAAGATTGCGGTCACCCTTTCATCACTTCAGAAAAAGCCGCCCAACCACCCCTAGAAACCTGTATGACTCCAGACTAAAGGCTGCCTTGAAAAATTGCTCTTTCACCCGACCTCTCTGTTCCTTGATCTTGAGTGAGGTAAACGCAGACTCCGAAATTCTTATTTTTCAAGATACCTCAATATTGCCAAAGGTAAGCTTTTTGATTTAAATCCTTGTTGAGTTAAAAAGTGACAAAAGCCAAAGCAATTGGACTTACAATGAAGAACTATTTAGCAAATAACGATGCGTATAATTTTTTTGCTCCGATGAAAGATTTGATCATAATCGGACCTACACGTACGAATGTAATGGATATAATGATTATTCTGATTCCTTAGATTTATGGCGCAGCATTTGAATTGATCCGTTAAAAGCCCCGCAATATCATTGTAAATACCCTATCAATTAAATTCTTTCCCTGCCTTTAGGCTACCTTGAAAAATTGCCTTTTTGCTCAATCTCTGCGTTATAGGAAAAAATTTATCCTCGGAATATCAGACATATGCCTGTGGTAAAATTTTTAATATGCCTTGATCTTGAACAAAAATTCTAATTTTTCAAGGCACCCTTTAATATTCATTGTCTCTCTGAGTTTTCCATAAT
>JBDLID010000031.1:0-27944 GCA_039715055.1 Thermodesulfobacteriota bacterium | reverse complement strand
CTAGTGTCACTGGTGATCACAGCTTCACTGAGGGCCAGACGGTGGATTTCGGTGTCCGGGAAGATACGGATCCCTGCATAGGCAAAGACCAGGCAGTCCTCCAGCCGGTCCAGGTTGGCCAGCCCCTCTTCCAGGGTTTGCTCGCTCTCACCGGGGCCGCCGAACATGACAAAGTGGGCACAGGGGATTCCCTCTGCAGTCACCCGTTTGTTAACGGCTTCCACATCCGAGAATGAAAAGCCTTTGTTCAGTGCAGCAAGAGTCGTGTCACAGGCGCCGTCTGTCCCAATTTCCATAGCTGCGAGACCTGAACGTTTGAGGAGCCTGAGGTCATCTGTGGAAAGATTTTTCGGACGAAAGAAGCCGCACCAGGGAGTTTTGTTGCCGGTTTTGATCAACGCCTCGGCGATGTGGCGGAAGTGGCCCGAATGATCATTGAACACCGAGTCGGTAAAAAAGATGTAGCGGGCGCCGTGATCTCTTGTCAGGCGCGCCACTTCGTTGGCGATCTCTTCGGGATCCCGCAACCGCAGCCGTCGTCCCTCCAGTACCGGGTAGGAGCAATAGGCGCAATTGTAGGGGCAGCCACGTTTGGTCTGGATGTTGAGCATACCGCCATGGCGAATGTAATAGTCAGCGGCAGTTGGGGAGTAGATCGGCTGGTCCCAGGGGTACTGCTCGGGGTCGGCGTAAAAAAGTTTTTGCTGAGGTGGTCTACCGGAAAAAATTTCCTCCAGGAGCCAGGGGAAAAGAACTTCCCCTTCACCGACAACACCATAATCACCGCCAAGGACTTCAAGCACCGTTTCCGGCAGGATTGAAAAGCCGGATCCGCCGATCACCACAGGCGCGTCGGACTGGCTGCGGATGATTTCCATGGTGGTGACAATCTTGTCCAGGTAGCGATCCGGAATGGAACTGTCCACCGTCTCCAGGTTGCGGATGGAGAGCGCCACCGCGTCGTAGTTGTTATTGAGAAGATGTTCTCTCAAACCGTCATGGAGGCCGTCGGCCAGCATGTCGAAGTGGCTGCCCGAGATACCGTGCTTCTCCAGGGTGCCGAGCAGATGCGCGGCGCCCAATGGATAGACCGGGTAAGGGCTGACCACCTGGTTGGCGGAAATAATGAGACAGGAATGGGTCATGATTGACAGATCGGAGATCGGATTCCGGCTGTTAATTTACTGCCGGCTCATTTTCTCCATGCCAGGTCCGTTCCGGCTTGAGCCGGGGAGAGACATAGGATCCGTCTGCCCGTTCTTTTTTGAGCACCTCGGCAAAGAGCCTGGACATCCTCAGGGACTGGGGCACTTCCTTGTAAAAGGTTTCCCAGGCGTAGGAGTACATCTCCTGCAGAGTTTCCGGTTCCATGTTCTTGGGTTGGTAAACAACCTCGGCAGTGGTGTAGCGGGACCAGTCACGATGAAGGATGCGGCCCTCCTCTTCAAACTGTTTGGAGGCCTTGGTGTGGAGAAAGGGGGTGAGGATGGAGAACTCGCACATGTCAATGTCGTTTTCAAGGAGAAAATCAACGAGACGTTTGATGTAGTCGGCATCCTGGTTGTCGGTGCCGAGCATGACCGCCGCTTCGATGCCGATGCCGTGATCCTTGAGCCGTTTGATCCGGTCACGGATATAGTCAGAGGTGTCGAACACCGCCTGGTAGACGTACCAGCAGCCAGCTTCGGCAGCCTTTTTGATGACCTCTTCTTCGTCGAGGATAGGGTGGCTGACCCATTTTTTCTTCAGCGGAATCATCGCCTCAAAGAGTTCCATGACCCATTTTTTGTCCTGAGCCAGGGAGTTGTCTACGAGAAAGAGGCGGTTGTTGTCGATGCTCTCCAACTCCTCAACCACTTTATCGATGGGGCGCGGCCGGAACTGACGGCCACCGAGGAAGGCGGTGGAGCAGGGAAAGCAGTTGAACTTGCAGCCCCGCGAGGCATGGACCAGATCAACCATGGGGACTCCACGGTAGACATAGCGGTCACGGTTGAGGATATCACGCCTGGCCGGACCGATGGATTCAACAGGCGGAAAGTCATGGAAAAAATCATAACGGGGTTTCAACTCACCCCTGGCCGCATCGGCAAGAACTCCGGCAAGTTTGCCGTTTTCGGTCTCACCCAGGAAAACCGAATCCACATGCTCGGCCATTTCATCAGCATGGAGCATGGTTGAGATTCCGCCACAGACCACCGGCACACCACGTTTTTTAAACCCGGCAGCAATTTCTTTGCCGCGGGGGATCTGGCAGGTGAGCATCATCGACAGCAGGACAATGTCAATGTCCTGATCGAAGTTGATGGGGTCGACATTTTCGTCAATGAAACAGAGTTCATACTCTTCCGGGACAGAAGCCGCAACGCAGACAGGTCCATGGGGCGGCAGGTGAAATTCGGTTTGTTCGGCAAGCTTTTGCCATTTAGGGTAGACGAGTAATACTTTCTGCATGTCAGTTCACAAGGGTAAAGGTTATTTCCAGACCATCTTCGTGGTCGTGGTGTCGGATAGTGTCAAAACTGCAGGCCAGCATGCAATCTATGCCGCCTGCGTCGAGAAGGCGATGTGCCTCCTCTGTGGCTGTCTCCAGCGGGCTGTCACTTTCCAGAAGGCCGTATACCGGACCGGTCAGGCCGAAGTGGTTGGCCGCCTCAGCCAGGGGGATGTTGGCCAGGGTATAGCCGAAAAGCGCCGGGCTGGCAAACGAGTAGCCGAGTTTGAGGCCCCTGGCAAAATCCTGATCAGTGGCCAGCGAGCCATGTCGCGAAGCACCAATCAGTCCGATACTGCGTCCCTGCTCATTTTGTTTGCGCCCTTTCTCAAGAAGGCCCTTCTGTTGGAGAGTGCGGCCGGATTCCACCAGTACACCGCGGGCGAGAGGGACCATTCGTCCCCACCGTTCCGGGAGCTCGCCGAGTATGGCAAGGGTTGTCTCGCCGGGTTCCTGGCTGAAGGCGTAGTGGTATTGTCTGGGAGCATTCATGCTGCCGGTCCGCAGAAAAACTAATTCAGCAGTTTGATCTTCTGGCCATTTTTCAGCCAGCAGAGCGGATCTTCAGCAAGGTAGTCGCCGGTGACCTGAAAGGCGTGTCCGCGGCAGCCGTAGCAGTAATCATTGATCTCACACTCGGCACATTCACCCTTGATGTTCTGACGGATATTGCGCAGATCACTGATAACAGTACTGGAGCGAAGGATATCGGCCAGAGAGTGTTCGCGGATATTGCCGGCGTCCACATTGACTCCCGGGCAGGGATTGACCTCGCCGACGGAGGTGATGGTGCAGGAGTATTCATGGCGGGCACACTGCGAGGCGACCAGGGGCGGGTGAGGGATCCAGTTGCGGCCGAACTCCTCCGAATCAATGACGGCCAGCCGGTCAAAAAGCTGTTGAACCCTGGCGGGAGCGACCTCGAGATCGTTGTGCTCGGTGGCCCTGCCCTGCATGGTCATGGCTTCCACATAGGGGATGATGCCCAGGTTACGTGCCCAGCGCCAGAGATCCTCCATCTCGTCGTAGTTCTGTTGACAGATGATGGTCTCGACACCCAGAGTATGCTTGTCATCGGGATAGCCGGCATCAAGCAGGTTCTGCAGCCCCTCTTCAATTTTGACAAAGGTTCCTTTCTTGCCGGCCAGATCATCCTGAACCTCGGCCCGTCGACTGTTCATCTTCATCGACACCGCCACATTGCGTTTGAAGAGGGCCTCGGCAGTTTCCCGGTTGATAAGGACACCGTTTGTGAAGAGGTCCACTTCAAGCCCGCAGTCAATAATGTGGTCGATGACCTGGAAGAGGTGAGGGTAGAGCAGCGGTTCGCCTCCCCCGAGGACTATGATTTTCTGGGCACCCAGCTCCCTGGCCTGGTCAATGACGGAGCAAATTTCCGACAGTGTCAGTTCGTTTTCGAGCGGTTGCCCGGAAGATGCGTAACAGTAGCGGCACTGCAGGTTGCAGACCCTGGACAATTCAAGCTCCATGGACAGCAGCCCGTTATTTTCTCGGCAGACCTTGATTTCCTCTTGGGAAAATTCAAGCCCCCAATGTTCATTTCGGCAACTCATAACCTGATCGTTCCATCCTTCGATAATTGTCGACCGTTAATTCCCCGTTTCAGGAGCGGTCGCTGTTTTTACTATTTGCGAAAATCAAAAAATCTTCTTGGTTTTCGTCCTCCGTCCGCAGTCATTACCGAAACAGCCTCTTTGGTCGAGGAAAGTATCACTTCCGGCCGTACCCGTAAACGAGCCTGGAGCAGAGCCGCAATTTCGACAGTGTTCAGCTTTTCGCTGCTGCCGACAAAGACCTTGATTTCATCGGAGAGGTCATAGGCGGAGTAGACCTCAACATAAGAGGCCTCGACCCCGGCAACCTCCTGCAGGGTGTGAAAGATTGTTTCCGGATAAATGGTTGTCCCTTTAACCTTGAGGCGTTGGGAGAGTCGGCCTTCGATGGGACCGATACGATCCGTTAACCAGCCGCAACCACACTCTGATGTAAACTTTCGGGTAATATCACCGGTGCGAAATCGCACCAAAGGAAAACCCTGCACGCCCAGGGGAGTGACCACCAATTCCCCGGGTTGGTTATCGTCGAGTACATTACCCTTTTCGTCAACTATTTCAACCAAAGATAATTCAGGATGAATATGGGCTCCGGCGCCAAGAGTGCACTCACCCATTCCGGTCTCAAGTTCAGTGGCTCCGTACGAAACGGAAATGGGGCTCTGCCAGGCTCGGGAGAGTTCGTCGCCCAGTGGAGTCAGGGAAAAATCATGTCTGCGGATCGGTTCGCCGATGGTGACAAGTCGTTTGACACTGGAGCGTTCCGGTCGGTGGCCGTGGGCTTCTGCCCACCGCGCAACCTGGAGAAGAAAAGTGGGGACGCCGACGAGCAGTGTCGGCTTCAATGACTGGATCAGTTCCCACTGGCGGGCCGGTTGACCTGTTCCGGAGCGGATAGCTGTTGCCCCCAGTTCGACCAGACCGCCATAGTAGGCCAAGCCGGCAATGAAACAGCGGTCAAGGGTGACGCAGATCAGGCAGGTGTCGTTTGCCCGGACTCCTGCACCCCAGAAGGCCATGGCCTCGTTAAATGCCAGTCGGTTGAGATCGCCCCTGGTATAGGGCACCCGTACCGGAGGTCCTGTGGTGCCGGATGTCAGCGACAGGTCAACCACCTCCCCGCTGACCACTGCCTGAAATCCGTCAGGATGGTTGTCCAGTTCACGTCTCCCGGTGAGCGGGAATTTTTCAATATCGCGCAGACTGTTGATACTGTGCGGACCAAGGCCCTTTTTCTCATAGAGAGCTTTATAATAAGGACCCTGCATGGCGGTTGCAATATGGTCCCGGAGGAGTTTGACCTGGTAGTCGGCAAGGTTTGAGGAGTCCATGGTGCGCAGCTCCAGCGCATGCTTGAGACGTTTGTTATCCATTTTCTGTTTCCTCAGCCTTCTGTTCTGCAAGTAACATTTCCCGAACCTGGTCTCTGAGTATTGTTACATCTTTTTTACTCGTCGAGGGGTGAGACGGATGACACGTTTTCAGGATTTTAAGGCGCACCCTGGACGGTGTCAGGAATCGCTGGCCGGGAGGCAGCAGTTTGCCTGAACCCGAGATAAAGATGGGTACCACCGGATAGCCGGTTTCGCAGGCCAACCGGAAGGCGCCGTTTTGAAACTTGCCGATGTTGCCGTCACGTGAACGATGACCCTCTGGCCAGATCAGCAGGGAGCAGCCCCGGTTGAGAAGTTCAGTGCCCTGGCGCTGGACCTCGCTCCAGCCCTGTCTTGAGTCGAGGTACTGGGCCTTTTTCATAAACCATTTGTAGACAGGGATCTTAAATGGCCAGGAGGTAAGAAATGAAAAATCTCCGGGAACCACGGCAAAGCAGTAGGGGTCGACGGCTGAGCAGTGATTGGTGACGAAGATGGCCTTGGCCGGCACGGCTTTGAGATTCTCGTTCTCCACAAGGGTCACCGGGCCGAAAAAAGGGATCCACCGGATCAGTATCTGACCATATACCTTGATGGAGCGGCGTAAAAGGACGGCCTCGTTTTTTTTACCGGTTAAAGAGTAGATGGCCATACCAGAGGATACGACCAGGACACCGATGATGGTGACGAGGACAAACATCGGCCAGAAATAGATGTTGAAGAGGACCTTTCTGAGCACGTTGATCTGTTATCCTTTGTTAAGGAAGAGCTGGATCAGGTTGACCAGGTCATCAATAGTTCGAACTTCGCGCATGGCCTCTTCACCCCGCATTTTTACCCCGATCTCTTTTTCCAGGGCAACGACCAGGTCCACGGCGTCCAGGCTGTCCAGCTCAAGTTCATCATAAAGCGTTGCCGCAGGCGTCAGTTCATCTTCCTCGAGCTCAAATTCCTCGATAAAGATGTCCTTTACCCGTTTGTAGATTTCTTCTTTCTCCATATTGATTCTGACTCTTATCCAAATCGTTTAAATATAATTGAAACATTGACTCCGCCCATGGCAAAGCTGTTTTTCACTATGACGTTGGTTGTCGTGGGGCGGAGCTCACCCAGCAGATCGATATTTTTGCAGTCATCACCCGGTTGGTCCAGGTTCAGGGTGGGGACAAGCTCCCCCCGCTGCATCATTTCAATGCTGAGGATGGACTCCAGAGCGCCGGCAGCACCCAGGGTGTGTCCCATGTGGCCCTTGCAGCTGGACACCGGTGTGGACGACCCCATTATCCTTGCGATGGCCTCGGCTTCGGCGCTGTCACCCTGAAGAGTGCCGGTGGCATGACCATTGACATAATCGACTTCATCGCCTGTGAGACCGGCCTCGCTGAGGGCCTTTTCCATGGCCCGTGCCATGGCGTCCGGGTCAGGGTGGGCGATGTGGCCCGGGTCTCCGACATGGCCGAAACCGACAATTTCAGCCAGAATGGCGGCACCGCGATTCCTGGCGGATTCCAGAGTCTCAAGGACCAGGGCGCCTGCCCCGCCGCCGCAGACAACACCATCCCGGTCACGATCAAAAGGGCGGGGGGTAGACTGTGGAGAGTCGTTCTGCTTCGAAGCGGCCTGGAGGACGTCAAACACCGTTGTTACCGAGTGGTGGACCTCATCGGCACCGCCGCAGATCATGGCCTCCTGCCTCCCTCCGCCAACAAGCAGGTAACCGAGGCCGATGGCCTGGGCTGATGAGGTGCAGGCACTGGACGGTCCCCACTGCTCCCCCTTGAGGCCAAGACTGTACATGACATTTGCGCTGCAGCTGTGGCCCATGATTTTGAAAAACTCACCGGACTTGATCGGTTCGATACTCTTGTCAAAGAGAAGAGTCCGGTACAGTTGTTCGTATATTTCAGGGCTGCCGGTGGTGGAGCCAAACGCTGTTCCGATATCACCGGAGTGGAGATAATCCTCATCCAGGCCGGCTTCTGCCACCGCCTCCCTGGCTGCCAGGGCAGCATTTACTGCCATGCCCCCCATGGTGCGGCGCAGGGAACGGGGCAGGAGTTTTTTGGCGTCAAAGGAGGGGACCGGTGCGGCGAGAAAACTGGTGAGCCCGCTGATTGCCTGCCACTGCTCCATTACCTTGACACCCGAGTGTCCCTGCCAGACATTATCGAAAAGGTTGTTCAGGCCCAGACCATAGCAGGAGACGGCACCGCGGCCGGTGATAACAACTCGGTGGTTCAACATTTACGGATATCGTCCCAAAGTTCTTCAAGGCCGATCAATTCTCCGGCGGTGACAAGGCCGGCCAGAGAGGCGCCGACGACTCCGGTCATCAGGGTGGATTGGCCTGACAGGAAGAGCCCCGGCACACGGGTCCGGGTATCGGGAGTTATCTGGTCACGCCCGTGGAGGACTCCGTAGGCTGACCCCTGCGGTGAACTCAACTCGTCTCGAAATGTCAGCGGTGTCCCCACCGCAAGAGGGGTTATTTTGCCACAGAGGTGACCCCATTGCATTTCGGCACTCTCTATCATCTCAGATGCGATCAAAGCTTTATATTCTTCATAGGCGGCAACCCTGTTGTTCTTGCTACTGTCGTGAAACTGTTCAACTTCTTGCCAGTAGGCAGGACGGAGTAACATAACGCCATTTTGATTGAACTGCAAATTCTTAATATCCCTGCTTCCGGAACAGATCATAATCAAGGCTCGTTCACTGGCAGGGGTGACGGGTGTGGCCGGCAACAGATCAGATCCCAGGGGGATTTTGTAAAAGTTGTTCCAACAGACTTTGTCGTGATTGACATCCGTACTCATCTTGCCGTAGACCGCAAACAGGGAAAGCGAATTTTCAAGATTGGATAATCGCTTGCGGTAAGCCGGTCGCAGCAGGGATGTGTCGGTCATGGCGGGAACAGTTGACGGGTGGCCCGTGTGGATGACATTATCACCATGGATAGTCATTTTCGAGGAGGTCTCCACACCACTGACGCCCCTGTCGTCGGTAATGATGTGGAGTACCTCTTCGGACAGGAGCAGCTCCACCCCGGCATCTGAAAGCGACTCGAGGAATCCATCGACCACTGCCTGGCCGCCACCGTCCACGGAGTAGTTGCCGCTGTAATAACCGTGTACAACCGTGGCATGTTTTTCAAGAGGGGCAAGTTCCGCTGGAGCACCGTAAAGATAGACCGGTGCTGTCAGAACTGCCTGGATGTATGGATTGTCGGTCAATGAGGTTATGGTTTCGCTTAAGGAGTTCAACTCCGTTTTGAAACCACGCAGAAAGGGTGTCAGCGGCAGTTCGTGGTTGTAAAAGGGGGTCTGCTGACAGATATCCCTGACCAGTTGAAGGTAGTCAGCCACACCCCGGCGTTCACTGGGGAAATGACGACACAGCTCTTCTTCAAAATGGGTGTAGTTGAAATAGCCGTGAATCGGTTCCTGGCCGTTTCCGAAGTGGTAGAGGTCTGAAGCCAGATCCGGGAAAGGTCTGATTGCGACCCTGCTGCTGACACCGCAATAGTTCCACAGTTTTTTAAGAATCTGGCCTTCACCCAGACAGCCTGTGCCGTGAAAGCCCACGTCAAATGCAATTTTTTGCCGTTTAAATCGTTTCAGGGCGCCGCCGGGACGATGGTTTTTTTCAATGATCAGCACCTTCTGGCCGCGGCGGCCGAGGATGGCAGCGATGGTCAATCCGCTGATGCCGCTGCCGATGATGATGGTGTCGTACTTCATTGGCTGTCTTCAAGACGGACGACGAGACAACCGTTGGTTCCGCCGAATCCGGCAGCATTGCAGAGGATGTGTCTGCACTGCACCTCTCTCAGTTCGGTGACGATATCAAGGCCGGCAGCCGCTGGCAGCGGTTTGGTCAGGTTCGGGTGGGCGGCAACAAAACCGCTGGTCGTCATGAGCAGCCCGTAGACCAGCTGGGAACCACCGGCCATCCAGAATTCATGGCCGGTGAGGGATTTTGTCGCCGCGACCAGTGGAAGTCGGGGACAGGTCCGGGAGTTGAAAAGGGCGGCAACGGCCTCGGCCTCTTTTTCGTCACCCACAGGGGTCGAGGTGGCGTGGGCCATGATCAGATCGATCCCCTCCGGGGTCAGCTCAGCATCGGAAAGCGCCAGGGACATTGCCCGCTGCAGACCGTCACCGCTGGGCACCGAGAGGTGGTAGCCGTCAGAGCAGTTGCCGTAGCCGAGGATTTCGGCAATAATCGGGGCTCCCCGGTCAATGGCGCTCTGGTACTCTTCGAGGAAGACAGCTGCGGCTCCGCCGCTGGGCACAAGTCCATCACGTTCTTCATCAAAAGGCCGGGAGGCGGCCGCAGGTTCGTTTTCCCTTATGGAGAAGGCGCCGAGACCGTCAAAACTGGACATCGATTGGTAGGAGATTTCCTGGGCACCTCCGCAGATCATCCGTTTCTGGCGGCCGGATGCGATCAGCTCAGCGGCCTGGCCGATGGCCATGGCCCCACTGGCGCAGGCACCGCTCACCGTATACACCGAGCCCATCAGTTTGAGTTTGGTCGCCAGGTTAAGGGTAATGGTCGAGGTCAGTCCCCTGAAGAGGTAGGCGGAGCCAATGAGGCCGGTGTCTTCGTGTTCCTCCAGCAGCTTCTGCTGTTCCACAGCGCTGACCACCGAGCAGTCGTTGCCGAAAATCATCCCGTTCATGGGGTCTTCGCCAAGCACTTTAGAGGAAATACCGGCCTGGCTGATGGCCTGGTGGATTGCGTCCCAGGCCCAGAGACCGAATTCAGGCAGTTTTTTTCGGTAGCGCCGTTCGATTTTGGCCGGGGAAAAATCACGGATGACTCCGCTCAGGCCGCTGCGAAACCCCATGTCCTTTCGTTCTTTCAGTAAGGTGATCCCGGAGCGGCTCAGCCTGAGCGATTCGGTGACCCGCTGTCGATTTGTGCCAAGGCTGGAGACGATCCCAAGGCCGGTCACGGCTACCCGGTGTGCCTTCTGGCAATGGCGGCTGGCTGGGCTTGAGTTCATGATAGCTGGCAGGAGGTATTGGCGAAGAGGCGGGTGGGGATTTTCAGGCAGCGGCAGTTTTCTTTGTGGACCGATTGTCCAGGCTGCTTAAAATTTCCAGCAGGAACGGGCCGCGCCAACCGGAAAATTTGTTGACAATTGGTAAGCGTTGTTTGTGGGGCGGAGTCAGGATGAATTCTCTCAGTTCCGCATTGGAGCCGACGACAATCGGATCGATGCCGAGGACGTCGCTTTTCAGGATGATGAACTCGTGGATTTCCTGGAGGGTGATCTTTTCTCTGTTTTTGAGCCGTTTGTTTCTCAGGCTTGGCGGCAGCTCATCTTTTGGCCGTGCCAATCCTTTTTCAACCAGGTTCTTCAGTGTGGCCCCATAGCGGGAGACACATTTCTCAGAAATCGGTCCTGAGTTGACAATGGCCGTCCGGTCAGTCAATTTTTCTCTGGCAATGGGCAGCAATACCCGGTCAGCAATGATGTGGCCGCGGGGCCGGTTTCGTTCCCTTGCCTCTTTTTCCCGCCAGCGGCAAAGATCCTGGAGGATGGCCAGTGACTCTCTCGAGAGGCTGGTATTTCCTTTGACCTTCAGGTAGCGTTTATCGTCGCTTATTCCCGCATAAAAATTTGGATCGTCCAGACGCTGGAGGTCTTCGGCGAGCCAACCCCTGACTTCATTATTAACCATATGCCCCAGCAACAGAACCCGGGCGGCGCGGAGATAGCGCACATCATCCATGGCATAGAGTTCCTGTTTGCGTTTTAAGGGGCGGCGCAGCCAGTTGGTTCGGGTTTCGGTTTTGGCCAGATTGATATCGAGGAGTTCCTGGAGCAGCTTAGCCAAGGAGATGGTCGCCGTAAAACCGGCAAAACCTGCGGCCAGCCGGGTGTCAAAAATATTTTTGGCATCGGCCCCGGTTGCCTGTCTGAGAATGGCAAGGTCCTGGGGGGCATCGTGGAGGATTTTAATAACCCGGTCACTTTCCAGCAACCTGCCCAGGGGGGAGAGATCGCTGATGCTGCACGGGTCGATGAGGTAGCAGTCTTCATCGGAGAGTGCAATCTGAATAAGCCCCAGGCGAGGGTAATAGGTCCGTTCCCAGACAAATTCGGTGTCAAGTGCAACGGCGTCAACCTCCAGTGCCCGGTCGACCAGTTCCTGTAGCCCTTTTTTGCTGTCAATCATCCGTCCATGATGCCGTTAACAAGGCATCCCTCTGTGTCCTGATTTTCTTGAGGCCACCTTGAAAAATCGCCTTTTTGCTCAAACGCTTCGTTATGAGAAAAATTTTATTCTCGGAATATTACCTATATGCCTGTGGTAAAATTTTTCTCATGCCTCGATTTTGAACAAAAATTCTAATTTTTCAAGGTACCCTTGATATTCAATAATATAAACAATAGTTGACTGTAAAATATTGCGTAATATGACAAGGTACGATATTTTCAGTCGGATTAGTGATTGTTTCAGGCCAGTGATAATCATTGTCACACCAGTATCAACACCACAATCAAACAAGCCATAACAGGTGGAAAAAGACAAGAATTATTTTATTGTACAGAGCACTGGCAGAATTGATCCAGTGCCCGCTTAATAGTTATTGAACCCTTTGTTTGAAAAGCCCGGATGCTCTACTATATTCTCAAACGAATTCTTCTCATGATCCCGACTCTATTCGGGGTGATGCTCATCACCTTTGTCGTCACCCAGTTTGTTCCCGGCGGCCCGGTGGAGAAACTGGTTGCCGAGGTGGAAGGCCATTCAAAGGCCGGTGAGGTTGGCGGTGGTGCGTCATCACTTTATCGGGGTGACTCGGGCCTTGACGGTGAACGGCTGGAGGAGCTGAAAAAATTGTACGGTTTTGACAAACCGCCTGTGATCCGCTTTCTGACCATGATGAAAAACTATCTGGTCTTTGACTTCGGTTCCTCCTATTACTACCAGTCCAGCGTGGTGCAGCTGGTCATTTCCAGAATGCCGGTGTCCATGTCGCTTGGCCTGTGGAGCTTTGTGATCGTCTACGGAGTCTGCATTCCCCTGGGGATCTCCAAGGCGGTTCGGGACGGTTCCCGTTTTGATGTGATCAGTTCAACGGCAATTCTCATCGGCTATGCCGTTCCGGGCTTTGTCCTGGCCATTGCCCTCATCGTCCTCTTTGGAGGGGGGAGCTTTTTCAATATTTTCCCCCTGCGCGGCCTGGTTTCAGACAACTGGCAGGAGCTTGGGCTGGTTGCCAAAGTGCTCGACTACCTGTGGCATATGGTGTTGCCGATCAGTGCCGGGGCTGTCTCCAGTCTTGCGGTGATGACCATGCTGACCAAAAATTCCTTTCTCGAGGAGATCCGTAAGCAGTATGTGCTGACGGCAAGAGCCAAGGGGCTGTCTGAGAAACAGGTTCTTTACAAGCACGTTTTCCGCAATGCCATCATCCCTATTATCACCGGTTTTCCCGGTTATTTCATTGCCGCCTTTTTCACCGGCAGCCTCCTTATCGAAACCATTTTTTCCCTGGACGGCATGGGCCTTCTGGCCTATCAGTCGGTGCTCAACAGGGATTACCCGGTGGTGCTCGGCACCCTCTACTTTTTTACCATCATCGGCCTGATTTCCAGGCTGCTGTCCGATCTCAGTTACGTCATTGTCGACCCGAGGATCAGTTTTGAGTCCATCGAGCAATAAACCGGTCAGCCTTGCGGGAAGGCGATGGCGTCGCTTTCGTCGCAACAGGAGAGGATTTTACAGTCTACTGATTTTCTCATTTCTCTTTGTTCTCAGCCTGTTTGCCGAACTGATCAGCAACGATGTTCCTTTTCTCGTCGTCTATGAGGGGAAACCCTATTTTCCCCTGGTGCGCGAGTATCCGGAGACCACTTTCGGCGGGGATTTTGAAACCGAGGCCGACTACCGTGACCCCTATATCCTCGAACTGATCACCGCGGGAAATAACAGGGCCTGGTTTCCGCCCAACCACCACAGCTTTAACACCATCAATCTTGAGATCGACGGTCCGGTGCCGTCGCCTCCCACCGGTGATAATATTCTCGGCACCGATGATCGCGGCCGTGATGTATTTGCCCGGCTGCTTTACGGCTTCCGGCTCTCTATTCTGTTTGGCCTGGTACTGACCCTGGTGGGAACTGTTGTCGGCATTGTCGCCGGTGCTGTGCAGGGCTATTTCGGTGGGCGTACCGATCTCATTTTTCAACGTTTTATCGAAATATGGGGGGCCATGCCCGAGCTGTACCTGCTCATTATCTTTGCCTCCATCTTCAATCCATCCATTCTTCTTCTGCTGATCCTGCTGTCGCTCTTTTCCTGGATGGGGCTGTCCGACTATGTCAGGGCAGAATTTTTAAAGGGGCGAAATATGGAGTACGTCAAGGCGGCAAAGGCGCTTGGTGTCTCCAATTTCACCATTATGTATCGTCATCTCCTGCCTAACGGCATGACGCCTGTGATCACCTTTCTGCCGTTTCGCATGTCGGCCTCCATTCTCGCCCTGACCAGTCTTGATTTTCTTGGGCTTGGTGTTCCGCCGTCAACTCCCAGCCTGGGAGAGCTTCTCGCTCAGGGCAAGGCCAATATCGACGCATGGTGGTTGTCGCTGTCTACGTTTGCGGTTCTGGTCGGCACTCTGGTGCTGCTTATTTTTATCGGTGAGGCCCTGCGGGAAACCTTTGATCCGCGCAAGGCCGGTTAATTGGGCCCAGGGAAGAGAAATGTTGGGTAAGCGGTCCAAGAAAAGTTGACTTTCCAGGTTTCTGGTCTATCATTATCTGTTAAGAATTAGTTGCATATTCAGTTAATTGCATGAAAAATAACTGGCTGGTGTTTGTTTTTCGGGAGATTTCCCTTACAGGAGTTTGGAAATTTGAACGGCTTCGTGATTAAACGAATTTTACTGGTTTTTAGTCTGATTTGCCTGGTTACAGGTGGGGCACAGTACTGTTCTGCAGCGACAGAGGCCGGAAGCATGGAGGAGCCGGACTGGCTTGACGACGATCCCTTTGGTGACGAAGGAGGGAACGTGGGGGGGGCTGAGACGGTCTTTGACCCGCTTGAGCCGATGAACAGGTTTTTTTTTGAATTCAATGACAACCTGTACTATTTAATATTAAAGCCGGTCAACCGTTTTTACTCTATTGTCGTACCCAGGGAGTTCCGGACCTGTTTCGGTAATTTTTTTTATAATCTGGCATCGCCGATCCGCCTGGTCAACAACCTGTTGCAGGGGGATTTCGTCGATGCCGGGGCCGTGCTGTCCCGATTTGTAATTAATTCCACCCTGGGCGTCTATGGTTTTGGGGATGTGGCCTCGCAGGAGTTCGGGTTAAAACCGCGTCCCGGCGATTTGGGCCAGACTCTTGGGGTCTGGGGGGTTGGTGAGGGGGCCTATCTCTGTCTGCCGGTGTTCGGACCTTCCAACCTGAGGGATATTGTGGGGTTTGCCGGAGACAGTTATATGCATCCGGTGGGCCATTTCAACGACGGAAACATGGTAGCCAACATAGCCTTTTACACCGGCCGGCAGGTTAATAATCTGTCCCTGAACCCCAATGTGTATGAAGAGTTGAAGAGTTACGCCCTTGACCCGTATGTTTCCATGCGCGAGGCTTATTTTGATTATCGGGTGAAACTGATTTCAGGGGATCAGGCCGCTGACGGGCACCCACAGCCACTGATGGACCAGGAAGGTAAATATGAATAATAGACAAAGAATAACAGTCCTGACCTGTGCAATAGTTTTTTCTCTGGTTTCTGTCGTCTGGGCAGTGACAAGCCCGACCGGACAGCTGAAGCCGACCCTGCAGTCGATCATTGATGTAATTATTGATGACAGTTTCAAAGGGGAGGGGCGGAAAAATGTACGACGGCAGAAAATCATGGCCCATGTCGATAAAGGATTTGACTTTGAAGAGATGTCCAGGCGTGTTCTCGGCCGGACCTGGCTTGATCTGTCCGCGGTTGACCAGGGTCGTTTTATTGAGCAGTTCACTAAGCTTCTGGAAAATGTCTATATTGGAAAGCTGGAGGCCTATGGGGGAGAGCAGATTCAGTATCTCGATGAAAAGATCAAGGGTGACAGGGCAATGGTCACCACCATTGTCCCTGGACAGACCAAGGGACTGCCGGTAAATTATATCATGATTGACAAGGGCGGCGACTGGATGGTCTACGACCTAAAGATCGAAGGTATCGGTTTGATCAAGAACTATCGTGAACAGTTCAAATCGATCCTCAAGCGCAATGATTTCCAGGGGCTGATCAAGGAACTTGAAAAAAAGAACAAATCCTTTCAATAACCAAAAAATACCGCATAATCAGAAACCCGCGCCCTGTTCGTCGAGACAGGGCGCGGGTTTTCTTTTTTGATGTTGTTGCCGAATTATCTTTAAATTATCTCTTTTAATTTGTTCCGTCTCACCGAGCTGTTAGCCTGAAATTTTCCGATTTTTCATTTTTTTCTGGCCTTCCTGAGGGAAATTGATTAAATTTTTCTATTTTTCGTGCTGTCAGTCTGTCTGATTTGTCGGAGTGAATGGTCGTGGAGATTGATCTAACAACAATAGGTTCTGCACCATTTGAAAAGAAAATCCGTGATGCGGATTTTTTCATTGCTTTTGACGGGCAGTGGCAGGGCAGGATTTTTATTGTTCGCCAAAGCAAGGCAGTTTTCCGCTTTAGCGGTGAACTGCAGATAGAGCGTCACTGTTGTTGCGATCGTTGCAGCGGCTTGTTTAATAAAAATGACCTGGTGGAATTTTCCTCCCAACTGCGTCTGGAGGCTCAGGGCAGGCTTGCGGGAGAGGTCGAATGCAGCCTTGAAGAATGTGACACCGTCTATCTTGAGGCACCGCTGCTCAATGTTGATGAGCTTATAGAAGAGCAGCTGGTTATGCTTGTGGACAGCGGCCGATCACTGTGTAGAGAAGATTGTAAAGGACTTTGCTTCCGATGTGGAGCAGATCTCAACGAGAAGGGCTGCGGCTGTGAAAAAGAGGTGACCCGGTCACCCTTCAGTGTGCTGGCCGAATTGAAATAATTGTTGAATATTTAAACAAAGAACAAGAAAATACTGACGGATTATCCGAAATCAGAAACAACCTAACAGTAACCTATATGTGCGGAGTGCAGATTGTTAAGATTTGCTGACCCGTATTGTTTTTTTGCAGGAGGAAACAATGGCTTTACCCAAACGTAGACATTCACGTTCACGAACCCGTAAGAGAAGATCACATGACGCCCTGAGCGCGCCTTCCGTAGCCGTCTGTCCCGAGTGCGGTGAGGTGAAGGAACCTCATCGTCTGTGCGGCAGCTGTGGAACGTATAAAGGACGGACCGTTTTCAGTCTGGACACTGAGATCGAATAGGTTCGACCATGCGAATCGCCCTGGATGCCATGGGAGGTGACCATGGCCATCAAGAGCTGGTCTCCGGGGCGGTTCTTGCCTGTAAAGAGCAGAATCTCCAGGTGACCCTGGTTGGAGACGAAGGTGTCCTGAAATCACACCTGGATTCCCTTCAGCTGAGTTCATCGATTCTTGCCAGAATCGAAATCGCAGCGGCCTCTCAGGTTGTGACCATGGGGGAATCGCCGGTGGAGTCTATCCGTAAGAAAAAGGATTCCTCCATCATGGTCGCTTTTGATCTGCACCGCAGAGGTGAAGCCAGTGCCGTGGTCAGTGCCGGAAATTCCGGGGCAACCATGGCCGCTGGTGTCAGAAAAATGGGACGGATAAAGGGTATTTCCCGACCGGGTATTGCCTCGTCCTTTCCCACACTGAAAAAACCGGTTGTCATGATGGATGTCGGCGCCAATGTCGATTGTCGTGCCCGGCATCTCTATCAGTTTGCAGTGATGGCCACGGCCTTTTCTCATGTCTTTGAGATCGAGCGCCCCAAAGTAGGAATTTTGTCCATCGGCGAGGAGACCGGCAAGGGTAACAGCCTGGTGAAAGAGACCCATGCCATGCTCAGTGAATCCTCTCTCAACTTCATCGGCAACGTTGAAGGAAGAGACGTGTTTCAGGGTGATGTGGATGTCATTGTCTGTGACGGTTTTGTCGGTAATATCTGTCTGAAGATATCAGAGGGGCTGGCTGAATCGGCAATGAAGATGGTCAAGGAAGAGGTGGTCAAGTCCTGGGCTGCCAAAGTCGGCTACCTGCTTGCAAGGCCTGCCTTTAAGCGTTTCCGTAAAAAAGTTGATTATGCCGAGTACGGCGGAGCGCCTCTTCTGGGCATCAATGGAGTGGGGATCATCTGTCATGGCAAGTCAAATGCCTGTGCCATCAAAAATGCGGTGATTGAGGCGGCCCAGATGATTGATACCGGCGTCAATGAAAAAATAGTCAGTTATCTTTCCAATAATAAGGTTGGTATGGAGGTGGCAAGCTAATGGGAACGGTGATTCTCGGCAGTGGTTCCCGTCTGCCCGAGCGGGTTCTGAGTAACCATGACCTGGAAAAGATCGTTGAGACCAGTGACGAGTGGATACAATCCAGAACAGGAATCGCCACCCGCCGCATTGCCGGTCCAGGCGAGGAGACCTATCGACTGGCTTCAAGTGCGGCAGAAATTGCTCTTGAAGACGCCGGTGTTGCTCCCGAGGAGATTGACCTGGTGGTGGTGGGGACAATCAGTTCCCATATGCTTATGCCGTCCACAGCCTGTTTTGTCCAGAAAGAGCTGGGCTTGAACAGGGCTTTTGCCTATGACATTAACGCCGCCTGTTCCGGCTTTCTTTACGGCCTTGACCTGGCCGATCGCTATGTGCGCAGCGATCCCTCGCAGAAGATTCTCATCATTGGTGCGGAAACCCTTACAAGCCGGATTAACTGGTCTGATCGAAACACCTGTATTCTTTTCGGCGACGGTGCCGGTGCGGCTGTTTTTGGTCACAACGACAGTGATTCCGGCGTTATCGGCACCAACCTCTACTCCGACGGCGAGCTCTGGAGATTGCTTCATATGCATGCCCCTGTCAGCTGCAATCCTGACCTTGAGCAGGAAGACAATCCCGGTACCCATATCATCATGGAAGGCAGAGAAGTGTTCAAGCATGCGGTCAGGGCAATGGAGGGTGCTATCTTTGAACTCCTGGAAAGGGAGAATATGACCATGGATGATATTGACCTGCTGGTCCCCCACCAGGCGAATGTCCGTATCCTCAACAAGCTGCTGGAGCGGCTGGGTCTGAATAAAGAAAAAGTATTCATAAATGTGCAGAAATATGGTAATACATCGGCGGCTTCGATCCCCATTGCCCTGGATGAAGTAAGGCGGACAGGCAGGGTGCGTACCGGTGATACAATGTTACTCTGCTCATTTGGTGGTGGTTTTACCTGGGGCGCCGGCCTGCTGAAGTGGTAAGGGGCGGATATTCCGAATTGGTCATGGTTGAATCAGGGTGAATCCCGGAAGAATGAACAGGTTCGATTCCATTGATATAGTTTCTGTGAACAGGAGAAGAGTGTGGATTACTTTTTAACGGAAGAACAAGAGATGATTGTGGATATCGCCCGTCAGATCACCGACGAGCGTATTATCCCGCAACGGGCGGAACTCGACGAAAAGGATGAGTTTCCCCGTGATATTCTTGCTGACATGGCCCAGGCCGACCTTTTCGGCGTGCCGCTGCCCGAGGAGTACGGTGGGTTCGGCGGCGGCTGTCTTGACATCGTCCTTGCACTGGAGCAGTTGGGAAGGGGGTGTATCGGTGTTGGTACAGCTTTTGCCGCAAGTGCGCTGGGTATCTACCCCATTATGATCTCCGGATCATCCGAGATGAAGGAGAAATATCTGCCGTCTGTTGCTGTTGGTGAAAAATATGCCGCATTCGGTCTCACCGAGGCCAATGCAGGCTCCGATGCCTCCGGTATCCAGACCACAGCGGTTCTTGACGGTGACGAATGGGTGCTCAACGGCACCAAGCAGTGGATCACCAACGGCGGTGAGGCAGAGATCTATACGGTGATAGCCATCACCGATCGGTCCAAAGGTGCCCGTGGGGCCTCAATGTTTGTCGTTGAGACAGGGGATGAAGGTTTCTCCTGCGGTCCCAAGGAAAAGAAGATGGGTATCCGGGCCTCATCCACCACTGAGCTGATAATGAAGGACTGCCGAATTCCCCAGGATCGTCTCATCGGACGTAAAGGGACAGGTTTTATCACCGTCATGAAGACACTGGACTCCTCCCGGCCTGGAATTGCGGCACTTGGTCTGGGACTGGCGCAGGCCTGCCTTGATGAGGCAGTGACCTATGCCAAGCAGAGGGAGCAGTTCGGCAAGCCGATCATGGCCTTTCAGGCGGTACAGCATATGCTGGCCGACATGGCCATTGAGCTGGAGGCTGCGCGAGCGCTCGTTTACGGTGCCGCCAGACATATCGATGCCCATCCCAAGGACATGTCCAAGGTTTCCTCCATGTGCAAGGTTTTTGCCACTGACATGGCCATGAAGGTCTCCACCAATGCGGTCCAGGTGATGGGAGGCTACGGCTACATGCGTGAATACCCGGTGGAGAAGATGATGCGTGATGCCAAAATTCTACAGATCTACGAAGGGACCAACCAGATCCAGCGTAATGTTGTTGGGCAGGAGTTGAATAAGGAATACACCCGGGCCTGAAAGGAAATCGGTTGAGTATGAAGATTCTCGTTTGTATCAAGCAGGTGCCGGATGCCAAAGACGTGCGTCTTGATCCGGAGACCAATACCCTGGCCCGCGAGGGCGTTCAGTCCATCATGAACCCCTATGACCAGCACGCCCTTGAAGAGGCGGTGCGGGTCAAGGAGAGCCTTGGCGGTGAAGTGACCGCGCTTTCCATGGGGCCGCCCCAGGCCGAAGATGTCCTCAGGCAGGCCATCTCCTGCGGGGCCGATCACGGTGTACTGGTCTCGGACCGCTCTTTTGCCGGAGCTGATACCTGGGCCACCTCCTATACCCTTGCCAAAACCGTAGAGAAATTAGGCGGTTTTGATTTGATCTTCTGCGGTAAACAGGCCATTGACGGCGATACCGCTCAAGTCGGTCCAGGGCTTGCCATGCGCCTGGGGGTACCCTTTGTCACCTGTGTCCAGAAGGTGAGGGAGGTGAACCCGACAACGCTGACCGGTGAGCGGATGATGGATGACGGCTATGATGTATTCGGCGTAGACTACCCGGTTCTGCTCACCGTCGTGAAAGACGTTAATCAGCCGCGGGTGCCTTCTTTAAAGGGCAAGATGAAGTCGAAAAAAGCGACCATTACCACTCTGACAGCCGATGACATCGGTGCCGATGCGGCCTGTATCGGTCTGCCCGGTTCGCCAACCCAGGTGGTCGATGTCTTTCCTCCGCCTGCCCGTGGCAATCGCGAGGTACTGAGCGGTACTGTGGATGAACAGATTGAGCAGCTGGTTGAAAAGCTTGCTCCCTATCTCGAGTAAAGGGTTAAAGAAATGTTGCTGGTAGATAATGAGCTGTGTATCGGTTGTGGCCTCTGCGAGGACAACTGCGCTTTTGGCGCCATTGAGGTTGTTGACGGTATTGCCGTGGTCGGTGATGCCTGCACCCTGTGCGGGTCGTGTGTAGATGTTTGTGAAGTTGAGGCATTGACCATAGAAGGTGGGCCCAAAGGCCCGCAGGCGGATTTTGCTGAGTGGTCCGGTGTCTGGGTTTACAGTGAGTTCCGAAACGGTATGCTTGCCCCGGTATCACTGGAACTGCTGGGTGCGGGAAGAAAACTGGCTGATGCCAGAAATGTCCCACTGGGCGCAGTACTCATCGGTGCCGGGACCGGCGATAGTGCAGAAAAGCTTATTGCTCATGGTGCTGACCGGGTTTTTCGCGCCGACCATCAGGAGCTTGCCTCGTTTGGTGATGAAAGTTATGGAGCAATCCTGTCCGGATTGATCAGGCAGCATAAACCTGAGATCATTCTGGCCGGTGCCACGGCCATTGGCCGTTCCTTTATTCCGGCTGTTGCCAACGAACTCGGTGCCGGTCTTACCGCTGACTGTACCCGGCTCGATATTCGTGAGGATGATGGTGCCCTGCTCCAGACCCGTCCGGCGTTTGGCGGTAATATCATGGCCACTATTGTCTGTCCCAATTCCCGGCCGCAGATGGCGACAGTACGGCCCAAGGTCATGAAGGAGCTGGATTTTGACGGCGGTCGGACTGGCGAGATCATTGAGATTCAGCCGGAACCAGACCAGCTTGCAAGCCGTGTCCGAATTCTTGAAACTGTGGTTTCGGAAAATGAGAATGTCAATATCCAGGAATCTGACATTCTGGTTTCCGGCGGGCGTGGGCTCGACGATGAAAAAGGTTTTGAGTTGATCCGCAGGCTGGCTGATTGCCTGGGTGGGTCCGTTGCCGCCACCAGGGCGGCAGTTGATGCCGGCTGGATTGGTTATCCGCATCAGGTTGGCCAGACCGGTAAGACCGTGGCCCCCAAGCTCTATGTGGCGTGCGGCATATCCGGCGCCATTCAGCACGTGGCCGGGATGCAGTCGACCGAGACCATTGTCGCCATCAACCGGGATAAGGATGCACCGATTTTTAATGTGGCTGATTTTGGCCTTGTTGGGGATCTTTTCGAGGTAGTTCCCAAACTGATTGATCAAATTGAAAAGAGGCGTAAGCAATGAGTCTATCGGAAAGGACAGCACTTGTCACCGGCGGCAGCCGTGGGATTGGCCGGGCCATTGCAGTTCGGCTGGGTGCCATGGGAGCCACTGTCTACGTCAACTATGTGGCAGGTGCCGCAGCCGCCGAAGAAACCCTGAGGCTGATAAAAGAGCAGGGTGGACGAGGTGAGATTATCGGTTTTGACGTGTCTGACCCGGATAAGTCCCAGGCAGCGATCAAGGAGATTGCGAGCCAGGCCGGCTCTCTTGATATTCTGGTCAACAATGCCGGAATCACCCGTGACGGCCTGGTTGTCCGAATGAAAGAGAGTGACTGGGACCAGGTCATGGACACCAACCTCAAGGGAGCTTTTTTCTGTGCCAAGGCCGCGTCGAGGCTGATGATGAAAAAGAGATGGGGACGGATAATCAATATTACTTCGGTGATCGGTTTTGCCGGAAACGCCGGCCAGGCCAATTACGCCTCGGCCAAGGCAGGTATGGTTGGTCTTACCAAATCACTTGCCCGGGAATTTGCCTCTCGTAACATCCTCGTTAACGGAGTTGCGCCAGGTTATATTGTCACCGATATGACGGCCGATCTCTCTGAAGATATTCAGGAGACAATCAAATCGGAAATTCCCATGGCAGAGCTGGGCAGCCCGGAAGATGTGGCTGCTGCCGTGGCCTTTCTTGCCTCTGAAGACAGTCGCTACATGACCGGACAGGTACTCCATGTCAACGGTGGCATGTATATGTAAGGGAACCTGATGAAGCCGTAGACGAATTTGGTCTTGAAAGTTCGGCTGAATCAAGGTATTTCGTTGTAGAAAAAATTATCAATAGCGGTCAGGCCGTTTAAATAGTAACAGTTTTAACGGTACGACCGACTGCCTGAGGGCATAACACACCAAGGAGAAATGAAAATGGCTGTAGATCAACAGATGGTCGATATTATTGCAGAACAGTTAAGTGTAGATAAGGATAAGGTTGTTCCCGGTGCATCTTTTGTTGATGACTTGGGTGCTGATTCTCTGGATCTGGTGGAACTCATCATGGCCATGGAAGAAGAATTTGATGTTGAAATTCCCGATGAAGAGGCTGAAAAAATCGCCACTGTTAAAAATGCTATTGATTACGTCAATAATCTGAAGTAGGCCGGCGAAAATAAGCGCCTGTTTCGGGCCGTCACTGGCTGTGCTGGGAGTTCGATCTTTTCATAAAAGATGTTCTCTGCCATATTGGCTGACCCGGGAGGGTAACTCCTGTGTCATTCGGCCCCAGACGGCCCGTTTTTTTTAGGGGGATGTGTCCATTGCGACATCAGCCCCGGAGATCCTGCATTGACGCTGAATAAATGAGGTCTGGGAGAAGCATATGACAAAGCGCAGAGTGGTTGTGACCGGAGTCGGCCTTGTGACCCCTTTGGGCACCGGTACCGCAAAGAGCTGGGGAAATATCTGTGGAGGCAAGAGCGGAGTAGCCCCGATCAAGACTTTTGACGCCAGTGAATATTCGGTCCGTATAGCCGCCGAGGTCAAAGATTTTCAGGATGAGGACTTTTTTGCAAAAAAAGAGGCCAAGCATCTCGATACCTTCGTGAAATTCGGGATAGTCGCCGCCCGCTTCGCCGTTGAAGCTGCCGGGTTTGAGATCACCGACAAAAATTGTGAGCGTGTCGGGGTGATTACCGGCTGCGGGATCGGTGGGTTGCCCACCATTGAGAAGAATCATCGGGTCTGCATGGAACGTGGTCCTCGACGGATTTCACCCTTCTTCATCCCCATGGCAATCCCTAATATGCCCTCGGGCCATATTTCAATGCATCTCGGCACCAAGGGGCCTAACCTTGCCCTGTCCACGGCTTGCGCTGCTGGTACCCATGCAGTGGGTGAGGCTTTTCGTTCCATTGTTTACGGGACGGCTGACGCAATGGTTACCGGTGGTGCCGAATCGGTCATCTGTCCGCTGGGGGTTGGTGGTTTTGCATCCATGAAGGCGCTGTCCACCAGAAATGACGATCCGGAAAAGGCCTCCAGGCCTTTTGACAAGGACAGGGACGGCTTCGTAATCTCTGAAGGTGCCGGCATGCTCCTGCTGGAGGAACTGGAACATGCAAGACAGCGTGGCGCAGAAATATACGGCGAGGTGGTTGGTTACGGCGCCTCATCTGATGCCTATCATATTGCCGCCCCCCCTGAAAACGGAGAGGGAGCCGCAAGGTGTCTGAAGGCGGCATTGGATGATGCTGGCCTGACTCCGGCCGATATCGATTATATCAATGCCCACGGTACCTCAACACCGCTCAATGACCGTTGTGAGACCCAGGCCATTAAAACGGTGTTTGGCCAGGAGGCCACAAGGCTTGCCATCAGTTCAACCAAGTCGATGACTGGACACATGCTTGGCGCGGCTGGTGGAATTGAGGCCGCCTTTACAGCCCTTTCTATCCGTGACCAGATTGCGCCGCCGACCATCAACCTTGATGAGCCGAGTCCGGAGTGTGATCTTGATTACGTACCGCATACCGGTCGTGAGATGGAAATAAGAGCCGCTGTGTCCAATTCGTTTGGCTTTGGCGGAACCAACGGTGTTGTGGTCATGAAACGGTTTGACGGTTAGTTATAACCCTGGAGAGCGACAAACATGAAGATAGCGATCGGTTCCGACCATGGCGGTTTTGAACTCAAGGAGGCAGTCAGGGTGCTCCTTGCTGATCTTGGTCACGAAGCAGTTGACTGTGGCTGTTTTTCCAATAAGTCTGTTGATTACCCTGATTTTGCCCGGATAGTCTGTGAGCAGGTCGGAGCAGATGAAGCTGAAGGTGGTATCCTGATCTGCGGGACCGGCATTGGCATGTCCATGGCTGCCAACCGCTATTCAGGTATTCGGGCCGCCCTCTGTCATGAGCAGTTTACCGCAAGAATGAGCAGGGAACACAACAATGCCAATGTCCTCTGCATGGGGGCTCGTGTGATCGGACCGTCCATTGCTGAAGAAATTGTCAGGACCTGGGTGAGCTGTCAGTTTAGTGGTGGCCGTCATCAAGACCGTATTGAAATGTTCAGCGGTTGAACGTTCTGTTATCGTGACCAAACTCATCGTCAACCTGGAAGAACAGCTTTATTGAGTTGAGCATATTGTCCACATCAGCTATTATTTTTAAACCGGTATTACACGAGGTAATGCCGGTTTTTTTGTATTGAAGAAAGGCGATCTTCCGGTTCATCTTGTGTACTGCCCGGGATTAATTATTCATAGGGTATCTTGAAAAATTGTGATTGAGCCTCTCTCGTGGTTTAGAAGTGATAGGATGAGTCAAAAATTGAACAGGAAACAACAATGATATTATCCCTGCAGGAAAAAGATCCTGAAATCTACCGGTCCATTCAGAATGAATATCAACGCCAGAACAGGCAGCTTGAGCTGATCGCCTCGGAAAATATCACCTCCCAGGCGGTGATGGATGCACAGGGGTCGATTTTTACCAATAAGTACGCCGAAGGTTATCCCAAGAAGCGCTATTACGGCGGCTGCGATTATGCCGATGAAGTTGAATCATTGGCCATAGCCCGGGCCAAGGAGATTTTTGGTGCCGAGTATGCCAATGTCCAGCCGCACTCCGGTTCCCAGGCGAATATGGCGGTCTATTTTGCGACCCTCAAGCCCGGTGACAAGGTCCTGGGGATGGATCTTGCTCACGGTGGACATCTGACCCACGGCAGCGGTGTCAACTTTTCCGGGCAACTTTTCAATTTTATCTCTTACGGAGTGGATCGAAAAAGCGAACAGATCGACATGGCAGAGGTTGAGCGTATCGCCTTTGAAAACAGGCCGAAAATGATCGTAGCCGGAGCCAGCGCCTACCCCAGGTTCATCGATTTTGAAGGATTTCGCCGTATCGCCGACCAGGTTGGTGCCATGTTGATGGTTGATATGGCCCATATCGCAGGCCTTGTGGCAGCAGGAGCCCATCCGTCACCGGTACCGTACGCTGACTTCGTCACCACCACCACCCATAAAACCATGCGCGGTCCTCGCGGCGGTCTGATACTGGCCAGAGAAAAGTGGGGCAAGAGCCTTGACTCAAAAATTTTCCCCGGTATCCAGGGTGGACCGTTGGTCCATATCATTGCCGCCAAGGCAGTCGGCTTCAAAGAGGCCATGGAGGAGAAGTTTCGTGACGATCAGTATCAGACGGTAAAAAATGCGGCGCGTTTGGGAGAGCAACTGTTGAAAAAGGGCTTTCGCCTTGTTTCCGGTGGAACCGACAATCATCTCCTCCTCCTTGATCTCAGCAATAAGGAGATCACCGGCAAGGAGGCTGAAAAGCTGCTGGAGACCGCAGGACTCACCGTCAACAAGAATGCCGTGCCCTTTGATACCCAGCCCCGTTTTGTTACCGGTGGTATCCGTGTCGGTACTCCGGCGGTAACCACTCGTGGCCTGAAGGAAGCGGAGATGGACAATATTGCCGACTGGATCGACAGGGTTATGGCCGGGAGCGACAGCAGTGTCATTGAGCAGGTTCGTAAAGAGGTCGCCGAGTTATGCGATCGTTTTCCGCTCAGTAATCTGACGACACCTCTTGCGTAATTTTTTGAAGAAAAGGACGTAACTGTTCAGCTGCACTTCATCTTCGTCCATTTAGGTCTCCTCACATAGCACAAGTGTGCTTCGAATCCCTAAATGAACGAATCCGAAGCACATCTAAACAGTTACATTAGATGTTTTTCGAAGTTTTTAGCTTTTGGCTGAATAGATACCAAAGGAAATCCATATGAAATGCCCCTACTGTGGTCATCTCGACAATAAGGTTATTGATTCCAGGCTGAACAAGGAGTCCACCATTACCAGGCGACGCAGGTCGTGCCTGGCCTGCAGTCAGCGTTATACAACCTACGAGCGTCTTGAGGTGATGATGCCTGTGCTGGTTAAAAAAGACGGTCGTCGGGAGCCGTGGGATCGCCAGAAGATGGCAGCCGGACTGGGCAAGGCCTGTGAAAAGCGGCCGGTTTCCATTGATGAGATCGACGGTTTTGTCGATGAGATTGAAAAGCGTCTTCAGGATTACGGCTCCAAAGAGGTCCCGTCCAAGGTAATCGGTGAGTGGGTGATGGAGGCTCTGCCCGATCTCGACGAGGTTGCCTATGTTCGTTTTGCCTCTGTGTATCGGCAGTTTAAGGACGTCAACGAATTTATGGACGAACTCAAGCTGCTGCTTGATTCGAGGGAGAGTCGCGAGGAGAGTCAGTGAACATTGAAGATATCGATGCTCATTTCATGCGTCTGGCATTAAAGGAAGCCCGCAAAGGGCAATGGAAGACCTCTCCTAATCCCTGTGTCGGGGCGCTGGTTATCAAAAATGGTGAGATCATTGGTAAAGGCTATCACAAAAAAGCCGGAACCCCGCATGCAGAAATTCACGCATTAAATGATGCCGGTGAACATGCTGCAGGATCCACTGTCTACGTCACCCTTGAGCCGTGCAATCATGCTGGTCGTACTCCTCCCTGTTCCCATGCTCTGGTTAAAAGCAGAGTGAAGCGGGTGGTTGTCGGTATGGGAGACCCCAACCCCCTGGTGGACGGCAGCGGAAACTCATATCTGCGGGCCCATGGAGTTGATGTCACTGAGGGTGTTCTGGAGGAGCAATGTCGGGCCATCAACCTACCCTTTATCAAGTACATTACTACCAGAACCCCCTGGGTTATGATGAAAGCGGGAGTCAGTCTTGACGGTCGCATCAGTTATCAAAAAGGGATTGGCGGCCGGTTGACCGGTCCCGAGTCCAGTCGTTATGTCCACCGATTGCGTCACCGTATGGATGCGATTCTGGTTGGTATCGGAACAGTAGAAGCTGATAATCCATCTCTTACCTC
>JBDLID010000030.1:0-28149 GCA_039715055.1 Thermodesulfobacteriota bacterium | reverse complement strand
CAAGAAAAATTTTATCCTCGGAATATTTTTTATATGCCTGTGGTAAAATTTTTTTCGTGCCTCGACTTTGACCTGAAATACTAATTTTCCAAGGTACCCTGTAGAGGCTGGTCTCGCCATTTTTATTCCACTTTTTTTTCATTGCCGATCAAAAAATGATCACTCTCATGGAACCCGGCTCTTTTACGATCAGCCTACCATGGCATAGATCTGCTGCCCTGACTGCCAGATGGTCACCCGGCGATGCGCATATTCAACGGAGTAGTTTCTCTGGGCGACAAGAGAGAAGTCGGCTTCCTGTTCCGGAAAGATGAAGACTGAAAACCGTTTGCCGTTGCGGCTGTAGATCAGGTGTACTGCGTCGCAGTCTCCAAGTTTGCATTTGGAGGCAGCGATGAGTTTGGAGTCTGAAAACGGTAGTTCCGGAGCTGCGATACGCAGGCCGATTTGCTCTTCGCCCCAGGTGGCAAGATCTTTGGGGATTTCTTTGGAGCAAGGCTTGTCTGCGTGACTGTCATGGTCGGCAATGACCAGGTTGCCAAGCTCATCCATGCTGGCGAAGCTGCCACCGGAAGGAAGCAGGAAAATCACCAGCATGGCCGCCATGGCAAGGGCCGGAGCCAGTGCCCGTCGGATCAGCTGAGAGCGGGTGGGTTGCAACCGGTTGGACCGCATGTTCTGATCCAGCCGCTCCTGGAGGCGCCGGGGAACTTCAAGTTGCTCAAGGCTGCCCTTCAGTTTCTCTTCAAGGGACTGGTCAAGTGCGAGAATATGTTGGCAGGTATCGCAGCCGGCAAGGTGGCTCCGAATTGAATCGGTCATCTCGTCTGACTCATGATCTTGAAACCATAGCCTGAATTCATTGCATGTCATGGTGCCACCTCCTTTTTTCCAGCTTTTCCCGATAGTGGCATATCCGGGTGTAATGGGATCACCTTTGCTCCTCTGTTTTCCCGTACCGCCAGCTGCAGCATACCCTTTTTAAAATGTTGTTTGGCCCGGGATAAGCGGGACATCACTGTACCCATGGGCAGTTCAAGGGCATCAGAAATGTCCTGATAGCTCATGTCCTCCATGAAAAAGAGGAGCAGCGGGGTCTTATATTTTTCAGACAGTCCGGAGAGAATATGGTGTACCTCAGAGGCGGTTTCCTGACGCTCCATATCAAGTTGATGCTCGGCTCCTGCATAGCGATCAATCAGGTGCAGGTAGGCCTCATCATCGAGAACGAACGGCTGCTTTTTGCTCTGGCTCTGCTCCTTGAAAAAGCGGCGCCTTAAAATAGTCAGCAGCCATGCCTTGCATTTCTGTTTTTCCCGCAGGGAGGAGAAATTCTTATATGCGGAATACATGGTTTCCTGGACAAGGTCCTCCGCATCATAGCTGTTTCCGGTATAGCGAAAAGCCATATTGTAGAGGAAACGCACGTGGGGCGAAGTCAATTCCTGAAAATCTCTGCGGCTGCGAAATCCAAACACTGTAAGGTACAGTCTCCTAGTTGTTCAGTGCATCAAAATGGATCAGTAAGTCGGCCGGCGGGGAAACATCCCGGTAGCGGACGATACCGTTTTTGTCGACAATGATGACAGTGGGTGTACCACTGACTTTGAATTTTCTGGTCAACAGAGATCCTTCATCAAAGTACAGCGGGTAGTGCATCTTATACTTCTCCGCATAGCGGCGAACCTTTTTTTCCGAGTCATTGACGCCGACATTGACCCCGAGAAAAACCATCCCCTTGGGCCCAAATTCTTCCGCCATTTTATTGATATGCGGGATTTCTCTTTTGCAATTGGGGCACCATGTGGCCCAAAATACCATGAAAATTGGTTTTTCGCCGATAAGAGCCGTTGAGTCAATAACCTCTCCATCAAGAGTTGTTAATTTAAAGGAGGGCATCGGTTCACCGATTTCTGCTGCCTCAAGACTGAGAGGAATGAAAAACATTGCCACTGCAATCAGCCATAACCATCTGTTTGATTTGACCATCATCTTATCCTTCTGTAATTATTTGTTGATAGAGCGGAGTATCCAACCCTGTTAGAGAGTGCCTGTCCATAAATGGTCCTTTTGCTCTAACTCTTCGTTGCAGTGGAAATTTTATACCCGGAATAAATTAAGTTAAGCCGAGCACTTTGTCCTCGGAGGTAAGCGATCGCAGGGAGACTCCGATATCAACTATATGCCTGCGGTAAAATTTTCCTCGCGCCTCGATTTAGACGAAAATGCCTCATTTCTGGACAGACACTAAAGAAAGAGTTTCCCGGCCTGAACCAGAAAATACTCTGCCAGAATAATCATCACCCAGCCAAGTCCCTTCTTGATCTTGACCATCCAGTTGCCTGACTTGGGCATGGAGGCCATGAGGCCGGAAAAAGTTCCCACTGCAATGAGCAGTATCCCCATGCCGAATGCAAAGACAAAGAGAAGAGCACCACCGAGCAGTGCATTGCCGGTGGATGCCACATAGGCCAGCAGGACGCCGAGAACCGGTGCGGTACATGGGCCCGCAACAAGGCCGGAGCTGAGGCCAAGGCCGAAGGTGGACAGGAACCCGCCCTTGGCCCCGTTGTCTTTGGGAACAAAGATCGGCAGAGTAAAGACATCGAGCATACTCAGGCCCAGAAACAGAATAATATTACCAACCAGCAGGAAGCTCCAGGGGCTGGAGTTGAATTCACCGAACAACCTTCCGGTAAGGGCCGCAAAAATACCCATGGCGGCATAGGTTACTGCAATACCCGTCACATAAACAGTTGCCAGTGTAAATGCTCTTTTTCTCGAACCGCCGATATTGGAAGAACCGATATAACTTACCGTAATGGGTATCATCGGGTAGACACAGGGGGTGAGGCTGGCAAGGACTCCTCCGCCAAAAGCGGCCAGAAAAGCCATGGCCATTGAAGTCTGCAGATAGCCGTTTAGTCCGTTAATAAATGTTTCCATTTAATCCGCCCCATTGATCAGGTTAGGTGGCCGGAGCCCAGTCTCCCTGTGGAACATATCATTTTTATTTGGGAGTCGGCTTGAGTAACCGTGCTGTTTCCACAGAGAGGTGGTGTACACTCCATCATGTTCCCTTAGTTATATAGAGTCTGGCGAGAGCTGTTATATTCCCTTGCAGATAATTTTTTTTAATAATTGATACTGCAATAAGAAAATATCCGTCTTTATCATGGAGGGCGGTTCATGAGACCGCAGTTTTCACTATCCCTGCCTTTAGGGCACCTTGTAAAATTGCCTTTCAGGCCAAACTCTTCGTTACGAGAAAAATTTTATCTTCGGAATATCAATCATATGCCTGCGGTAAAATTTTTCTCGTGCCTCGATTTTGACCTGAAATACTAATTTTTCAAGGTACCCTTTAAAATATGTTGTAGAGTGCCGGCAGCATATTGCGGTTTCTGTTTACCCATAATAGTCAGCCATGCTATTTAACAACTGGGTACAGGATAAATTTTTTCGACAGAGTAGGAGTGCTAGATGTTTGATTTGAGGGTGTTCCGCAGCCTGGAGGGCTGCGGTCAAGCCCCCAGGGATGGGTTTATGGCGTCCCACAAATCAAACATCTAGCGCTCCGGGCCAGAGGCGGTGCTAGTCTTAACCTGCTGTTATTGGTTGGTAAAATGTCTTCCTGGAAAAAGCTGGCTGAGCTTTGTACATAATCAGATTTCGATTTGTAAGGATAAATTGCGAATAATTGATACGGCAGTTTTCGATGACACCTAAAAGCAACACTGTAATCCTCCTCTTTTTCACCCTGGTCTTTTACCTGCTGATCAAGGTCATAATCTCCTACACCGCTCTTTCCAGTTTTGCGGTTGTTGCAGCCGATGCGGAATTTGACAGTGATACTCAGCTGGAATTTTTTTATTCGACCGGAAGCGGTTTTCAGCCGGATAAATCCTACCGTTCAAAGCGCTTTCCAGCCGGTAAGCGGATGTCTCAGAAGATCTATCTGAAGAATAATGTGGTGAGGTCACTGCGCATGGACATCGGCAGTGGCGAAGGAGTGGGCAGGATTTACGAGTTGCGTCTTGCCAGTTTCTTCGGGGACACTGTTGTTTTTGACGCAAAAGGAATTTATGAAAAATTCAAGCCCAATACCGATATTGAATCGTATGAGCTCCGGGAAGATTATCTGCTGATTTCCTCCAACGGCCCTGACCCGTTTCTTGTATCGACGGAAACGCTTCAGGCTGATAATTTGTTTTTGCAGCACATATTTCCCGTTCTGCTTACCTTTCTGTTCTGGGTCTTTGTCTCATCGTTTTCACTGCGATCTTTTCCCCCTGTCCAGGACCTTCGCCGCAAAAAGTCGTCAATGGGTATAAATATCGACTCCATTGACGGCATACGGGGGATGGCTGCACTCATGGTTCTGGTTGAGCATGCCGGCTTGATGAATGGCATTGGTGCACTGGGGGTCTGGCTTTTTTTCGCCCTTAGCGGTTTTCTGCTTGTCACCCCCTTTGTCCACGATCCTGCAAAAGCCTACTCATTTTCCTATATGCGGACGTTTCTCCTTCGCCGCCTGAAAAGAATCATACCGATGTATTACACCCTGATTATTGTGATCATGCTCTTTCGGATGAAAAACCCGGAGATATTCCGTCATCTTCTTTTCCTCCAGGCGGACGCCCACCTCTGGACCGTACCTCAGGAGATGTTCTTTTATCTTCTTCTGCCGTTTGTCATGGTGCTCTGTTGTATTCAGATACCCTGGCAGCGATTGTATTGCTTTGTCCTCCTCGCGGCTATGATCTGGTCGGCCAACACCTATCTGACGCCGAAGGTCGTCTCACTGTATGGATCCGGCAATTATATCCGGCCCCTGGTCGGTATATTTCTCAGTGGAGTACTCTTCTCCTATATCCACTACTGGTTTCATACCAATCAGTTGCTCCAGAGACTGGCCCGGTCTTTAACCAGGCATGGCTTTTCCATACTGGGCATAGTTCTTCTTGTTGCCCTGGTGGCCACCAGCCCCCTGAAAATGAAAGACATCACACATTTCGATGCTAATAATCACTTCGGTATTGTCGGTTTTTTGTGCGCTGTCTTTATTTTTTTAACGGTTATGTCAAAAGATGCCCTGCTGGGTAAAATTGCCAGCTTTCCACCTTTAAGGGCGGTTGGCATAGTGGGATTCAGCTTTTACCTGCTCCACCCGACCCTGATATGGTTCAGCCAGGCAGTGTCGCAGTACTATTTTAATATGAAGCTGGAGGGCGTTGAGATTATCATTGTCGGCGGAATAACGACATACCTGCTTTCCATGTTGACCTACACCTATATCGAACGCCCGTTTCTCATATCAAAAAAATAATATAGACCATCAGGCTATGTTCAGGCTGACGGTTGTCTGCTGCCTTAAATGTTCTTCTGCCTGGCCCTGCAGCAGGTTTTGACAACAGAGCCGGATCATCGTTTCAGAACACAATTATTTGTCTGGCGTGGTATACTTTTGTCATGGAAGAGGCTTCCCGTAAATAATTGCTTCCCAGGTACCTGATTGATGAAACGAACCATCTCCTTTCTCAAACCGGCCACACGGGCCTTTTTTCGTGAGGGAAAAAAGACAAAGAATTATTCCGTTTTTGACGCCCTGCACGGCTATATCTATGGCCGCTGGATCTACCAGTATATCAGCATCGGAACCGGTGAACATCCGCTGTCAAAACTCATCTCTCCTGTCTTTTCATTTTTCAGCCGCCTGGCAGTAGTGCTGACCGGTGAGAAAAAGACAACATTTGCCGACACCTATCACGCTAAAGTTGTTTCCCTGGAAGGGGCCAGACAACTGGTAACGGTGAACAAGCCGGTGCGGATCCTGGACCTGGAACAGGTTGTCCCCTATGCAAAGGCGAGAGATATTATCCTCTCCCACCCTGACCACATTGTTGCCCTTGACTGTCCGTGCCGGTCAGCCCGTTCAAAGCCATGTCTGCCCCTGGATGTCTGTCTTGTTGTCGGTGAACCGTTTGCCGCCTTTATCCTTGAGCATCACCCGGCAAAAAGCAGAGCGATAAGTCAGTCAGAGGCCCTTGAAACTCTTGAGGCCGAACATAAGCGGGGCCACGTCCACCATGCCTTTTTCAAAGAGGCGACACTGAATCGTTTTTATGCCGTCTGCAACTGCTGCAGCTGCTGCTGTGGTGCCATCGGGGCGATGAAGCACGGAATCCCCATGCTGGCAAGCTCCGGTTTTGTGGCAACGGTTGATTTGGAAAAATGTGTCCAGTGCGGCCGCTGCGTCTCATTCTGCCAGTTTGATGCACTCTGGCAGGAGGAGAAACAGGTTCATTTTGATGAGGCAAAGTGTCTTGGCTGCGGCGTGTGTGTGGATATCTGTAAAAAAGGTGCCCGTGATATGAAACTGGCCCCTGAGCGGGGCGTGCCGTTGGAGATCCGCAAGCTGATGAATGAGGCGACCAGCAGCCGGTAATTCAGGAACAAAGAGACCTGGGAAAAAGGCATGGCGTACGATTACGAAACACTGATGTTTGCCTTCAGTCTGACGCTTTTTGCCGGTCTGGCCACAGGTGTCGGCTCAGCACTGGCCTTTTTCGCCAAAAAGACCAACACCTCGTTTCTCGCTGCCTCTCTTGGATTTTCCGCCGGCGTCATGATCTATGTCTCAATGGTCGAGATATTTGTCAAGGCGCGCGTTGCCCTGACCGCAGCTGTTGGCCCCACCCTTGGCTATGTCTATACAACGGCCGCCTTTTTTGGAGGAATTCTCTTGATCGCGGTAATCGACAGGCTTGTGCCGAGCTTTGAAAATCCCCATGAAGTAAGAGGGGTTGAGGAGCTGGACGAGTCGGCCTACGAGGAGATGAAGAAGAAAAGGAGCCTCCACCGTATGGGCCTGTTCTCGGCACTGGCCATCGCCATCCATAACTTCCCGGAAGGATTGGCCACATTTGTCGGTGGACTGCAGGATCCGGCCATGGGGATTTCCATAGCTATTGCCATTGCCATTCACAATATCCCGGAAGGCATTGCCGTCTCTGTCCCTCTCTACTACGCCACCGGTTCAAAAACAAAGGCATTTGGTTACTCCTTCGGCTCAGGGCTGGCCGAGCCTGTGGGAGCCCTGGTCGGCTACTTTCTTATTTTTCGCTATATTGATGAGTTCGTGTTTGGCCTGCTCTTTGCCTCGGTGGCCGGGATCATGGTGTTCATCTCACTGGATGAGCTGCTTCCCACAGCTGAAAAATACGGTGAGCACCATGTGGCCATGTACGGTGTGATCTGCGGAATGGCGGTTATGGCATTGAGCCTGCTGCTCTTTGCCTGACCGGACGGATAGTATTGAATAAATAGGAAGGATGAATTGATAAAAGCGCTGTGTCCCACAGTAAACGACCGGGTCAGCCCAGTGTGCTATTTCCACCCGGGCTGACCTGGTCGTTTACTGTGGGCGGTAGAGATGGTTAACTCATTCTTCGACGACGAGCACCGCACAGTGGGCGCCGCCGATGACATCTTCGGTGACGTGACCCATGATCTTTTTCATGATCCCCGACTCTCCGAAACCACCGATGAGTATCATGTCGGCACCGTTGGTTTCAGCGGTCTGGCAGATGATCTCGCCCGCTTTACCCACTGCTGCAACAACCTCAAATATATCTGCAATATTAGATTTTTTTGCCTCTTCAACGACCGCGTTGGCATTTTCCCGGGCTAAGGAGAGGTCTTCCTCTTTTGCGGCCACGGAGACCACCAGGACTTTTTCAAGGTTCGAGCAATGGGTGGCTAGACTGATCGCCTCCTTAGCAGCCAGTTTACTGAACTCTGAACCATCGGTGGCAATGAGAATTCTTGCACCGGTAATGGTGAAATCTTTGGGAACGACAAGCACCTTGGGAAAACCATAGCCGATAATCCGCGAGGTCATGGAGCCTACCAGGAGCTTGAGCAGGCCCCGTCTTCCATGGCGTCCCATAATGATGACATCGGCGTTGGCCTTCCAGGCCTCGTCAATGATGGTCCGGTCAGGCTGGTATGATTCAGAGACGACGATACTGCAATCGATATCACTGTCTTTAGCCATCTTCTCAATTTCTGCGAGATGGGCTTCAGCTTCCTGACGTTTTAAAGCAACACTCGAGTGGGCAGCAGTGGCGGCTTCGGTCTTTATTTCGATGACATGAAGGACCACGAGTTTGGCACCGCAGGCCTGGCTGAAAAAGATGGCCTCCTGAACTCCGCCGGCGGAGAAATCTGAGGCGTCTGTTGTAAGCAGGATGGTTTCCACTTCGCCAAATAACTTGGCCCTGTAATCGTTCATTATCTCTCCTTTATTAGATTTTTCAAGCTGTTAAGTTAAAAGTTATCACTTCGCTGGAGTCAAATCAAATGATTACTGCGTACCTTTTTGTTCAGGGTTATTTGCATCTTTTTTTCGTTTTGCAGCCTGAATCTTTTCAAGCAGTGTATTCATTGTCACCGGCTTCATCAGAAAATCAAAGGCACCTTTGACAACACCGTCAATTCCATTTGTAATGGCACCGTGTCCGGTGAGGAGGATGACCTCTGTGGTCGGTACACTCTCTTTGATCTCCTCCAGGATCTCATAGCCGGACAGGTCAGGCATCTTAATATCAAGAATCACCACATCAGGGGGATATGAAAGTACCAGGGCAAGGGCGTCTTCAGCACAGTTTGCGGCCAGTGCCCGGTAGCCGCGCAGCTCGAGGCGCTCGGCAAGGGTTGCGGCGAAGTCCTTTTCATCGTCGACGATGAGGACTGTGGTTTCAGTTTCTGTTGTTTTCATTGATGACCCGGTGATGGACCGGCAGGGCAATGATAAACGAGGTTCCCCTGCCCGGTTCTGATTCGACCTGGATTGTACCTCCAAGCCGTTGGATTAGGCCGTAAGTGATGGAAAGTCCCAGGCCGGTCCCTTTACCTGTTTCCTTGGTGGTAAAAAAAGGGTCGAAGATATGTTTGAGGATCTCCGGTTCGATACCCGGACCGGAGTCAGTGACTGTTACCTGGACCCGTTCGTCATCCAGTTTTTGAGTGGTCAGCTGGATACTGCCGTCAAGGCCTACCGCATCGATACCGTTATTGATGATATTGAGAAAAATCTGCTGCAGCTGGCCATGGTCACTTTCGATTTGCGGCAGGTCTTCGGCAAGGTCGAGGTCGACTCTTATCTGGTGGTAGAGTGCTTCTTTTTCCAGAAAGCCCATGACCTCAAGGATCAGGTCGTTGACAACAATGAGTTCCAGCCGGCTCTCCATCCTGCGGGCAAAACTGAGCAGTCGATGGGTGATTACTTTGCAGCGTTGAACCCCCTCATGAATACCGAGGATGGAGCGATTCAGCCTGTCTTTGTGGGTGAAGTCTTCGGAGAAGTCGAGGAAGTCCTCAATGAGCCCCGCCTTCTGGTCGATTACAGCCAGGGGGTTATTGATCTCATGGGCAATTCCGGCCGCCAGTCGTCCAATGGAGGCCAGCTTGTCCGAGTGTTCCGCTTCGCTCAGCAGTGCCATCCGTTTTGCGTCGGACTCACGAATACGGGAGGTGAGTATGGAGACCAGCTGGTAGATGATCAGCAGTCCCATTCCCAGGAAAAGAACAAAGGTGAGGACCAGGTTTTTTTGAAAACTGACCCAGGTCGCCCGGCTCAGGGGTCCGTCGTTGGTGAGCACCAGGATCCAGTCGGTCCCGGCAAGGGGTGCGCTGCCCTGAAAGGTCATCCCCATCCACCATCGTTTTTTCACCGTGGAGATCCCGTCGTCCAACTGAACGGCATTAAGTTCACAAAGATCCCCTTTGTCGCCGTAGGATTCAGATGAGGTCACCAGCCTGTTGTCCCAGTCAACGAGAAAGATTTCCAGCTGGGCATTGATGGTGGGGAGCAGTCTGTCCAGTTCATCAGCAGAGGGCGGTACAGGGGAATTGGCTATGAAGGTCTCCAGTTTTTGTTTGGAATCTTCAAGATGCCAGTTGAGATGGACTCGTTCCTGTTGTTCCAGGAGGAGCATGTACTGGAAATAGCCGAAAACCGAGATTCCTGTTGCCGGAAGCATGGCAATGAGGGTGATCGTCACCAGAAGGGTGAGTCGAAACTGCTTATAACGGCTCTTTAGAGCAGATGATTCACCTATTTCGGTGTCTGCCTTCTTGAGAAAGAAGGTGGCGAGTTTTTTGCGGATATGATTCATGATAAACTCCTAATAACTCTCCGCAATTGCAGCAAAAAAACAGTGAAGCAGTTTGCTTGTCTGCGCTGGAGGTTTCATGCCGGAACTTCAGCCCCCACACATTCATCTGCTGTACAGCTTGACCATTCAATCATCTCTTTTTTATTGGTAAATGTCCAAATTTTTTAGTGGTTCCTCCAATTAATTTTCAAGGAGGAGGTTGTTTTCAGGCCTGGCTGATATTTTTCATCTCATTGGAAAGAAAGGCCAGGTGCTGGGTTTCCTCTACAGCCAGGTATTCAAAGAGTTCCCTGCTCTGATCATCTTCGGCAGATCGGGCCAGGCGGCTATAGAGGTCATAGGCCTGGGCCTCCAGCATCATGCCAAGCTCAAGGATATCCCGCATGGAACCCAGGTGCGGGGCAAAGTAATCCATGATGTGCTGCCGACTGATACCGCTTTCGAGCACATCTGTCTTTTCAGCGGTTTCGGTGTCAGCAGCGGGAAAGCGGGCAGCAAGTTTTGATTTATGGCTCTCTTCAAAGTTAGCCAGCCGCTGAAGGAGTTTCTTCTCCGCCTCCGAGTCGACCAGATCGACCAGACCGAGGTAGAGCTGTCTGAGGCTCTCCTCCATGGCATACGACATGGAAAAGACATCAGCAAAGTCATGGTCGATAAAAAATTCCATGCCCTGGGATTCGGGTCCGGCTGCCTGGTGACCCTGCCAGGCGACAATGCCGCCGCTCATATTGTAGACCTCCTTGAAACCTTCTCCAAGGAGGATCTGGGCCGCTGCTTTGCTGCGCACCCCTGATCGGCAATAGACCAGCACAGCTTCGTCAGCGTTGAGCTCTTCAAAACGGCCCATCAGCTCTTTCACCGGGATCAGTATGGCACCGGGAATATGCTGCTGCTTATATTCATTCTCAGTACGGACATCAAGGAGTTGGCAGCAGTCCTTACCGTGCTCTTCCATATATTTCCTGGCCTCTTCAGGATCGAGGTTGGAGCCGGGTGAAAAGAGAGTTTTCCAGTTCATTTCAGCAGGTCCTCGTACATGGTTTGGTTGTATCCGACAAAAAATATCTTTCCGCTGCGCAGGGTGGGCGCACGAAGGTTGCCCGTTCGGCCCAGCGCGTTTTTCAGCAGTTCCTCTTTGGAGGCTGCAGTCGGTTCAAATTCAAGGGTCTTCTTTCCCTTGCCGATATAGATTTTTTCCGCATCCTGAAGAAGCTCCCAGGCCCCTTCCTCCTTGATCACTGCCTTACGGGCATCCTGCTCTTCATCTATGGTCACAGCCGCATTTTCAAAGGCCTCCCAGGCCTTGATACATGAGGTTCAGCCCTTGCGCATATAGGCCCAGTCAATCTTTTTCATACTCGTCTCCTGTTTGTTGAGAAAACCCCTGACAGGGGCATAAACTAATTACTGAAATTTTTTCATAAACTTACGGTCAATATAATCCTTTATCCGAAAAGCTGTTCGGCCGCTGAACACCAGCCAGCCCTTTTTAAGGACCCCCCTGCCGTATCCGAGGTTGAAGACCAGCAGGTAATCTCCCCCGGGGTTGAATGGCTTCAGGGGGGTTCCCTCCAGGCAGGCCTTTAGATTTTCGTACAGTACCGGGTTTTCCCGGACTGCATAGACACCGACTTTATCCAGAGGATGGTCCTTAAAAGAGATACAATCACCGCCGCCGAATATCTCCGGAAAGGATTCGCACTGCAGGTTACGGTTGACCAGCAGACCGCCATCGCTGCCTACGGGCAGGCCGGCTTCCCTGAAAAATGAAGAGGGGTGGACGCCGGTGGCGAGAATGACAAAATCGACCTTCTGCCTGGCTCCGGACTGGAGGTGAAGACTATTGTCCCTGATCGACTCCAGCCGGTCACCCTCGCGAAAAAGTACTCCTGCTTCCAGCAGCAGTTTTTTTGTTTTTTTTCGCACCGGTTCTGGGAATTTGCCAAGGAAGCGTTTACCGGTATAGAGGAGCACCAGAGAGGAGTGACCACTCTCTCCAATCAGCTGCCTGAGGTTACCGGCAATCTCCGCCCCTGCAGGTCCGCCGCCGATGACTGCAATAAAAATCTGCCGTTTTTTAGCCTCCTGAAGGAGCCTAAGCCGGATTTTCTGGAGGTCTTCTATGGGCTTAACCGTGAAGATTCTGCTGGTGTCGCCATGAATCTCAGGTTTGTTGATTGAGCTGCCGGTGTTAAAAGACACCACGTGGTAAATGATGCTTTTTCCCGAGGCGAGGAACAGGGTCCGGCGTGCGGGATCGATATTGACCACCGAGTCGCGAATAAACCGCCCGCCCTGGCTTTCCACCTTGTCTCTGACCGCAAAGCGTATTTCATCCGGTATATAACCACCGCCGAGCATGCCTGGTCCCATACCGGAATAGTAGTGATAATCCGACGGGCCGATGACAGTGACCTTGTGGCCGAGTTTAATCAGCTCATGGATATTGGCCATGGCCACCATGTGGGCATGACCTGCTCCGGCGAGGACTAAGTGTTTTCCCATTACTCACTGACGATGGCGTCGTAAAAACTCTTCATCTGCTTCGTTGCTGCGAATTTTCTATCATTACGACGTACCTTAGTACGCCGAAATGATAGAAAATTCACGCGCCTCGCATATGAAGCTTTTTGCTTAGCCATCTGAAATTTTAGGTTTTTGCGCGCTTATCACTAATTATTGGTTTATTTGAATCTGTATCTGAAAATTACCGAAAAAAAATGGGAAAGGCAATCATCCTTGGCAGAGAGACTGAAAAATAATCCGTCCGGCCCGTGAGCGGTTAAGTCCGGTTTCTATCCTCACCCTGGATAACCACCATTACCACAAGAGTGACAAGGAGGCCCGGAAGAACAAAAACTCCGGGCCAGCTTTTGCCCAGGCCGAGATTAATCAGCAGGACCAGGGTCGGATAGAGGTAGGAATAGGCCATGACCCTGGTCGGTCCCAGTCGAATGACGCTGAACTGGGTGAGAAAAAAAGAGATCAGGGTGGAAAAGATTGAAAGATAACCAATACCGAGCCAGGTACGGACAGGAACTGACGACCAGTTAACTTCCGCAAGACTCCCCAGAGAGGGAATGAGAAGAAGGAGCGTGCCGGTAAAAAGGATCCAGAAGGTCATCTCCAGCATATCCTCACCACGGTGCAGCAGTCGGATCAGAGGTGGATAGAGCCCCATGAATAGACAGCCGAAGAGGAAGAGGAGATCACCATGATTCCAGTCAAGGCTGAAGAGCCTCTGAGGGCTGCCGTCAAAGATGATCCAGAGCGGTCCGGCGACCCCGAGGATCAGAGCCCAGAGGCGTCGTCCGGTCAGTTGTTCGCCCACCAGGATGCGGGCATACAAAAAGGAGATTAACGGTACCAGGGTGAACAGGGCGCTGGTGTTGAGAGCCGTGGTGTAACGCAGTGAGGCAAACATCGACCAGAAAAAGATAACCAGGCTGGCGCTGATCAGGCTGTAGCGGCCCAGGGAGGGTAAAGAGATGGACAGACCGTAACGATAGATGATCCAGGGTGCCAGGAGCAGGGTCGAGCAAAAAAACCGGATCAGGGTGATCAGTGCTGGATCAAGGCTGTCGGCAATGGCTTCCCCAACCGTAAAAGAGCCGGCCACAAGTGATGCGCAGAGCAGCATCAGAAGGTGAAGACTGTAGCGCCTTCTCCTGGCTTCACTGGATCTGTCCGTCATGGTGGTAGCGGGTTGATGTGTCTGAAGGAAGCGGGGAGCTTAAAAGGGAGAAGCAATACCAGGCAGAGATGTAAAATTATGATTCTGCAGGCCAGCAGCCTGGTCTGCAGAGGGACGTAGAGCACTCATCCCCCTGCAGGAGTGTATGGCGGATAAGCTCCTAGGTGGCGGACAAGCGACCCTCGTCGGTTGTCGGTCGTTTCGGGGGAGCCGGCGGCTGTTTTACATGGTTGAGGGTGGACATGGCCGTGGCCACCATGGAGGTGACGTCGGAGAGGTTGCCGGGAATGATCATGGTGTTGTTTTCTTTGGCCATTTTACCGAACTGATCCAGGTACTTCTTGGCCACTTCCAGGTTGGCCGCTTCCGTGCCGCCTGGTGTTGACAGGGATTCAGCCACCTTCTTGATGCCTTCCGCCGTGGCTTCGGCCACTTTGAGAATCTCCTGGGCCCGGCCCTCGGCCTCGTTGATTCGTTTCATCTTCTCACCCTCGGAAAGGGCAATGGCCTCGGCCCGGTCACCTTCGGATCGGTTGATGGTGGCCTGTTTCTCACCTTCGGAACGGGCAATATCGGCCCGTTTCTCCCGTTCGGCCTTCATCTGCTTCTCCATGGCCTCAAGAACGGTGCGCGGCGGGGAGATGTCTTTGATCTCATAGCGGAGCACCTTGACGCCCCAGTTCTCGGCGGCCTCATCCAGTGCCTCCACCACCTGGCTGTTGAGGGCTTCCCGGGCCTCAAAGGCTTTGTCCAGCTCAATCTTGCCGATGGCTGAACGCAGGCTGGTCTGGGCCAGCTGGGAGGCGGCAAAGTGGTAATTTTCAATGCCATAAGCCGATTTCTTGGTATCCATGACCTGGATGTAGAGAACACCATCGACTTCAAGGGTGACGTTGTCGGCGGTGATACAGCTCTGGGCTTCAATATCGATGGGTTCTTCCTTGAGTGATCTCTTGTAGGACACCTTGTCGAGAAAGGGGATCAGGATGTGGAAACCAGCGGTGATGGTCTTGCGGTATTTACCCAGGCGTTCCACCACGTATTCCATACGCTGGGGAACCACCACTGCGGTCTTGACCAGGACAAAAATAATAAAAGCTATGAGAATGCCAATGCCTGCCAGGTTTTCCATACTATTCTCCTTCCTGTTCCATGTTGTGTTTTTTTACCCTCATTACCAGGTTATCCTGGGAAACGATGGTCACCACCTTATCTTTGTCAATGGGGGTGTCGGCAACGGCACGCCAGAAGCTTCCCGAGTATTTGATTTTACCCTCGGCCGGCGGGTGGATCGCGCTGGTGACCACCGCCTGTTCACCGCCGCGGGCTGTGACCTGGTCCTGGAGACCGTCTTCGCTGTCACCGAAAAAGGTTCGTTTGATGAGTCCCCGCAGGGCAAAGAGTGAGAGCAGGGAGGAGATGAGAAAGATTCCAAGCTGGGCAGCCAGGCTCATATTCGGAGCTACCCAACAGATCAGTGCCGTTGTCCAGGCGCCGATGCCGAAGAAAAAAAGGATGAAGCCGGGCAGGGCCATTTCCAGAAGGAATAAGACCACCCCGCAGATCAGCCAGATCAGTGCTGCCTGGGATAAATCCATTTCTACTGCTCTCGTTGATGGTTTACGGACCCTTGAGCAGCCCGAGATTTGTTAAGACTTCCGTGACCGGTCCAAGATTTGTTAAGAGTTCCGGGTAGTAAAAATAGACTGCTACTCCGCCAAGGATGATGAGGATGAGAAGAAGGAGGAGAATTCTGCCAATGGAGGATCCTTTCTTCTTTGGTTTTTTCTGGGCCTTATCACTGGCTTGTGAGTCCAACAGAGCTGTTGCCGGAGACTGACCCTGATCCTGCTCTTCAACCACCTCGGGCTGGCAGATACCACAATAGAGCTTCGATTCCACCTCCTGGAGGAAGTCCGGATGAAAAGACTCACCGCAACCGGCACACGGCTCGGTGGGGATGTCAGCAATGTTGACTTCGTCACCTGATTCTTCTACGATTTCAATCTCTTCAGCTTCTATCTCTTCGATGACTTCTTCGGCTTGCGGCTCATCATCTATTTCATCAAGGATATCGTAATCAAGGGTTTCAGAGGGAACTTCGGCCGGAATGTCGACTTCCCGGGCAACGACTTCTTCCGCTGGGGAGGGGGCAGCAATCCCAGCATGGGGCAAATCACCTTCAACGATAAATACCTTGCTGCATTTCGGACAGCGAACCTTTGTACCAAGCAGGCTATCACCTGCAGAGCCGCTTATCCCGCAATGGGGACAGGTCATTTTCATTGGAACCCTCCAACATGGTAGGACTGCTGACAAATCGGCCGATTTGTCAGTGTTGTTATGTTAACAAAATTCTGGTGTTCTATTACTCGGCGGCGACCAAACCAGTAACGGTTCAGGGTCAACTCAGCCAATAATATACATACCTTTACTGTTTTATTACATTCGTTGGCGCAAAGCAAACAGCATTGTGATTTTTAAAGATAAATAATGAAACAGAGACAGATTCTCAGTTGAGTTCGGGAAGAGCTCCTGCCCGGCTCAGTGTGTGTTCACGGCGTAAATTCAGACAAGCCCTGGAAACGGCCCGTGAGAGTCTTTTTCCCGTCCAGTGGCGGGGAGTGGAATCTGTGTAGAGCAGTTCTTCCAGGGCGGTCAGCTCACTGGTGAGCTGCGGGTCATCGGCCTGGGTGGAAAAGTGGGCTAAAGTGGCCGGTTGACCACCGAATTTGCTTGCATCAAGCCAGTTGATAAGCGCCTGCATGGCACCGGCCCCGTCGTCAGCCCGGGCCCGCTGGTGAAATTCTTCGAGAAGCGCTCTTTCTCCATCAAGGCCATTTTTTTCGTGCAGCCGGCGCTGTCTTTCCGCAAGCACCCAGGCTAGAGCAGCGGTGAACAGGAGCATGGCCAGCAGTCTTTTCCAGGGAAATGGAGGCAGTGGCCGGGAAATCGTCTCGCCAGCGGATTCCTGCTGATCAACGAGCGGATTGGCCTGAACCTCAAACTCGATGGACGGCAGGGTGATCTTGCGCAGCTCTTCTGTTTTGGGGTTCCACCAGGTAAATGTCTCCGGGCCTATGGTGTACAGGCCCTTTTTTTCACAGACATAGGTGAAAGATTCCGTTCGGCTGCCGGTAAACTCCCCCCGCTGCATGCGGTCCTCAAGCAGAGGCTGCCTGGAGTAGATCCCCAGCCCGTCAACCGGCTTGAGCGTCAGCGGCGCAAAGGCCATCCCCGGCAGTCCGTCCGCACTTCTTGTGATGGTTCTGGTCAATGCGTCTCCCACCATTGAGCTTCCCGGTGCTGGATTCCACTGCTGCCGGACCTTGAGGTCACTGGTGGTGATGACGTTTTCACCGGTGGAGACTCCCGGAACAGGCAACGCATTGAATGTCAGTGTCTCAGTGGTGAAGCTCTGATCTTCGGTCCGGCCATTTTTTCCGCGGGAACTGAATTCCACCCTGAAGGGAGGAAGAACATAGTCGCCGGAGCGCAATGGAAACAGGGTGATTTCGTGACGTTTGTAGGTGTAGGATATCCCATCGACTCTCCGGGTGCCGAGCAGGGGATGGTCTTCGCTTTCCATGATGAGCAGGCCGTCCACGGACGGCAGTTCAAAACGGGTGGAACCGGAGAAAAAAGTGTCGGAATAAAGAGTAACGATTACAATGATCCGCTCACCCTGCCAGATCTTTTGCTGGTCGACCAGTTCCACCCTGATAAAGGCGGAACGCTGTCCGGCAGATGACACCACTGCTGTAAACAGAGCGAGCAGAAGGGTGATAATGAGGAAAAGGGATCTCATCATTTGGTCAAACCTGTTTCTGCCTGGACAGCAGCCTGGTAGGAGAATTTGACCCGGAGAAAATCGGCCGGTTTTGTCTGTACCCGGCGCAGCCACATCGCCTGGTCGGAATTACCATCTCCTGAAACCTGCTCCTTGTTGTCACTGGAGTTTTTCTGTTGCCGATTGTCAAATACGATTTCATCTGCTTTCATCTTGCCGCCGGTACCGCCGGCGTCATCATCGGCCGGTTCCAGTTTTTCCTTTCTCGCCCTGGCAAGAGCCAGGTTCTCCTCTGCCTCAGGCCAGCCCGGTTTCGCCGTGAGAGCCTGGAGATACGCCTCGATGGCCGCGTCGTAGTTGCCGAGCATGATCAGGGAATTGGCCCGGTTATAGGCACCGATGGCTGAGCTTTGACCGGTAAAGCTACCGGCTGCCCGCTTGAAATCTCCTGCCAGGTAAAGAGCAGTGCCCCGCTGCAACGGGTCCTCAAACCGGTCTGCCGCCTCACTGTAGTTTTTCCGGGCCATCTGCAGTCGACCCTTCTGATCCGGGGTCAGGAAGAGTTCTGTCGGCCTCCAGGCAACTGCGGACAGGGCCCAGAGAAAAACTGCACCAATAAGTGCTGCTGCGATAAGCCGAAGCTGTGTGGGCTGAACAGTTATCTGCATCATGGATTACTCGTAGGCCACAGTAAAACCCTTCCTGAAAAAGAAAAGGGCGACAATAACAAGCAGGGGGACAAGGAGGTAGCCGCTGTCCTGCCAGCGGTCTCCCTGGTCAAGCTTTGAGGCGGCGAGACTACTGGTCAGCCGCCCGGACAGCCGGTCGATATCCCTCTCGTCTACAGAAACCAGTGTCAGGCTTCCTCCCACTCTATCGGCTGCCCGCTGCATCGCTTTTTTGTTCAGGGGCTGCGCTGAAATGTTGCCTGCCAGGGTGGCCGGCCACTGTTCGGCAGCCATAGCGTAGATAAGGATGGGGTAGGGGCTGTTGTCAAACCGGGCCAGCTGTTCGATCTGGGTCTGGTCGATCTGGTCGGCAATGAGCAGAATGGAGCCCGGGATGCCTGCGCTTTTCAGGAGCTGGATCGCCTGATCGACACCATCGGCGGCCGCGTCGCCTGTCCCTGGCATGATTTCCGGGGTGAGGGCCTGGCTGAAGGTGTTGATGATGGACGAATCCATGGTCAGCGGCATGGTCAGGTGAGCGCTGCCGCTGTAGGCGATGAGGGCCGTCTGGGTTCCACCGCGCCGCTCGAGCAGGTCATGGATCTTCTGGGTGGCCCGTTCCAGCCGGGACGGCTGGATGTCGCCGGCTTTCATGGACGGCGTCACTTTCAGACAGATGACGAGCCCGGCCGTATCTTTGGCAAAAGGCGACGCCTCCCTTTGCCAGCTTGGGCCAGCCAGAGCGATGATGCCACTCAGCCAGAAGAGGGCGAGCAGGGAGAGTGGGCCAAGTTTTTTCTGGTTCTTGCGACCTACCACAAGGTGGTCGAGAAGATGGCCGGCGATAATGGACTGCATGGTACGGCGTGAGTTCTGTAATGTCAGCCCGTACCAGATCAGCGCACCGGCCGGCAGGAGCAGGAGCAGCAGCCAGGGTCTGAGAAAATGAAAATTTGTAAAAAATGCAGCCATTATTTTCGAAAGTAGAAAATGTTTTTATCGATGGATCCTGCCATCAACCCGCTGACAGTTGTTTTCTGTTCAGCCTGCTGATCACTCGCACACCGTGGTTCAGGAGGCTGAGTATGATGGCAATAGCAAGTGGCCAGTGGTAAAGGTCGTGCTGGGGCCTGTGGCTGATGGTTTCAGTGTCATGGGTCGAGATTGCGTCAATTTTTTTGTAGATCTCAGATAACTGGTCGCGGTCACCTGCCCAGAAGTACGAACCGCCGGTAATCGAGGCGATGGAGCGCAGGGTTTTTTCATCAAGTTTTTCCTCACCTGCGGCCGCCGGGTCACCGACGGCAACGGTGTGGATGGTAATGTTGTTGGTCGCCGCAATCTCTGCGGCTTTTACCGGTTCAACCTTGGAAGCGGTGTCATTACCGTCGGTGAGGACGATGAGCAGCTTGTCTTCAACCGTACTTTCTTTGAAAAGCGATATGGCCGTGCCAATGGTGTCGCCCAAAGCGGTCTTCGGTCCGGCCATTCCGACCTGGGCCTCAAGGAGTAGGGTGCGGCAGAGTTCAAGGTCCTCGGTAAAGGGAACCTGGGTGAAAGGTGCCGAGCCGAAAAGGACAAGGCCCACCCGGTCGCCTCCGCGCTGGCTGAGGAAGTCTTCCAGAACCTCTTTTGCGGCCGTCAGCCGATTGACCCTGCTGCCGTCTCTGGAGGTGAAGTCTTCGGTCTGCATGGAGCCGGACAGGTCGATGGCGAGGAGAAGATCCCGGGAAGCCACCTCTTTGATGATGGGCTGTTCAAGCCACTGGGGTCTGGCAAGGGCAAAAATCAGCAGGAGCCAGCAGAGTGTTGCGATGACCTGCTGAGGCCATGACCGGCGGTGGACAACGGCGCCGCTGCCGGGTTGCTGGCCGGAGAGCTCCGCAAGTTCATCAAAAAAAGGAACCCGTATTCCCTGTCGTTCTTCCTGGTGGGGCCTGGTCAGCTTCCATATCAGAAGTGGCAGGGGCAGCAGGGCAAAGACCCATATGTAGCTGATTGTAAGCATATGCTTTTCAGGGTTTTCTTAAAAAAACCACCTCGAAGAGCTTGTCGATTTCCGCCTGGTGGTAGAAACCCACCAGGGCATCTTTTTCAGCAAAGTAGTAGAGCTTATACGTTGATCCTGTATAGCCCTTGTCGTCGAATTTGATGAACAGTTTGATCAACTCCTTCTGGGGCGAGATGTCTGCCTGGGCAATGTGGACGGGGCGGGGATTGAAATAGGCTGCGGTCACCTTGCCGTCTGTTTGAACATCACTGACCTTAAGGAGGTAGTTGCCGTCAGTCCGCTGCCACTGACCGTTGATGACGCGATAGTCAAGTGGAGCAGGTGCAGGATCGGTCTGGTTGGCAAAAATTATCGGTGAAATACAAAATATTGAGACTGCACCGAGCAGTAAAGAGACGATAAGTCTGCGGGACAGGTTCATGATACTTCCTGGGTTAAGTTTGATGTCCGGTCATCCAGCCGCGAACCGCCCTGAACAGTCCGCTGACCTGTTTAGGCGACAGTTCTTCAAGCCGGGCGGGCGACTGAGTGGAACAGTCGATCAACAGCTGCCCGTCACCCGCGGTAAAGATAGTGGTGTTTCCGGTCCGGTCGAGAAACCTCAGCCAGCGGTCACCGCTGAGCGAGGCCACCCGTGGCCTGCCGTAGGCGCCAATGGCTGTTCGCTTGATCAGCTGGGCGAGGCGGGGCAGGACTGTGGGGCCGTTGTGTTGATGTTCCAGTTCCAGGTTGTCGAGAATGTTCAACGCCTCCCGCCGATAACCATTGGCCCGGTAGGTTCTGTAACCTTTGGCGATCAACCAGCCGGCAGCCAGGAGCAGGCAGAAAAATAGACCATACCAGCCGGGCGCAGGCGGCCACCAGGGAACAGGCGGTGGTATGACGATATCGTGCAGATTTTGCAGGCTTGCGGGATCAGCCATTACCTTGAACCTCTCACGGCGACCTTGCCGCTGCCGCCCTGTTTGCCGGGGGTGTAGCCCAGTGTTTCCCTGACCTGGGCAGCCACCGGTCGGTCAGTGGTCAGCGGCAGGATCGGCACTCCGAACCTGGTCAGGCCATCGGCAAGGGACCCCAGCCGTCCCTTGAGAAATTCCGGGAAACGTTTTTTCAGGCGGCCTGTCGATCCGTCAAGCAGTACCTGTCTGCTGCCGTCACTGATCACCAGGCTGGCATCTTCGGGAAGCGTCCTGGCCAGCGGATCGTATACCGGCAGCAGCAGCACATCATTATGACGGCTGAGCTGCTTGACAATGTGGAGTGTTTTGTCGCTGAGGCCGTAAAAGTCACTGATCACACAGATCAGATAATCGTGACCGGCCAGTTGAACCGCCTTTTCCAGACTCCTGTCGAGCATCTCTTTTGACGGGCTGATGTCACGTTCAACACTCAGCGCGTTGTTCTGTTCGACGATCCGCTGAAGGATGCGCATCACTGTTTTTTTACTGCGCTGGGGGCGGATTTCCCTGGTCTCTTCATCATTGAAGACAACACCACCGACACGGTCACCCGCATCGACCACCTTCCAGGCCGCAAGCGCTGCAGCTTCGGCCGCAGTAACCGATTTCATATTGCGCCGGGAACCGAAAAACATGGAGATTCGTTGATCGACAATGAGCAGAACCGGCCGCTCCCGTTCCTCAGTATAGACCCGGACGTATGGTTCACCGCTGCGTTTGGTCGCCTTCCAGTCCATGGTGCGGATATCGTCCCCGGGGCGGTACTGGCGCAGCTCCTCAAAATCCAGGCCACGGCCGCGAAGCCGGGAGGAGTGGCGACCGGCAAGCAGGCTGTGGACCGGCTGTCTCGGCAGGAAACTGAACCCGGAAGCCTGGTGCTGGAGGCGGATCAGATCCTTAAGGGAGACGTAGACTCCGCTGTGATGGTTGGGGGTGGCAGCCATACTGTCATCTCCTGGTTCAGGCCACTGCGACCAGCTGGATGATTTCATCGATCACCCGGTCCACGGTCATGCCTTCGGCGTTGGCTTCATAACTGAGAATGAGGCGGTGGCGCAGACAGTCGTGGACAACACTTCGCACATCATCGGCGGTGACATGATCACGTCCCTGCAGCCAGCCATGTACCCTTGAACATTTGTCCAGAGCGAGGCTGCCGCGCGGACTGGCGCCGACCTCGATCCACTGGGCGAGTTGATCGCCCAGTCGCTCAGGGTAGCGGGTGGCGCTGATAAGGGCGACAATATAGCGTTCAACATTTTCCGAGGAGTGGAGGTCGCTGATCTCACTGCGGGCAGTAAAGACAACCTGCTGGTCAATGGTTTCGCCAGGCTCTTCTGCACCCTTTTGCTCTCCTCTGACCAGGCGGATGATTTCGAGTTCTTCACCATCGTCGGGGTAATCCACCCGGATGTGCATGAGGAAACGATCCATCTGGGCCTCGGGCAGCGGATAGGTGCCCTCCTGTTCAATGGGGTTCTGGGTAGCAAGCACCATGAACAGTGGCTCCATCTTGTGACTCTCACCGGCCACCGTCACCTGTCGTTCTTCCATGGCCTCCAGCAGGGCGGCCTGCACCTTGGCCGGTGCCCGGTTGATCTCATCGGCCAGAATCAGGTTGGAGAAAATCGGCCCTGGCTTGAATTGGAGGATATCCTTGCCGCCGCTGCTGTAATACATCTCGGTGCCGGTGATGTCCGAGGGTAGCAGGTCGGGGGTGAACTGAATACGGGACAGACCGGCATCAAGGTTTTTAGCCAGGCTGTTGACGGCCCGGGTCTTGGCCAGCCCGGGAAGTCCTTCGAGGAGAAGGTTGCCATTGGCCAGCAGCCCGAGTAGAAGTCTCTCCACCACATGTTCCTGGCCGATGATGGATTGCCCCATTTGCGATTTCAGCTGAAGAATTGAATCAAGTGCGCTCACTGTGTTTTCCTTTCAGAAGTGATGAAAATGGAATCCGCCATGATGCTGCCGGATCTCTTGCCAGAGTCTTGGTTCCCGGGGAAAGTGGTATGTGGTATCTCAATGCGAACCGGGAATTGGTAAGTCGGGTAGTGACTTCGTTGTAAAACAGATTATTATTTCTATCAATAATGGTTTTTTTAGTCAATAAGTGATGCGGTTAACCACTTGAAAAACAGTTGTACGGTTATTGTTATAATTCCTATGACCTATGTACTCAGGGAATGGGTTCGACAATGTTTTCACCAGCCCGCTGTTCTTGGCCGACCGGTTATAATATGCTACAAGAGAGTTGATTCTTGGAATCTACTCAAGGCACCCCAGGCCTTTTATTGTAAAGGCTCACGATAATCATTGAGCGATTTGATGGAAATTACCCTTATCTGCGCCATGGCCGCCAACCGGGTGATCGGCCGGAACAACAGGATCCCCTGGCATCTTCCCAAAGAGCTTGCCTTTTTCAAGAAAGTAACCATGGGACACCCGATCATCATGGGGCGCAGGACCTATGAGTCCATCGGCCGTCCTCTGCCGGGTCGGAGAAATATTGTCCTCAGCAGAGGGAGCAGTTCTTTTTCCGGCTGTGAGAAGGTGTCCAGCCTGGAAGAGGCGCTTGATGATTGCCGGTACAGCGACAAGGTCTTTCTTATCGGTGGCGCCGGGGTCTACGAGCTCGGGCTGAGTTATTGCGACACCATCATCCTCACCATTTTAGACAGGACGGTCGAGGGGGATACCTTTTTTCCTGAATTTGACCACCTCCCCTTTGAAGAGTTCTCCCGTACCCGAACCGAAGGCGAGGAGAATTACACCACCATCGTTTACAGAAGAATTCGTTGAGGGAGCGGTTTGGAGGAGAAGCAACATTTCGAGGTCCACGCCGTCCTGCCGCAGCTCAGGGAGGTCCTTGGTCAAAGCTCTGCCATACTTACCGCACCCACCGGCTCAGGAAAGACTACCGGAATTGCGCCCCACCTTCTTGATCTTCAATGGCTGACCGATAAAAAAATCATACTGCTGGAACCCAGGCGACTGGCGGCCCGGACTGCAGCCGGCCGCATGGCAAAGCTGCTGGGGGAAAAAACAGGGCAGACCGTCGGCTTCCGGGTGCGTCATGAGCAGCAGGTGTCGTCGGCCACCCGCATCGAGGTGGTGACCGAGGGGGTACTGACCCGCCTGATCCAGGCTGATCCCGGCCTGACCGGAGTGGGGCTGGTGATCTTTGACGAGTTTCATGAACGCTCCATCCATGCCGATCTCGGCCTGGCACTCTGTCTGGAGCTGGCCGAACTGAGAGACGACTTGCGGCTGCTTGTCATGTCGGCGACCCTTGAGACTTCAGCTCTGGCAAAAATGATGGGCGGCGTCCCCGTACTGCAGGGTAAGGGCAGAGCTTTTCCGGTGGAGCGGCGCTATCTCGCCGGAGGTGGAGACCTTTACCGGATTCCTGCTGACTGCGCCGGAGGCATCGGTCGGGCCTGGCAGGAGACCGAAGGCGACATCCTTGTCTTTCTTCCCGGGGCTGCTGAAATTCATCGTACAGCCAGGTTGATTCAACCTGATTATCCGGAGGCAGAGGTTCTGCCTCTCTACGGTGAACTGCCTTTTGGCCAGCAGGATCGGGCAGTAGCGCCGGGGACGGGACGACGCAGGATTATCCTGGCCACGGCCATTGCCGAGACATCATTGACCATTGCGGGCATTGAGGCGGTTGTCGATTCCGGCTGGAGCAGGCGGAGCCGTTTCAATTCTTCCCGGGGGATGAACCGTTTGGAAACGGTCAGAGTGTCACGGGCTTCGGCCACCCAGCGTGCCGGTCGGGCGGGGCGGCTGAGGCCAGGTATCTGTTACCGGCTCTGGGCTGAACATGAAAATCTCAATCTGCCGGACAGCGATCCGCCGGAAATTGTCGTGACTGATCTTGCGCCGCTGGTTTTGGAGCTGGCGTTGTGGGGGGTAGGTGACCCGGCGGAGCTGAAATGGCTCGACCTGCCACGTTCCGGAAGTGTTGACGAAGGGCGGGCGCTTCTGCAACGGCTGGGCGCTGTTGATGAAAAGGGGAGAATCACCGATGCGGGAAAATGGATGGCGCGGATGCCTCTCCATCCCCGGCTGGCGCACATGATTCTTCTGGCTGAAAAGGAAGGTCTTGGGCGTACGGCCTGCCTGATTGCGGCACTGCTCGAAGAGAGAGACATCTTCAAGGGACGTGAGCGCGGAGTTGATATCGCACCCAGGCTTTCGCTGATGAAAGATCTGGATCATGGGAGACAGCGGGAGTCTGCCGGGGCGCTGGTTGATATGAAAGTCTGTCGCAGGGTGGTAAGCTCTGCCGAGCGCTACGGTCGGCAGCTTCAGCGAAAAAAGGGGGAGCGGATACGGCTTGAGGAGCTCGGCCACCTGCTCCTTTACGCCTTTCCTGACCGACTGGCCGGGCTGCGTCCCCAAAGCCGCAGCAACTATCTTCTGGCAAATGGGCGAGGTGTTGAGCTTCCCGGGGACGGACCACTGGCAGCAAGTCCATATCTTGTGGTCCCCCGCTTAAACGACAGGGGTCGGGTCGGGCGGATTCAACTCTGCTGCGCCATTTCCAGGACCGAGCTGAGAGAGTTTCACCACGACCTTATCGAAAAGGAGCGGGAGCTGCACTGGATCCGTGGCGCCAATCGGATTGAGGCAAGAGAGGAGGAGAGAATCGGTCGCATTGTTCTTTCGTCCCGGCCCTGGCCGAACCCGCCGCAGGAGAGGGTGGTGAGTTTCCTTCTGGCCAGGGTGGCGGAACTGGGGCTGGACTGTCTCTCCTGGAGCAAGAAGGTGCGTCAGTTCCAGGCGAGGGTTATCCTGACCGCCTCAATGGATAGTGAACAGTGGCCGGATCTCTCCGATGAGGCCCTGGCTGCAGATTTGTCCTGGCTTGCCCCTTACTGCGGCAACAGGAACTCCATCAACCAGCTGAAGGAGATTAATCTCGGCTCGGTATTTCTCGGGCTGTTGTCGTGGCAGCAACAGCAGCAGGTGGATAGGTGGGCCCCAACTCACCTGACGGTTCCCAGCGGCAGTAAAAGGCCTTTGAACTATGAGGTCGGCCAGCTGCCTGTTCTGAGTGTTCGGTTGCAGGAGCTTTTCGGATTGGAAGAGACACCTGCGCTGTGTGATGGCAGGGTGAAGCTGCTCATCCACATTCTTTCCCCGGCCGGTCGCCCCATTCAGGTCACCAGCGATCTCCGTTCTTTCTGGGAGTCGACCTATAAAGAGGTGAAAAAGGAACTCGCAGGCCGATACCCGAAACATCACTGGCCCGATGATCCGTACAAGGCAGTGGCCACCGCCCGCTGTAAGCCGAGGAAGAGGTGAGCGACCCTGGTGAGAAACGGGTCAGCGGTTCTGGCTGAGGAGCTGTTTTTTCAGATCTTTGGTGACCGGTGATTTCCCGAGCCAGATGGAGAGCAGGGCATCATTGAAGTCCTTGCCGGCAACAACACCTTTTTCAGTACCTGAGATGATCACCCGTGTGCCGAGGCCGGGCTGGTAATCGAGGCTGATGACATCACCGCTGTGTACTGTCTGGAATAAAGAGTTGAACTGATCGATCTTACCCTGCAGAGAGACCATTGTTTCTGCGGTCAGGTTGGCGTGAAAACCACTGTTCCAGCCGTCGACAAGTTTTTCCCGACTCACTTCGTCATAGAGGAAATGCATGACAAGCCGTTTCGGTGAATCGGCCTGGAGGATGGCCTCGGCTGATGAGGACGATTCTGCCAGGTAGAGCTGAGCGATATAGATCTTGAAAAAAAGTTTGGACCGAATTCCCGCGCCGTTAAGGGTGAGTGAGCGGCCATTGCTGGTACTGACCTCCTCGGCGATTTTGACACCGGCGATTTCCTGGGCCATGGCAGAGGTGGAGAGCAGGGTAAGAAGCAGGGTGAAAATCAGCTTTTTCATTGATGTGATCCCGGATTATAGTAGATAATGATTCAAGTTCTTAAATAGGATACTTTTTTCGAGTAAAAGTCGAAAGTCATTAATTAAAGTCGGTGAGGTTTTTAATGAAACGATTGATCATTTTCTGTTTTTTCAGCCAGCTTCTTATGATCACCACAGCCCATGGCGCCCCGCCTGTCAATGACAAGGACTGCAGAGCCCTTTTTTTGACGTTCTGTACAGGCTGTCATGGTGTTGAAAACATCTGCAAGAACCTACCGGTCAAAAACAAGGAGCAGTGGAGTGAAACTGTTGCCGAGATGGCCTCATATGCAGATTATGACAAAGAGATAACCGATTATGTGCTGAGGTGCATCTCATCTCTCAAACCGGGTTCAAAAGTGGTCTGCAAAAAAAAATAGGGGGGTGATCACTCTGTGATACCCCCGGGCTGTTACCCTTCATTGAAAGCTTAATTGAGGAGACCGTATTCAGGTCCCCTCCTGCACAATGGAGGTCAGTTATGAAACAGTCAGCTTTTGGAAATGTTGCCTTATTTTCACAATTTCACTGCTATCGTGCAAGATGTGCCGGCGGCAGGCCGGTTCAGTCCAGCAGGCTGCAGTGGGCAATACGGCGCTGGATTATCAGGGGGACACCGGTGGTGATGCTGGCCGTCCTCGCGCTGGCTGCCAGTTATTTCTTCCTCAGTCAGCTGGCCGAGTATGGCTGGTGATCAGCCGGTCCTTTTTTGTCAGGCACCCTGTATGGGGAGTGTAATGGAAAACGTTGTTCCCTTGCCCGGGGTCGAGCGGGCGAGGATCTCGCCGTTGTGCTGCTCGCAGATGATAAAATAGGAGACCGAGAGACCGAGACCGGTGCCTGAACCGACCGGTTTGGTGGTGTAGAATGGTTCAAAGATTCTGGATCGGACCTCCTCAGTCATGCCCGGTCCGTTATCCT
>JBDLID010000029.1:0-28685 GCA_039715055.1 Thermodesulfobacteriota bacterium | reverse complement strand
CTCGACCGTGGTCCACTCTCCCTGGGCGATTCGCCCGGAAACCTTGGCCAGATCAATGATTGGACGGGTAATACTTTTTGATAATATTGCCGTAAAAAGGGCTCCCAGTATAACTATAACAAGGGTCAAAAGAGAAGAGCGGATTAACAGCTTACGCATGGCACTGTGGATTGGAGCGTTGGAATAGGCAACCAGTACATGCCATGTCTCCGCGCCGACCCTGACCTCTTCGGCGACCACCCGCTGCAGGTGCTTTATCTCACCGAAAAAAGAGCTTCCGACCTTGTTGAGCTTCCCCTCACGAATAAGCTCGGGATCCACAGCTTTGCTATAATATTTCGGAGAATCGGCAAGGTAAACTTCATTGGCAGGATTAACCACCTTGATATAGACAAGATCAAGGCTCTTGTTACTCATACTCTGCCGAAGCAGTTTTTCCGCATAGACCCAGTTCAGCGAGGCAAAAGAATCTCCCACACTGCGACCGATGTTGTCCGCAAGCTCCCGTGCTGCCCGGTGCATATTGGAACTGACAATATTAAATTCAGTCCGGGCCGCCAGGATCGTTGTTAAACCAACGGTAACAACGACCACTCCAGTGACATAGAGCAGGATTTTGCCGGCAATGGATTTACCGGAATAAACGAAATCAACACTCATCTATCAGTTGATTGTTAAAAGGATGCTGGGTTACCCGGTATGAGTTCCTTCATCTTTACGTTCGGAGCCCAGTGGCCCAGCCGTTTCTCAAACTCGACTGCGTTGGGGGTGAGCACCGGAAAAGTTGCGTAATGTTCAGGAATGACAATATCGGGTTGAATCAGCTTACAGGCATAGGCTGCCTCGTCCGGCCCCATGGTGAATACACCGCCGATGGGTAAAATGGCAATGTGGGGTCGGTAGTATTCGCCAATGATGGATGACATGGACCCAAGCAGGCCGGTATCGCCGGAATGATAGATACGCAGGCCGTTTTCAAACTCAAGGAGAAAACCCACCGCTTCCCCTACGAAATGATTTTTTCCCTCAAACCCGGTGAGCTGGGCACCGGCGGAATGAGATGCCTCGGTCATGGTCAGTTTTATACCAGAAAAATCGGCGGTCGCCCCCTTGTTGCCGAGGGTGAAGATCTGACAGTTTGCCCTGGGGATTTCCGATTTGATAAAAAAAGCCAGCTCCCAGGGAGCAATCACCAGCGGATCGAACATCCCAATAAGCTTTTTCGCATCCTCCAGCATGAAGTGATCCACGTGACCATGGGTCCAGAGAATCATGTCCACCGATCCAAATCCTTCAAAATTACGGTACTTACCCGGGCATTTAGGGTTGGTGGAAATCCAGGGATCAAGGAGAATTCTCTTTCCTGCAACCGAAGTAAATAGAAAGCTGCCGTGGCCCAGCCACTCAACAACCACTTTTCCCTCTGACACCGGTTGCTTGTCAAATGCCATGACTGGCGGAGACGAGAGCACGTTGCCAAATCCCAGCGAAAAAACCAATACGGACAAGCCAACAATGAATTGCCTCCTTGAACCAAACATAGTGAATTGCCTCCTCTGCACCCTGCTGACCGCAGCTGACTGAATATTCCCATGGACCCTTGAAAATAATTATCACCCTTAACGGAGAGAAAGTCAAACCGATAACCACTCCTTGAAAAAGATTGTAAATCCCGCTATCGTTGAACAATTCAGCCATCAATACGGCTGTTGTTTTATCATCCGGCTGCCCGACGACCAGTGGTTGACCGTTATTAATTGCAGTTTCTCATAAAGGTACTCTGAGAAACTTCATACCCGTTTACCTTTACCTCCTTCGACTTTTCCGCCATGGCTCTTATCCTGATCACCAATGACGACGGCATCCACAGCCCCGGCCTCACCACCCTCTGCAATGTCCTGCAGGAGTTGGGAGACTGTGTTGTTATTGCCCCGGATCGCGATAACTCCGCCGTTTCCCATTCGCTGACCATGAGCCGGCCTCTGCGGGTCACTGAAATCGCTAAAGATCACTACACCCTCAACGGTACACCGACAGACTGTGTGGCCATCGGTCTCAACAAAATCCTGGACCGGCGCCCCGACCTTCTCGTCTCTGGAATCAACCCCGGCCCCAACCTCGGTGACGACATCTCCTATTCAGGGACGGTCTCGGCAGCGGTGGAGGGGACCATGTACAATATTGCCGCCCTTGCCGTCTCACTGGCCGGAGATACTCCACACCACTTTAAACGTCCGGCTGAAGTGGCCTGTCGCCTCGGTGCCATGATTCTTGAAAAAGGGCTTCCGGAAGACACCCTGCTCAATGTCAATGTACCGTCGGGACCGGCCGACAAGGGGGTACGGATCACCCGCCAGGGAAGGAGGCTGTGGAAAAACGCGATCCAGGAGACCCTTGATCCCTGGGGCAGAAAACATTACTGGATCGGCGGCGGTACACCACGCAGCGAAACAGCCCGGGACACCGATGTCGCAGCGGTGGCGGACGGTTACATCTCGGTGACGCCGATTCACCTGGACCTCACCAACCATCAGGGTATCAAACATCTGCGAGACGAGTGGGATCTGGAAAACAGCTCAGCTGATTAATCTTTTTCCGGCCACTGCTGCTGTCTGGTTTCAACCAGGTAGCAGAACCTGTCCCAGGAAAACTCCCTGCTGCTCACCGGGCAGCGCAGCGTCACCTTGCGCTCATCACAGCCAACCACCTGCCAATCGCCTTTTCGGGGACCGTCACTGATCTGTATCTTCTGGCCGACTTCAAAATCAAAGGGGCTGAATACACTCACCTCTGTGTCCATTTTTGACCTCCTTATAACCAGCTGCCCCTCACCTTAACGTATTGGCTTTACAGACAGTGGCTGCACACTGGTGCTGTTTTGGTATTGACTGTCAACTCGCTCTTTCAGCTGCCGAATCGGTGATGTTTTCGCGGACAGTTCTTGACATTCACTGAAGAAAAGATATAAAGCTACGCTGTTGAACAGAAGTTACAGCAACAACTTCGTCCTGATCATCTACCGGGTTCATTATACCCTATGATTTAATTCCAATAGAAGACAAACGACCATGACAGAGACACGACTGCGTTTTCCGCCCAGCCCGACCGGTTACCTTCATATCGGCGGGGCCCGAACCGCCCTTTACAACTGGCTCTATGCCAAAAAGACCGGCGGCAAGCTTATTCTCAGGATTGAAGACACCGATACCGAACGTTCCACTGACGAATCCATCCAGGGGATCCTCGACGGTCTCAAGTGGCTGGAAATCGACTGGGATGAAGGCCCCTACTTCCAGACCGAGTTCAGTCACGAACACAGTGAAGCAGCCGAAAAACTGCTGGCAGAGGGCAAGGCCTACAAGTGTTTCTGCACCAAGGACGAACTCGACGCCAAGCGCGAAGCAGCCCAGGCCGCCAAGCAGAACTTCGGCTATGACGGGACCTGCCGAGACCTGAGCGAGGATGAAATCAGTGCAAAGGAAAAGGCGGGCCTGCCGTACGTCATCCGCTTCAAAGTCCCTGACCGTGAGGGCACTCTCAGTTATGACGACAAGGTGCTTGGCACCATCGAGACCGGCTACAGGGAGATTGAGGATTTCGTCATTGTCCGCTCCAACGGCAAACCGCTCTACCTGCTCTGCAACGTCGTCGACGACATCCGCGACCGGATCAGCCACATCATTCGCGGCCAGGACCATATGACCAATACCGGCCGCCAGGTCCTGCTCTATGAAGCACTTGGAGCACCGCTGCCGGTGTTTGCCCACATGCCGTTAACCCTTGACCTGAAAAAAGCCAAGATCTCCAAGCGCAGCCACGGGGAGATCGTCGCCGTTCAGTTTTATGAGAAGAACGGATTCATCCCCTGGGCGCTGTCCAACTTCCTGGTCCTGCTCGGCTGGTCTCCGGGCGATGACCGCGAAATATTCTCCAGAGAGGAGCTGATTGAGGCATTTTCCCTGGAGCGGATCAACAAATCCAACTCCATCTTCAACTACCAGAAGGGCAATGCCAAGTACTTCACCGACCCCAAGGCCATCGCCATGAATGAGCATTATCTGCGCACCATGGATATCGAGGAGATCGGGGCCATGGCAGCCGAGGTTCTAAAAAGTGAAAATATCTGGGATGATGCCTATGACGGTGACCGGAAACAGTGGTACCTGGAAACAGTGGACCTCATCCGGGACCGTTTCCACGTTTTAAACGACTTTGCCTCCCTTGGCCGGGCGTACTTTGCCGACGACTATACAGTGGAGCAGAAACCGCTTAAGAAAAACATCCTCAAACATCCCGGCCTCAAAGAGTGGCTGCCCATGCTTGCCGACCGTTATGAGGCCCTTGGTGAATTTTCTCTTGAAGAGACCGAAAGGGTGGCACGAGAGCTTGCCGATGAACTCGAAATCAAGCCGGGCATCATCATTAACGGAATGCGTACCGTGGTGACCGGTCAGCTGGCAGGCCCCTCCATGTTCGACATCCTCATGGCCCTTGGACAGGATCGGGTTGTGGCAAGGCTGCGGGATGTGGCAAAGCTGTATTCTGTATAGTTACAAGATCTTTTAAATACCCAAACTCGTAAATCGAAATTCGACACACAGAAACAAACAGACAATGCCCCAATGATCAAAATGCCATCTTCAGAAGATCCAGTCTGTTTTTGTCATTTGAATTTGTTTCGAATTTCGTATTTAATCTAAAATAATACCCATAGACCAGCGACATACCTGCCACCATGGAATCCTCAGACACCCAGACCAGACCGCTCGACTTTATCCGCCAGATCATTGCCGAAGACCTTGCCGCGGGCAAACACAAAACAACGGTCACCCGTTTTCCTCCGGAACCGAACGGCTTTCTCCATATCGGCCATGCCAAATCGATCTGTCTCAACTTTGGCATCGCCATGGAAAACAACTCACGCTGTCACCTCCGTTTCGACGATACCAATCCTTCCAGGGAGGAGCAGCTCTACGTGGACGCCATCAAAGACGACGTCTCCTGGCTTGGATATGACTGGGGAACCCACCTCTTCTTTGCCTCCGATTACTTTGACCGGCTCCACGGCTTCGCCGTTGAGCTGATCAAAAAGGGCAGCGCCTATGTCTGTGACCTGTCGGCCGAAGAGATCCGCCAGTATCGCGGCACACTGACCGAACCGGGCCGGGAAAGCCCATACCGCAACCGGACGGTTGAGGAAAACCTTTCCCTGTTTGAGGATATGAAAGAGGGGTGCTTCGACGAGGGCAGCCATGTTCTGCGGGCCAAAATCGATATGAGCTCTCCCAACCTCAACATGCGTGACCCGGTGATCTACCGGATCCTCAAGGCAAGCCACCACCGTACCGGCGACAAGTGGTGCATCTACCCGATGTACGACTACACCCACTGTTTGTCAGATGCCATGGAGGAGGTTACCCACTCACTGTGCACCCTGGAATTTGAGGACCACCGCCCGCTTTACGACTGGGTGCTGGACACCCTGGAAACCGACTGCCATCCGCAGCAGATTGAGTTTGCCCGTCTCAACCTCAACTACACGGTGATGAGTAAACGCAAACTGCGCCAGCTGGTGGAAGGCGGCCATGTCTCCGGCTGGGATGATCCGCGCATGCTCACCATCTCCGGCCTGCGCAGACGCGGTTACACACCTGCTTCCATCCGCAACTTCTGTAATGAAATAGGAGTCGGCAAACGGGACAGCTGGATCGACATGACTGTCCTGGAGAACAGTATTCGCGATGATCTCAACGAATCGGCACCCAGGGTGATGGGAGTGCTTGATCCGGTCAAGGTCATCATCGACAACTACCCGGAAGGTGTTATCGAGGAGATTGAAGCCAAGAACCATCCCCAGAAACCGGAAATGGGCACCAGACCTCTGCCTTTTGGCCGCGAACTCTACATTGAGCGCAGCGACTTCATGGAGGACCCGCCGAAGAAATTCTTCCGCCTCGGCATCGGCCGCGAGGTCCGGCTTCGCTACGCCTACCTGGTGACCTGTGTGTCAGTGGTAAAAGATGAAACCAGCGGCGAGGTTATGGAGATTCACTGCACCTACGATCCGGAAAGCCGCGGGGGCTCCGCTCCGGACGGCCGCAAGGTCAAAGGCACCATCCACTGGGTGAATGCTGAACGCGGCAAACGCTGCCAGGTCAACCTTTATGACCGGTTGTTCAATGTGGAAAACCCGGAGGCGGACAAGACGATGGACTTCAAGGAACACCTTAACCCGCACTCTCTCACCGTCCTTGAAGAGTGTATAGTGGAGCCCGCCTTGGCAGAGGTGGACGCCCGGGACAGGGTCCAGTTCGAACGGCAGGGCTACTTTTGTGCCGACCCTGTCCAGTCAACCAGACAGTCCCCTGTCTTCAACCGTATTGTCACCCTGCGCGACTCATGGGCCAAAATGGGTAAAGGTAAAACCAACAAGAAGTAACAGCTGTCAAAAAACTGCACCACGAGGCTGATCTTAATGAGCAGATTGCTCCGTCCGCCGTTCCTCGGAAGTTACCTTTGAACGAGGCTGGGCAGACTTGGTCATACCGGACAGGCTGTAGTTGATCAGCCTCTGTTTTTCGTCACCGGGAATAGCCTCAAAAAAGCAGAAACGGCTGCGCCCCGACTGTTTGGACCTGTACATTGCACTGTCCGCCTGAACAAGAAGGGTGTCCGCATTATCACTGTCCCGGGGATATCTTGAGATTCCGATGGAGGCCCCGATCTGCACTTCCTGATTGTTGACCCAGAAGGGCCTGGACGAGACATTCACAAGAATCTGGGCGATTCTTGCGATATCGTCGCTTTTGGGAATATTTGACAGCATGACGACGAACTCATCCCCGCCCAGACGGGCAACGGTATCCGACTCTCGGACCACGCCGGTGTATCTCTGGGCCACCTGCGAAAGCAGCAGATCACCGGCCGCATGGCCCATGGAATCATTCACCTCTTTAAACTGATCCAGGTCGACAAAGAGCAGGGCAAAACTGTTTCCCAGCCGCTTGGAATGGAGGACCTCTCGCTGGAGACGATCCATGAAGAGAGAACGGTTGGGCAGGCCGGTGAGTGAATCAATGGTCGCCTGACGCTTGAGTATCTCCTCCTGCTGCTTTTTTGCGGTGATGTCACGACCGATACCGCGAAACCCGGCAGCCATCCCCATATTATCAAAAAATGGTGCCCCGCGGGTTTCCAGAATGACCTTGTTACCGTCGTTATGCAGAAAAATATTTTCAATGGTTACGGTGATGATTGAGTCTTCATCCTCCTCCCGACCTTGATAGGTTGCGACCAGTTTTTCCGCCTCTCCTGCCTCCATGACATCAAACGCGGTCATATTGACAATCTCTTCAGAACGGTAACCGAGGATGCTTTCAACCTGAGGGCTGGAATAGGTGTATCTCCCCTGACTGTCCATCTCCCAGATCCAGTCATGAGAGTATTCGACAAGCCCCCGATATTTCACCTCACTTTCCTGCAGCTTCCACTCAAGATGTTTGCGCCTGGTGATGTCGATAAGGGTAGCCTGTATACCGGTGACCGATCCGTCATCATCAAACAGCGGTCTGGAGCTGTTCAAGACCGCAACAACTCTGCCGTCCTTGCGGACAAGGAGATGTTCGTAGTTGTTGATCACCTCTCCGGACAGAACCTGCCTGTGAACAGGAAGCGCCACATCCGGGTTCGCATCCATCTCGGCAAACGTCATGGCCAGCAGTTCCTCTCTGGAATAGCCCAACAGATCGATGCCGGCCCTGTTGGAGTCGACAAATCTCATCTCCTTATCAAACATAATGATCGCGGAGGCGGATTCATCAAAAATCCCCTTATATTTTTTTTGGCTGTCGGCCAGCTGTGAGGTTCGTTCTTCGACGATTTTTTTAAGTTTTTGCGGCTGAAAAATATAATTGCAGACGGCGGCGGACAGCAACAGGCCCAAAGCTGTCCATAAAACATAATAGACTGTTTGAAATGCAGTGTGGGAAATCAGACTGTCGAGGCAGATTCCAATCGACATCACTGCCAGGAAAACAATGGCAGAAGTCAGATATGGCTTTCCAATTTTCATCTCAGTTGGCGTGACATACTTTTCCAGCAAAAAGGCTCACCGGTCAAATCCGGTTAGTTTTATACTCCTATAGAAAAGTAAAGCACAAAAAAATGTGTCATTCAACCTTGCAGGACTTCCTGAACAGCTCGACCGATCTCCACCATTGAGTATGGCTTTTGGATAAATCCACCGGCTCCCTGTTTCATTACACCTTTCACATCATCGCTTTCTGATGACCCACTGGCAATGACAACTTTTTGGCCGGGACATATTTTAACAATCTTATCATATGTTTGACGACCATTAAGGCCGGGATCCATAAACATGTCAAGGACAAGAAGATCAGCCCGCTGTTCTCGGAGATAATCGATCGCCTCTTCCCCGGAACTGACGGTTAAAACATCATAGCCAAAAGTTGTTAAAATTTTTTCGGCGATATCGAGTAATTGAGGTTCGTCATCAACAATCAGAATTCGTTCACCGTTGCCCATGTAGTTTTTTAAAAGATCATAGTCCATGGTCTCAGTTTTCATTTCCCTGGAAACAGGATAGTAGAGTTTGAAACATGTTCCCTCCTCGCTGCTTTCGAGCAGGACCTTGCCATCATGGTCGGCCATGGTTTTCCAGACAATGGTAAGTCCCAGTCCGGAGCCGCTTTTGGCCATCACTTTATTTGTGTAGAACGGGTCAAAGATACGTTCCAGATCGTTTTTTGCAATTCCCTGGCCATCATCCATCACTTTCACAACTACATAGTCACCGGCGGCCATGCTATGCTTGGCACCAAAATTGTAATCCACAAATTGATTTTCAGTGGTAATCGTGACAACTCCCTTCCCGGAAATGGCCTCATTTGCATTTTCAATCAGGTTCACGAGGCATTTTTTTACCTGGATTGGAGAACAGAGGATATGAGGACGGGTTGCTGAAAATTCCTGCTCACAAGTGACCTCGGAGTGGAGTATTTTGAGTTTCTTGTGTTGGGAAGAGTTGAGGTAATCTTTAATCACCATGTTGAGATTATGGACCTCTCTGGCCGAAGACGGGCCCCTGGCAATGGAAAACAGATCCGAAACAACCGTTGCCGCACGCTTGCCGGAGTCCTGTATGGCCTCGACAAGCGGTCTCATATCACTGTCTTTGGGCAACGCCATCAGAATCAGCTCAGGGTAGCCGACAACCCCGGAAAGTATATTGTTCAGATCATGGGCCACTCCTCCGGCCATCAGGCCGATGGACTCCAGTCTTTTTGCCCGGTTCAACTGGAGTTCAAGTTTTTCCCTGTCCTTTTCAGCAAGCTTACGCCGGGTAATATCCTCCTTGATGGCAATATATTTGGAGATTGTATTGTCAGGAGTGAAAATCGGAGCAATGACGGCGGACTCCCAGAGCAGTGAATCATCCTTTCTCCTGTTGATGAACTCACCATTCCAGACCCTTCCGCGACCAATGGTCTGCCAGAGCTGATCATAAGTCTGAGCAGGTGTCAGGCCGGATTTCAGCACGCTTGTTTTATTGCCGATCAGCTCTTGATCCTCATAGCCGGTATGCTCCACCATCTTGGGGTTGACATATTCGATGACGCCCTGACGATCGGTGATGACTATCGCTGCCGGACTCTGCTCAACGGCTGTCGACAGGATTCGCATGGTTTCCTCATTTTCTCTCTGAGTTGTTATATCCATGACAACTCCCCTGGAAGAAACCGCCTCTCCCCTGTCATTAAATTCCGTCTCACCCTGCTCCCTGATATATTTGATGGAACCGTCATTCATCTGCAGTCGGTGAACGATATCAAAAGGCTTGCCGCTCCGGACTGATTCCATATAGGAGGAATTGACCATCTCTTTATCTTCCTGGTGAATCAACCCCAGAAAGAGCTCATAACTTGGTACAGTGGATTGACGGTCAACTTCAAAAATCCGATAGGTCTCATCGGACCAGTCCAGCCGGTTGTTAACGATATCATGGTCCCAGCACCCAACCTGGGCAATACGCTGGGCTTCCTTCAGGCTCGCCCTGCTTCGCCTGATTGAGTCGTCAACTTTTCTGCTTAAGAAAAAAACCAGAAAACCAAAAACAAACACGATAATTACGGATAAAACGGGCATCCATACAAGCCATCGCTCAGTGACTGTCAAATCATTATCACTGACAGTCAAATATCCCTGATTAAGAGAGTGGAGATCATCATGGAGATAGGCCTCATGCTGAAGCAAATCGTTGATGGCATGAACCAGCTCAAGCACCTCACCGGATTCCTGACTTTTCTTCGGGCCTGAACCTTTTGCCAGATAACTGATCAGCGATGTTTCCGTTACATTTTTTATGACGGAATCGGGCTCATTGAGCCTGTCCATAATGAGTGGAATCCTGGCCTCAATCAACTTGAATAACTTTATGATCTCAGTGGGCTGAAGAAGATTGAACAGGACAGGGGAATGGAGCCTGTCCCTAAGTTTTGTGGTGTGGTGAAGCAGGTTCTGCTGCTGTTTTTTCAGGTTTGGTGTGGTGAGAAGTTTTTCGGTGTTGTACTGGAGGGAGACCACTGCTTCATGGGCATCACCAAGTGCCTTTCGCGAACTCTGAATAGATTCGTACCTCATGACCTGGGTGATGAGAACAGTGCAGACGAGAAGGGCTCCAAGGCCAAGGAAACTCAGGTAGTAGAGAGATATTTTTTTCAAACAAAGATTCATCATCTATTTTCAATCAAACCTGTACAGTCAACTGTTTTGAATCCTGACGGTCTTTCTTTTGGACGGCGTGATTTACCATGACAGTTGCCGCCGCCCCCGCCGGATCAGCGAGATCTGTGTATTTGCAATATTGATACCATGAACAGGGACAGAACCAGCCACCATGGAATCACGACTTTCCACATTAAAAAGTCGCCCCGACAACCAAACTGTACCATTCTGACTGACGCAGAATAGAACACCCGACTCACCTTGACACACCATTCTCCTTGACTGATAGTTCTGCTGGTCTAATATAATAATTTATGATTCCAATTCGTAAACATTACCCAGACTTGATATGACAGGAGCAAAACTACTCGTTGTTGATGATGACCCGGCAATCGGATCTTTCCTCCAGAGAATACTGCAGGAACTTGGCTACACCGTCTACCGTGTTGAAAACGGAAAGACGGCCCTCGATCTCGTCGACAAATTCCGCCCGGAGCTTATTCTGCTTGATATCATCATGCCGGACATCAACGGCTATGAAGTCTGTAAACAGCTGAAAAGCCGAAATGAGACAAAAGATATTCCGGTCATTTTCATCACCGGTCTGAGCGAGAGTAAGGACGAGGTGCGGGGGCTGAGGGCGGGCGGTGTCGATTATATCACCAAGCCATTCAAAAGTTCCGTGGTCAAGGCAAGAGTAGCCAATATCCTTGAGATTCAGCAGGGACGACAGCTCCTTGAAGACCAGGCCATGCGGCTGAAAGAGGCCAACAGAGAGTACAGGGAACTCCTTGCCGATCGCAACAAAACCGCCGGCTTTCTGAACCAGCGCGACGCCATCCTCCGGGCGGTGAACTTTACAGCTGAAATCTTTCTGAAAAATCAGGACTGGGAAGAGGTCATTACCGATGTCCTGGAACAACTCAGCCGTACAATTGGTGCTGACGGAGCCTACTTCACCACCCTTCGCCCCGGTGAATTCAGCGGCAGGCAGTACCGCTGGCAAATGGACAGCCAAAAAACAACCTGGTGTCCATCGTACACGGTCCTTGCGGATATCGAATCAGTTTATAATCCGTTGTCTCAGGGTGTCATCGTCAGCGGCAGGACTGATGGTATTGAAAAAGAGGCCGGCCGAGCCCTGCAGCAGCAGGGAACTGCATACTATTGCCTTATTCCGGTTTTCTCAGGCCAACGCTGGCTTGGCTGCCTGGGATTTGACTGGCAGACAGCCAGAGAGGAATGCCCAAGTGTCATCAGAGATGCCCTGTCCATTGTTGCAGATACACTTGGAGCTTCACTGCAGCGATGTCTGACCAACCAGGAACGGGACCGGTTGGCAGTGGCCATCCGCCAGTTTGACGACTGCGTCTGCATGGTTGACGATAAGGGCAGGATCTTTTATGCGAACCCTGCCTCCCAAAAGGTAACAGGCTATCATCATACCGAACTCATTGGCAAACATATCGACGCCGTCCAGATCGATGAATCGACCAAGAGTTCTCAGCAGATGCTGGAGAAATCAGACAAAGGGCAGATCTGGCACGGCCAGATCCAAAACCGGCGTAAAGACGGAACTCTCTATGATGAAGAGGTTACGGTATTACCCATCCGGGAGGGAACAGACCAGGTTTCAAGCTACATTCTGATCAAGCGTGATGTGACAGATCAACTCCGCCTTGAGTCCATTGCCGAGGCAGCCAACCTGGTGGAAAACGTAGGTTTTGTTTTTTCCGGTATCCGTCACGAACTGGGTAATCCTTTAAACTCGCTGAAAATGGCTCTGTCGGTTCTGGTCAAAGAGATCCACCATTTCTCTTCCGAACAGATCATGGAATTCCTCAACCGCTGCCTTGGAGAAGTCGAACGAATGGAGTATCTGCTCTACTCCCTGAAAAACTTCAACCTCCACGAGGAAATTGATCCTGAACCGGCACCGCTCCACGACTTTCTGGAACATTTTTTGCAAATTCATAAGAATGATCTGTCCCGGAAAAACATTAACCTCACACTGGACGAACAGGAGCAGAACTTATCGGTGCTGATTGATAAAAGAGCCTTCCACCAGGTTCTTCTCAATCTTTTGACCAATGCGATTAATGCTTTAAACAATACTACTGATCCATACATTACGATTTCATGCCAAAGTACCAAAAAGGGCTTTGTTGAAATCTGTTTCAAGGACAATGGCTGTGGAATTACAACTGGAGATGAAGCCCACCTGTTTCAGCCCTTTTTTACAACGAGAGCTGAAGGCACCGGACTGGGCCTGACCATTGTCAAGAAAATGCTCACTGAAATGGATGCCACCATAGACATCAAAAACCGGACCTCGGAAGGAACCGCTGTGACAATTACCCTGCCTGAGGCTGAAAAAAACAGAAAACTTGCAGACTCTCGCCCTGCCTGATTTTTTTCAAGACGGCCTATGGTTGATGGACAGCTTCAAAATACAGCACGATCCTCACCTCCAAGACCTTCAGGGCTATAGCTGGTGTATAAATGAAAAATACAAATGTCCTCATTATTGACGATGACACCCTGTTCTGCGACTCGGTGATGATGACCCGGCCGAAAGGAATGACCTTTTATGCCGCCCACACCGCAAAAGACGGTCTGGAGCAGTGCCGTGCCCGCACCATGGATGTGGTTGTCCTCGATCAAAACCTGCCGGATGGTAATGGCGCTGATCTTTGTCCTGATATTCTGCTGCTCAATGAACAGTGCAAGATCATATTCGCCTCGGCCTACCCCAAACTTGAAACGGCCATTCAGGCTGTGAAAATAGGGGCCTATGATTACCTGACCAAGCCCTTTGCCCTTGACGAGCTCCTTCTCGTCATAAACAGAGCCATCCGCTGCGCTGTGCTGGAGCAGGTGGAAGAGGTGTCTTCATGGGAAAACAGGCAAAAATCCCAGCAGGCTGTGTTTCTGGGAAAAAGCCGTGCAGCAGAAAAAGTCCGCCAGGCCGTTTCGTTTGCCGCAACCAGCAGGGCCTCGGTCCTGCTCACCGGTGACACAGGGACGGGGAAATCGCACCTGGCCCACTGCATTCACTTTCAAAGCCAGGCACCGAGCAGCCCGTTTATCTCCATCAACTGTGGAGCCCTGCCCGAAAACCTCATCGAATCGGAACTCTTCGGCCACGAAAGAGGCGCTTTCACAGGGGCCTCAAAAATGAGGAAAGGCGTTTTTGAAATGGCTGATTCAGGCACCCTGTTTCTTGATGAAATAGGTACCCTGCCCATTCATCTGCAGGCCAAACTGCTCGGCGTCCTCGATGATGGAAAAATCAGCCGAATCGGCAGCGAGCGTGACCGCCGCGTCAACGTGAGAATTATCGCCGCCACTAACCTTGATCTGGAACAGGCTGTTTCTACAGGAGCATTCAGAGAAGATCTCTACTACCGGTTATCAGTACTTCACATCCATATGCCGACCCTTGCCGAACGGCTGGTCGATATTGAAGAGCTGAGCAACTTTTTCCTCGCGGGCCGAGGCCATCTCGACAATGGAGAAATTCAGCAGCTTATGCAGTACAGCTGGCCGGGAAATGTCAGGGAACTCAGAAATATTATCGACCGTTCCCTTATTCTCCACCAGCCCGGCCCATACAGGCCAGCTCTGTTAATAGACACTGACAAACTGCCGGCAAACAGGAGGAAGGAACAAGTTGAACCAACCAGTGAGGAGCAAAACTTTCAGGTCACAGCGGGTAAATTGCCAAGTCTGGCGGAAACGGAAAAATCCTATATTTACCATGTGCTTGACGCAGTGGAGAACAATCACTCAGAGGCTGCCCGTGTTCTTGACATCTCCCGCTCTACCCTTTTGCGAAAATTAAAACGCTACGCCGCTCAATAAACGGATAAAACCTGGCCCCGCATACTGAATGAAACAGGATCAATACAATGTCTGAGAAACCATTTAAGACCTGTACAACCTGCTTCCACAAATGGCAGACAGTCGATGAACTCCTCGAGGACCCATCAACTGTCATCCTCGGCTATCAGGCCAATTTCAACCAACTGGAGACCGGCCTGTTTTTTTTCAATCACCGCCAGTGCGGCAACACAATTTCACTGTTTGCCGATGATTTCATACATCTTCACAGCGGGCCAGTCTTTACCAGAAATAAAACAGAAAAAGATGGCTGCCCGACCTACTGTCTTTACAAGGAAGAACTCGATCCCTGCAAAAACGACTGCGAATGCCGCTGGGTACGGGACGTGCTGCAGATCATCAGGGACTGGGAGAAAAAATGACTCCCCCGTATTGTTCCCTGTCAGGGTTGTTGTGAGAAGCAGGAAAGTATTGCGGAGCTTAACCACGCACAGATCAAATACAATTAACTCAAGGTGCCCTAACGGGTTTTCGTGTTAGAAGAGTTGGCCGTTTTTGAGTTGAAGGGCAATCTCACTGTCACCAATGACCCGGGCAGCGGGAGACGACTTCAAAGCGGAATTTGCCATATCCTTGTACAGGCAGCTTGACGGATCCTGGACAACACCGCTGCCGCCGACACGCATGATCTCCTCAAGTCCCTCTTCACCGTCTCCCCCCTGACCGGAAAGTATAATTCCCACGGATTGTTCCTTCACCGCTTCGGCTACGGAATACATGAGCATATTGATCGACCCTCTCAGCGAGGCAAAAGGGGCCGGGGAGACATGCTGAACCAACCGATTGTCCGGTTCCTCATGAACAGTGCAATACTCCTCGCCCGAGGCGATATAACAGATGCCGGCTTCAATGGGACTGTTATGCTCGACCCGCTTCACCGGCAGCTGGCTGCAGTCGTTTAGATAATCGACAAAGGAGTCGACATGCTCTGGTGCGGAGTAAAGCATAACAAGGTATGATACGGGCTGATCAACAACCAGTGAAGGAATAATTTTAAGGAGACTGCCATAGCCCCCTTCGGCTGCGCCCATGACAACAAGCTTGTCAGGTTGAGCCGCCTCGCCGTTTTCATCCGTCTTCTGCCTGCTGGCGGTTCTGATGAATTTCACAGCGCCCAGCTCAACTTCAGCGGCCTGGTGAACCTTTCTCAGAATATCACCGGCCTGCTCATTGAGATCCTGACCGCCGACATTTGAAGGTTTGGCAACAAAATCCACCGCCCCGTACCTGAGGGCGTCAAAAGTCACCCTTGACCCTTCACGGGTAAATGCGCTGAGCATCACCGTGGGGGTGGGAGTCTGGATCATCATATGTTTCAGGGTGGTCAAACCGTCCATGACCGGCATCTGTACATCCAGAGTAACCACATCAGGGTTCACCTTCGGCAGCATCTCAAGGGCCTCTTTACCATTTTCCGCTTCACCCACTACTTCGATGGATTCATCATCACCAAAGATCTTGGAGATAACTTTACGCATCATTCGTGAATCATCGACGATGAGCAGCTTGACAACTCTTCCAAAATCGACACCAACGGATGAATCCTCTCCGTGGCCTGCGGACTCCGATCCGGCGACAGGGATTGAGGCGGTTAATATGGCCTCAAGCATCTCCGCAGTAATACGCTGTGTTTTTATTCCGGGAATTTCAGGATTGAGCACCTCAGGCTGAAAACTGAGGGGAGGCCACTGGATCATTTCCGAGACAGCCTCTGCCCCGTTCAGATCACCGCAGAAGGCATCGAGCAGCGTACCATTTTCAACGACCAGACAGCCCTGGTTTCCATCATTTGATCTGACATTGACACAAGAGGTTGTCTGGCAGCTTTCAAGAAGGTGAAGGAGTCCAATCACAGGCACTCCTGAGGCAAAATCATTTTCATCACGCCGATCAAGGCCTTCAAGAATTGTCGAGCCGATGACCTGCAGATCGGATGGTTTGGCCATATAGCTGAGAACGAAGCCCTCCCTGACGCTCCGATCGATTTTTTTGATCCGGGGATGATCATTTCTGGTCATCACGATACTGGGGATCCGCGGATATTCCGTACTTAAAAACGAAAGAAACGACAACCCATCGACATTGCCGGCATCAATGTCAAAAATGACGATGGCGATATCACCCTGGGCAAGTGCTGAAATCTCATCACCAGGTTCACAGGCCGTAAGCACCTCATACTGCCGGTATGCCAGGAGTGCCTCACTGAGAACATTGACAAATTTTATATCATCATCAACGATGAGAATCTTGGACATTGACATCGAATCAATCCTTCTCTTTCAGCAACTGTTCAGGGTTAAGGGTGATTTGTTCCCCTTGCTGAACAGTTACCTCTTTCAGAGGAAAAGATGCTGACATTCAGCTCCCCCCGTCATTGGCAGAAAGAAACTGGACGATCTCCTCGGGCTTCAGAACATTACCGGCCGACAGAGCGGCCCGAAGAGATGACAGCGGGCCGGGCAGAAGGGATGAGTCGGGGCTCTGCAGTATAACCTCAGCCCCTTCTTCACAGGCCCGGTTTAAACCGTCTCTCAAGTCCATTTCCACACCACCAAGGACAACAATGGTCAGGGCGGAACCATACACGTCAAGTGCAGACTCCAGCAGCCTCTCCGGGTTCATGCCAAACTCGGACTGGTCGTCTTCATCCTCCAGTGTGGAAACAACCGGAACACCCTCATCGTCACTGATCTCATATTTGAATAGACAGCTTCCTACGTGGCACTGGCCGCCCTTTATCTCTATTTCGGAGGTGAGAGTAGTTGTGCTGTACGGGGTAAAACGATCCAGGTAGGAGGCCAGGTGCTCGGTGATTGCCGGATACATATTCTGCAGAATCATCACTCCGGTATCATCGCTGTAGGTCAATGACGGAATAATCTTCTGTAGCTCCAGCATCCCTCCCAGACCGCTTATAAAGAGAAGCAGTCTTGTGGCGGCCATTTCCGAAACGGGTTCCGGTTCTACCGGCAACATGTTCTTTGCCCTGCTGATGTTGTTGAGACGAAACTCCTGCACATGGGTCATTATATAGCGCAGCCGCTCACTGACGACCTTCCATGACTCGGGGCTGGACGGCTTGGCCACCACATCAACAGCGCCAAGCCGCATAAAATCCATGAGCTTGGAGCATATCTGTTCATTAAAAGCGGATACCAGGACAACCGGGGCAGGCGAGCGGATCATTATATGCTTAAGGGCCACATCCCCTCCCATGACCGGCATGTTGATATCGAGGGTGACGAGATCGGGCACCTGGACCTCCAGGAACTTCAGGGCCTCCTTACCATTAGTGGCCGTGCCGACAACCCGGGCACCAATTTCATCTTCAAAGAGTTTGACAAAACTCTTGGTAAAAAGACGGGAATCATCAACGACCAGCACCTTGGTTAAATTTTCTTCCTCTTTTTTCTCTGCGCCCTGTTCATCGATGCGACGAACCGCCTCCATCAGCAGAAAATTCCAGGAAGAGTCAACTGTCCTGGTCTCGGTGCTGTCAAAGTTCATTGAAAAAGCGCCGGACTGCCAGGCCATAATATCGTAAAAGGCTTCCTTACCGGTTTTTTCTCCGTACTCAGCATGGACGATTTCACTGTTGGCAAAATAAATGGTTCCGCGGTCTTCACCGCTGGCAACCATTAATTTCCGGTCAACGCCTTCAAGACAGGCGAGCTGGACAAGGTCCACAAGGGTAAGACCTTCTATGGACCCGCTGAATCCCTTTATTTTACTGTTTGGCATGCAAAACGTACTGGTAAAATTTTTCCTCTGACATTGGTCCTCGACCCATGCCCACCGTCCTACAGGGCATTAAAGGTCACATGGCTGGCAATAAAAATCAGCATGAGAACAAATATCTCCTTGAAACGGGTTTCAGACACCCGGTGCAGCATACGTGAACCCAACTGGGCGCCGACAAGGACACCGATAATAGACGGTATCGCAATGGACCAGTAAAGCCTCACTCCCTGAACGCGGTATACAGTCAGGGCGGTCAGTGAGAGCACCATCATCAGTGCAATACTTGTGGCCACCGAACGGACCATGACAAGTTTACACTGTTTATTGAAAAACGGCACCAGCCAGTCTCCGACACCGATACCGACAAAGCCGGTCAACACGCCGCCCACTGCAGTAATCGAACGTCCCCTGGCTGCTGCGGTCCGATCCGGTATCTCCGACCCCTCGACGAAAAAATCATCACCCCTGAGAAAAACATAGGCGATAAAAAAGATTGTCAGCCCGAGAAACAGTTCGATCCAGAGGGGACGGAGCAGTAACGAAATCAACCCTCCCAAGGCAACAGTGGGGATCCCGACAACCATCATCATTTTTACCAGGGACCAGTCGATCAGGCCGGCCCTGGAGTTGGCAACAGACGCACTGGCCTGGCCGAAAAACTGAATAACAAGCGCGCAGGCAACGGCCTCCCGCGGCTCAAGATCAGTTGCGGTCAGCAGCAGAGGCATCCACAGTACGCCTCCTCCCAGGCCGAAAAACATGGCAATGGCGGAGATCAATATACCGCACGGGAGCATCAGCCAGTATTCGGTAAGCAGCGTCATCGATAAAAGCTCCTTCCGAATTCACCAAGAGTCTCCTCCAGTTCATCAAGAACTCTTGCCGCACCTTCACCCTCCCCTTGAGCCTGACATGGACCCAACTCCTCCCGAAGCTGTCCGCACATATTTCCCACCAGCAGGATAAGCTCCTGATGGTTAGCGGTCAAGTCGTTGATTTTACGTGCCAGCTCACCAAGCTCATCATGGCCCTGGTCCGGCAGGGTAACAGAAAAATTCCCATCACTCATGGCCCGGGTCCCTTCGATGATGCGGCTCAGCGGAAACATGATCCGTTTGGTAAAAAGCAGCATGACCAGCCCGATACCAAAGAGGAGGATGCCCAGCATGACCCCCATTTTCAGCTGAACCAGCTTAACCGTTTCCGAGACCGGGCCACTGCCGCCGACACTGTTCAAGACTCCCAGCACCCTGTCGCCATGGAGAAATACTGTCATCTCGATGGCCATCGTCAAAAAGATAATCCCGATAAAAACCGTATAAAAGATGAGCTGACGGTGCAGACCGCTTTTAGGCAAAAGGTTCACGGCTCCACCCATATTTTCAATTTATTTTTGGGAAGGATCAAAAGGCTTTGAAATTTCAACCATTTTATTCAGATATCGCTGGAAAGCCTGGTAGTCATCTTCATAGATATCGGTGAACCGGACACCGATTTCATAGCCCTCTCCTTTACCAAGTTTTTTTGACCAGGCGACTTCGGCAATCGCTGTCAGGGGTTTTGTGACTGTTGCTGCGTCGACGATGGAAAAAACATTTTTCAAATAATGCTGCCAGCCCCTCAGGTCAATCTCAAGGTTCAGCAGAGTTCCATTTTCGTAGCTCTCGGCCGTGTTGAAACAGACTCCCCGGTTCGCCATATTTTTGGTCATTGCCGGCTCACCGCTGTTCCCGGATACTGGGTACTCCAGTTTTTTAACAGTCATGGTGACCTTCTTGGGTACCCTCTGAAACTTGCGGTTATCGCTTGGATCCTTGCTTTGAGACATTTTTTTCATCGCATTTGTACCGGACAGATGCCCGGCAGCATTGATTAATGTGTTCTGCCTTCTCTCGAACTGGTCCAGCTTGAAAGAGAATCTTCTGCCGAAAGGATATCCTCCAGTTTTTCAACATCACCGGTCTGTACTGAGGCGGCAAACCGGTCATCAACAAGACCCGCCACATCATTTTTATCTATGAGCTTGAAATGGACCATCATATCGGCAATTTCCTGAATTTCATCAATTTTCGGCATAAACTGGTCATAAACAATTCGTCCCTCGGGTACTGTCAGGGCATACTCCACCAGATCAAGGGGCTGATTCCAGTATTGGGCGGCAATGGCTGCGGCCTGGCGTGGATGCTTTTTCGCCCATAACCCAGAGCGCACTGCTCCGGAGACAAGCCTCCTGACTGTCTCCGGCTCGTCTTCAATCAACTGCGATTTGACAATGACCAGATTACAGATAAACGAATCCCACACTTCCTCCGCCCGGTAAACCAGGCTTGAGCTTCCTTCTTTAAGGGTCTGGGCCGCAAAGGGTTCACCTACAAAATAGCCGTCAAGCGACCCCGCCGCAAGTGCCGCCGACATATCCGGAGGATTAAGTTCGACGATATTAATCTCTCCCTTGAGCCCCTCCTGCTCCATCATCTGTAAAATAGAGAGGTTATGTCCCGAATAGCGCATGGGCACGGCAACTGTTTTACCGCTCAAATCCTTGAGGCTTTCAACGCCGAGGTCCTTTCTTGCCACAAAGGTGGACTCATGGCGGTTTCCGATATAAACAATTTTGATATCTTTGCTCTGCTGATGAAGGACAACTGCCAGCGGGGCAATGATAAAGGCGGCCTGAATCTTGTCATGCCGCAGAGCCTCAGCCATTTCAGCAAAAGAACTGAACTTCAGGCTATGAAAATGAGTGTCACTGCTCCCTTCGGTAGCATGGTCGAGAAGTGGTGCTGCCAGGTTTGTCACCACCGGCATATATCCCATGTACACATTCCGGCTATTGGAGTGATCATAATTGAGCCAGAAATGGAGGCTTGAAACCAAAATAAGCCAACCCGTGGCAACAATGGCGATCAGCCAGGCCTTGGAGATGGGTTGTTTATTTGTCTTTCTGCTCATCGTTGAATTCCGGGTTAGCCCGTATTTCTCACCAGGATCGTTGTGAAAAATACGGGCTATACGCCATAGTTGACCCCCAGCATGAGAAACAACTCCTCACGCAAGTCGGAAAGCCCCGGATCTTTTTCAAAAATACGGGGATGGGAAAATTCAAGCCTGCGGTTCATGACAACCTCAGACGGTCTGTTTGAAAAAACAACCACCCGGTCCCCCATGATCAGGGCGTCATCAATATCATGGGTCACAATAAGAACTGTTTTACCAAGAAACTGATGCATGTTGACAACCTCTTCCCGCATTTTCATATGGGTGAGAAAGTCAAGCCCGGAAAACGGCTCATCCATAATCAGGATCTCAGGATTGACGGCAAGTGCCCGCGCCAGTTCCGCACGCCGCTGCATTCCACCGGACAGCTGATATGGATAGTGATGCTCAAAGCCATCGAGTTCCACCATCTGGATATACTCGATAATCTCCTGTTCTTTCTGCTCACTATCTTCCATTCGCCGCAGCCCCAGCTCAACATTTTCCCAGACCGTCATCCACGGCAGCAGGCCGCTGTGCTGAAAGACAAAAATATTGTTGGAACTGGGCCCCTCAACACTTTTTCCGTCTACTGAAAGGGTTCCGGAAGTCTGGGTCTCAAAACCGGCAATAATTTTAAGCAGGGTTGATTTACCACAGCCTGACGGTCCCAGCAGGCAGACCATCTCGCCATTATCTATTTCAAGGTCAACTCCGTTAAGGACAGGGATCGTAGCACCAAGTGAATTGTTTATTTCGTCTTCACGTTTGGACTGACGCCTGTTGCAAAACTCCTTGCTGATCTGTTGAATTACGATGTGGCCCATGTTTTTCTGTTCACCCCGCCATGGTGCCCCAAAACGCCGATTCAATCCTGCCCAGTCTCCGCATGATGTAATCGAGCAGCAAGCCGATGAGTCCGATAACAATCATCCCATCCATGACATAGTCCATACGCAAACCGTTTCTTGAGTCAAGAATCAGGTAACCGAGCCCGGACTGCACCGCAATCATTTCGGCGGCCACAACAACAATCCAGGCGATGGTGACCGTCAGCCTGAGCGCGGTGATGACGGAAGGAATAATCGCGGGAATGACGATCTTGGAAAGAACCTCATAACGGTTGAAATCAAAATTGGCGGCCACGTGAAAATAAGTCGGGTTAATGGAGCGTACAGCAACGGTAACCGATACGACGATTGGAAAAAAGCTGGAGAGAAATATCAGGAAAACCGCAGGTTTGTCACCAATACCAAACCAAAGCATAGCAAGCGGTATCCAGGCCAGAGGCGAAATGGGGCGCAGAAAATGGATAATCGGATTGACCAGAACGGAAACAGTCTTATTTCTTCCCAAAAATATGCCCAGCGGCACACCGATCAATGTCGCCAGGTAAAATCCTGCCGTCACCCTGAACAGGCTGGCAACCGTATGCTTAAAAAGTGAACCGTTGCCGATCAACTCTCCCATGCTCACCATTACCGTAGACGGGTTCGGGAAGATGTTGGCGTCCCAGCCGGAAAAACGTGCAGCCAATTCCCAAACCGACACAGAAAAAACAAAGGCAAACAGGGGACCAAGTGTCGATTTATTCACGTAACGCATTGCAGTCGAACGATTGAAGCGGCATAAGCCGGAAAGAATAAAGGCTACCCTGAAATCCTATTCCGCTACCATGCCATTACATGTTTTCCCCGGCAATCTCTTTTGCCAGGTTCTTGTACTGCCGGGCCGAACTGCTCGTATCATCATACTGAACAACAGGCACATTGACGATATGCGACTCCTGCATCTTATCATCGAGTTCAATGAACGTTTTAAAAACATGAGTACCGTACTTGTCCCGTACCTTTGCAAACATCACCTTGGATGCTGTATTTTTGGCGTTATACATGGTCATCAGAATCCGGTGATCGATATCACGATTAATCTCTTTTTTGATCACAGTGATGATGTCGGTGATCTGATTGATACCGTGCATGGACAAATACTCACATGTAGTCGGTATAACGACCATATTTGAAGCCACCAGCGCGTTTAAAGTAAAAAACTCAATGGATGGCGGAGTATCAATGAGGATATGATCATACCGGTCTTTGATTTTGGTCAATCGATCCCTCAGCAAATACTCATAGTTGTGCTCATTGAGATACTTCTTTTTCAGAAGGGCCATCCTGGAGTTGGAGGGCAGCAGGAAAAGATTTTCATACCCTGTTTTTTCAATGACTTCAGTCAGGTCTTCCGTCCTGGACTGAAGAATATCGTAAAAGGATTTTGTCTTTCTGTAGCCCATCAGGATCGTCAGATTTGCCTGGACATCAAAATCAATGAGGAGCACCCGTTTGCCCATTGCCGCCAGAGACATGCCAAGGTTCAGGGTAGTGGATGTTTTACCGACTCCGCCCTTCTGGTTGGAAATGGAAATGATACGGTTGGAATCGGCCTTCATCTCCTCATTCAGGACCAGGGCAGGCTCCTGCGGTGCCGGCTTTTGAAAAATAAAGCGATGGTTACACTTACTGCAGCGTACCCGCAGCACAGGCTTATCAATGACATTGTCTGCCACCTTATATCTGGTCTTGCAATTTTCACATATAATGATCATTGGATAACTCTATCAATTCGTTGATAAACGAGCACAAACGCAGGACATCGCCACATCATTTACTCAGGCTGAATCAGTCCTGAAGATACATCATGAAATGATCGATTCAATGGTTTCAGCCAACTTGTTCTCTTCTACAATATGGTCCACGGTACGTTTCTTGATGGCATTATCAGTCAGATTGGGATAGACACAGGTCTCGACACTCTGGGCGATGGTTACTCCGGATTTTTCCTGTATTCTGGCAAAACCACTGGCCCCGTCATCGCCGTAGCCGGTCAACAGCAGTCCAACTGTCTGCTGTTTGAATACTTCAGCGGCAGAGGTAAAGAGCAGATCCAGGGGTTTCTCCACACTGTCAGCCAGCTTGAAGCAGGATTCTCCTTCAGAGTTGGTCTGGACAGTCAGGGACGACTCGTTTGAATGAATATAACAGACCCCCTGTTCCAGCACCTGATCTTCTTCTGCAACCGCAATCTTCCATGACACAAAATTATTGAATTTTTCAACAAAGGCCGGCAGAACCTGCGGCGATATCTCAAGAACGATAACAGCCGCCGCCGGAAGTGACGGTGAGAGCGCTGTCATCAGACGGATAAAGGTGTTGGGACCGCTGAGCGAAGTCCCCATGGTGATGAGATACTCCAACGGCTGAAAACCATGGCGGTCACTCAACCCATCGAGACGATCATTTTTAGACACCCGGACTCGACGCACGTTCTCCAGGTTAACGGAAGTGGCCAGCTTGATACGGTCGAGGAGCCGTTTTTTCGCTGTATGAATATCTCTTGAAATCGCACCGGACGGCTTGGCGACAAAATCAACCACTCCCAGACGCAGCGCCTCAAAGGTGACGGAGCCGTCATTGAAAAGTGAACTCAATACGACAACCGGCACCTGGCATTCAATCATAATATGGCGAATGGCCTCGATACCGTTCATCACCGGCATATCAATATCCAGGGTGATGACATCCGGGCGTAGTTCCTTGATCTTTTCCAGCCCCTCAAGTCCGTTTTTAGCGGTGCCGATCACCTCAACCTCTGAATCAGACTCCAGGGTCTCACTGATGGCCTTGGTCATGAAAGAGGCATCGTCTACAACCAGAACTCTGTACTTGTTCCCCATGTCACCACTCTGTTACTGGATTTTATAAGTTATCAACTGGATTTCAAACTGCATGGAGTGAAGGCCATTGGGCCTGCCAGGGCTCACTACCCCTGAGCGGCTCCTCTATGACTGCTCCATTACACCTACTGAATCGAAAGCGGCGACATCGTGTCAAAATCATCGATATCCAGCATTCGACGCTTGTAGGAGAGATTTTTTTGTTTGGAGATCTGTTTATCAGTTGTCATCTTCACCAGTTCAGGGATATCAAGGATCAACGAGATTCCACCGTTACCAAGTATGGTCGCTCCTGAGAACCCGCTTCCAAGCTGCAGATAATCGGCCAGAGGCTTGATGACAACCTCCTCCTGACCCAACAGCTCGTCAACCACAAGACCAAGCTCCTGCAGTCCTGTACTGACCACAACGACAAAAAACTTTTCTTTGTCACTGACAACACGCTCAACCCCGAAAATCTTCGACAGCCTGAAAATCGGCATGGTGGAATTCCGCAGATGAATGACGTCAACTCCCTCGATTTCTGAGATATCGTTCTGGAAGATGCGCAGGGTTTCCTCGACTGCGGTCAGCGGGATGGTAAATTTCTCACTGCCGACGCGTACCATGAGCGCCTGGATGATGGCCATGGTCAGAGGAATCTTGACCCTTATCCTGGTCCCCTCACCGGCCTTGGTTTCAATCTCAACCGTGCCGTTGAGCTTTTCAATATTTTTTTTCACCACATCCATGCCGACCCCGCGGCCGGATGTTTTGGTCGCCTTTTCCGCCGTGGAAAAGCCGGGCTGCATGATGAGGTGCTTGACCTCAAGGGAAGACATTCGGTTCAACTCTTCCCTGGAATAGAGGCCCATGGATAACGCCTTGGCCTTGACCCGTTCCTCATCGAGGCCTTTACCGTCATCAGTGACATCGATGACGATATGATCACTTTCATGGAAGGCCTCAAGCTTCAGGGTACCGGTCTCCGGTTTACCAAGGCTCTTTCTTTCCTCAGTTGTTTCGATGCCGTGATCAACAGCATTGCGAATGATATGAATCAGGGGATCAGAAATTTCCTCAATGACCATCTTGTCCAGCTCTGTCTCCTCACCCTGGGTCTGCAGGTCAACCTTTTTATCACTCTTGTGGACCAGGTCACGGACCAGTCGTGGAAACCGTTTGAAAAGTCGGTCGATGGGAAGCATCCTCACCTTCATGACGCCTTCCTGGAGTTCATTGGACACCCGGCCAAGGGCAACACCTGCCTCACCGAGCCTGAAAGCGAACTCATTGAGCGGCTTGAGTTCAGCCTTGCTCAACCCTGAGCCCTCGGCCAACCCCTGCTGCAAACCTTTTACTTCGTTAAAAAGCTGCGCAAAATAGGCCCTGCTGACGACCAGCTCACCAACCTGGTTCATGAGATAATCGATTTTGTCCGCATCGACCCGCATACTCTGCCTGACTTTTTTCGGGCCGGTTTCTTTTTTTGCCTTCTTCTCTTTTGCCGGGCCTGCCGGGAGGACTCCTTTCTTATCCTGATCCCGGGCCTGTTCAACAATGGCCTCTCTGGTGGCAGCAGGTGCGGGAGAGATCTCCTCCTTTTTCTTTTGATCAGCACCGGCTGGAGCAACAGGTTCCGTTACTCGGCCAGGTTCATCTTCTTTGGAAACTTCTTTTTCTGGTGGAGTAATCATCTCCTTGATAACCCCGTGCATGGGTTTCAAGGGAACATTTTCAGTCTGGTCAAGGGTTGCATCAAGAGCATAGGAGAGCTTGTCGAAAAGCTTCAGCTCATCATCGGCCTGATCCGAATCAGCTGGTGGAGGACTAGCCTCTTCAACGGTTTCGGAAACTGACTCCTCAATGGTCTCACCACCGCCTGGTGGTGTCGACTCATCATCAAAGCTACTGAGCAGAGAGCCGACAGTATCGGTGATATCTTCAAACTCATCATCTTTCTCAACACCATTTTCTCCTTCCACCTCTTCCAGGGCAACAGGATACACTCTGGTAATTTCATCGAGAAAGTTCTGCATGAAGGCCAGCCTGGGTTCACGGCCTTCAGATAACAGGTTTTGACTCCTGTCAATATTCTGCTGCCAGGCGGAGTAATGTCCGGCCAGCTTTTCATAGCCCATATAGTTTGCTGATGACTTCAGCAGCTTGATGGTGTCGCTGCAGTTATTCAGCCCACCCTTTGTATCGGCAACTGTTGCCAGTTCCTCGACCTGGCTCCTGAGCAGAGGAACAGACTCCTGGAGTTGCTGCATAAAGATGGAAAGCAGTTCTTCGTCATACTCTTCACTGGAGGCCTCATCTTCAAGCGGAGCCGGTTTATCGTTCAGGTCATCGTCAATGATTTCGGCCTTATCCTCCATATCGGAACCGAGTGCGGCTTCAAGGCTCTTCTGCAGTTCATCATCTGCTCCCAGCCCACTGTCCGTTTCCGACTGGAGGTCACTATCATCGCCCTCAGCAGGGCTGCTGCTGTCTCCCTCTGTCAGAGGATAGGCTCGTACAACCGCGTCCAAATAGGGTCGCATTGCACCAAATTCGACATCCTCTCCTGCAGATAAACGTTTCTCCCCTTCGTCAATGGCCTCCTGCCAACCATCGTAATGATCGGCCAACAGATCATAACCCATATAATTGGCTGAAGAGCGAAGGCTCTTGAGTAAGCCGCTGCACTTTTCAAGCTCTGTCTGTTTATCATCAGAGGCGTCAAACTTCGAAAACTGCTGTTCAAGAAGGGGAATATTGGTCCTGAGCTGCTCCATAAAAATAGAGAGCAGCTCTTCATCGTAATCCTCGTCACCTGCCTCATTTTCCAGCGGTATCGGCTGGTATTCCACCTCCTGGTCTGCAGGTGGTACAGAAAGTGTCTCGTCCGTATCCGACAGGGCCGGGGCAGGCTCCTGCTCACTGTCATCAAACCAGTCACTCAAAACCTCACTGGAGTCATCAGACCCGGGAAAAAGTGAATCAAGCGCACTGTCAACGTTTTCATGATCATCATCAAGACTGGAAAAACCATTTTCGTCGCTGTCAGCTTTGCTTTCAGCTTCATCATCGGGTGAAAAAAGCGACTCATGAAGAGCGGCAAGCGGCTCGTCCTCCTCTTCTTTTTCAGCTTCCTCAATGGCCTGCGGATAGACCCGGACAATCTCGTCGATGAACGGCTGCATGTCAAACGAGGTGTCTTGTCCTGCGTTTAACGTACCAATGGCACTGTCAATTTCCTCCAGCCATGTTGAGTAATGGGTTGCCAGTTTGTCATAGCCCATGTAATTGGCCGAAGACTTCAGGCTCTTGACACCATCGACACAACGCTCCAGTATCTCCTGCTTGATGGACGAGTCACCGTACTGATCCGCCTGGATCTGGAGGAAAGAGATATTCTCTTTGAGCTGCTGGATAAAGATATCATAGAGCTCGCCGTCATACTCCTCATCGGTATCTTCACCTTCAAGGGGAGCGACCTCAACTGCCACCCCGCTGTCACCAGGTTCTTCCTCGTCCGCCTGCAGCTCTTCCGGCTCATCAGCTGCGACAGGGTCTTTGACATCCTCTACCGGCTCACCATCAATACTGGCCTTGATCTTATCGA
>JBDLID010000028.1:0-28859 GCA_039715055.1 Thermodesulfobacteriota bacterium | reverse complement strand
TTGCCGGCCGCCCCGGGATCTTTGACCGGGAGCTTTTCCACTCCCTGAACCAGGGACGCGACCTCTACCTCTTCCAACTGCCTAAGCCGATCCGCCTCAACGGTGCAGATGACGACTGGCCAATGGCGCTGTCAGAGGCAGAGACATTCGGGGCGGATGCGGTACTTTTCTCTTACGGTCCATACGACTATAACTCCCTCCACTTCAGACACCTGGTCGGCCACCACGGTCACTATCTCTACGCCCTTTTTGATGTCCATGATGACCGGGTCGTCTTCCGGGCCAAACGCTCCCTGAGGCTCGATCTTGCCGACCACATCCAGATCGGTATTGTTGACCGGGACGGTCAGCCGCAACGTTACCTTGTCACCACCGACCGCCCGGGCTGGGTTAACGGCTTTCTCATGCACTCAGATTCCAAGAACTATCTCCCTGTCAAAAATGAGCCCCGTATCCAGGGAGTATGGGTGCTGAACGACCATGGATACAGTGTTGAGATGCGAATCCCGCTTGAGCTGATCGGCAACAAACTGGCCTTTGCCATAGGCGACCTCGATGACCCGGATGATCGTCGCCTGACAGGCCTCATCGGCACGGCCAACCCGGGCCAGAGTGATGAGATGGGCTGGCTTCTGGCGCCGTCAACAGCCATTGAGGAGATCCTTGAGAGTCTGGACCGTCCCCATACCCGGATACGGGTCGTGGACATAAACAGGAGAGTCCGGGCACGGTACGGCAGCCTGAAAACTGAAATCGAGCCTGAAGAGGAACCGGCCGGCCGCTACAACTCCATCGTCAATAAAATCCGTAACGGGCTCAGGCCAATCACAAAAGTGTTTACTGAGCCTTTTTCTAAAGATTTCCTCGATCCGGCCTCCCAGCCCAACGCCCTTGATGTCCAGGGTCTGGAGGAGGGTTTAAAGGGAAAATCATCGATCACCAGTTATCGAATCGCCGACGGCAGGGTGGAGGTGATGGCCGCCATCACCCCGTTAACCGAGGAAGAGACTGTGGTCGGCGCGGTACTGGTGGAAATGACCACAAATTCCATTCTGGCCATAAAAAACAGGGTCATTGAGGAATCCATCGGCTTCACCGTTCTCGCCTTTATCATTGTTGCCGGCGGTCTGGTCCTTTTTTCATCGCGCCTCTCATCACGAATCCGCCGACTTCGCAATCAGGCGGCAGGGGCCATTGATACAACGGGCCGGGTTCACGCAAGTGTAGTTCCGCTCACTGCCGGAGACGAAATCGGCGACCTTTCTCGGACGCTTGCAAAGATGCTCAACCGAATCGAGGAACAGAACAGCTATCGGGAAAAAATGGCCGACAACCTGGAACACGAAATGCGGACACCACTGGCAGGGGTTTCCGCCTCCCTCCAGAATCTCTCACAGGAGTTGGCAGATACCCCCAAGAATATTCGGGATTATGTGAACTGGGCTCTCGATGACATTAAAAGACTTGAGGAACTGCTCACCGCTATTCGCGACGCGACAAGTCTTGAAAAGGCCCTTGAATCCACCACCGCCGAACAGATTAATCTGGCAGAGGCCCTGACAATCTGGCTGGAGTCCGGTTGGCAGAAAGCCTATCCGCAGACCCTTTTCAACCTGAACATCATCGACAGGGAGATATGGGTCAGTGGTGATCCGGACCAGCTGCGCCAGATGATGGATAAACTCATCGACAATGGTAACTCATTCCATCTTGCCGGCACCCCAATCGAAATAGAGTTAACAACAAATGATAAAAACCTGGGTGTCATCCGGGTTGCCAATCAGGGGCCGACAATCGATCAGGCCGACATTGACAATATCTTCAACTCAATGGTTTCACTGCGAAAGCAAAGCAGCTCAGGGCCGCACCTGGGCCTCGGTCTCTATATCGCCCGCACCATTGCCTACCACCACAATGGTTTGATCTTCGCCGAAAACCTGACAAAATCCCACCCCGGGGTGGCGGTGACCATCACCCTGCCCATCGTGGGGCCCGGAAAAAGCTGAACAACCCGAAATAACAACACATTTATCTGAACTTCCGTCCTTTCTTCTTTTACCCCTTGCAAAATTAATTGATTCTATTTATATTTTCGAGCTGTTTAAGATTTAATTTAAACAGCTACTATTGGTGTATGCACAAAACAGCCTGGACCTTATGGGGTCCGCCTGTTTTGGAACCATCGAGTATTCAGGCAAATCAGCCACAACTTTACAACGTCAGCTACCATGAAGATCACTCGAAGAACCTTTCTGGCTGGAGCCGGAGCGGCCGCGGCAACAGTTGCCGCCCCACTTAAACCCGCCCAGGCGGCAATCAGCGAAAACTCATACGCAACGCTCATCGACCTCACCCTCTGCGACGGGTGCAAAGACCTGTCCCAGCCTGCCTGTGTCGACTCATGCCGCCAAGGCAACGCGGACAAATTTCCTAAACCGGACCCGAAGCATATCCGCGACTACTGGCCGCAGAAAAAACATGAGGACTGGTCAAAGAAAAAACATCTGACCAACCGCTTGACCCCATACAACTGGATCTTTGTCGACACCCTCGAGGTGGAGGGCCGGACGCTGTCTGTCCCCAGACGCTGTATGCACTGCGACAACCCGGCCTGTGTCAAACTCTGCCCCTTCGGTATCAACCACAAGACACCGGAAGGACCGGTCTGGATTGACCCGAACTTGTGTTTCGGTGGTGCCAAGTGTCGCACCGTCTGTCCCTGGTCTGTTCCCCAGCGTCAGGCAGGTGTTGGCGTTTACACCTTGTGGGAGAGTTTCATGCCGGTAGGTGGAGGTGTCATGTATAAATGCGACCTGTGCCGCAAGCGGCTGGCCAGGGGTGACAACCCCCACTGTGTTGACAGCTGCCCGAAAAAGGCGATGCTCATCGGCAAACGTAAAGAGATCTTTGCGGAGGCGGAAAAACGGGCCGCAGCAACAGGCGGCCACCTCTATGGAATGGAGGAGAACGGCGGCACATCAACCATCTATGTCTCACCGGTTCCCTTTGAGGCCATTGACAAGGCAATTCTTGCCAGGGCTGAAAAGATCAAGGCAAAGGCACCCAAGGGTAAAAAACTGCCCAAGCCGATGCGTATGCACAAACCGGAGAACATGCTTGCCAAGCAGACAGAGTGGGCCGCGGCCTCGGTAATCGCTCCAGCCCTTGGAGCCCTAGCCGCCTTTGTCGCTACCACCAAGAAGGAGGAGAAATAATGAGCAGCTTAACCGTTGTCAGGCACTCCCTGACTGTACGTCTGACCCACTGGACCATTGCTCTTTCAGGCATTCTCCTGCTCTTTTCAGGTTTTGGCCAGATGCCCATGTATAAGCGTTATAACGTGGTCAAGATTCCAGGACTCGGTTGGTCGGACCAGTATGACATCACCCTCATGCTTCACTATTTTGGAGCAATCTTTTTCTGTGCGGCGGTGATTTTCCACATCGTCTACCATATCCGTCGCAAAGAATACGCTATAATGCCCAAGACCGGTGATATCGGTGTGTCGATCACCGGCTTCAAGGCCATGTTCGGCATGGCTGAAGAACCGCTCCATGCAAAATTTCAGGCCAAACAGCGGGTGATCTATGCAATCATCGGTGCGGTCTGTTTGATCCTGGTCGGAACCGGGGTGATCAAGTCCTATAAAAACCTGGGCGACATTATCCTCCAGCCCATGTTTCTCGAAGCAATGACCATGCTCCACACCGCGTTCGGCATGCTCTTCATGGCACTTTTTATCGCTCACGTTGCAGCACTGACTCTCAAGGACCATCGCCCCCTGGTGCCGTCAATGTTTACCGGCAATATCGACCGTAAGTATGCTGAAGAACATCTTCCCGAGTGGAAGATCGACTGAAGGGTACCTGACCCGTATTTCTCAACGGAGCCGCTCTGTCGACCGCTCCGTTGAGACTTTTTTCACTGTTCACCCGGGCTGATTGTTGAAACCAGGATGGGCTCAACAATACCAATATGTTTTTCAAAGTTGGAGAGACTTTTAATCATCGACCATGTAATCTCCTGCCCCCTTGGAATGAGCATTGCACCGTTTTTAGCCGTCACATCCTCCTCGGCCACCATACCGGGGATCACATCCTGGAACCGAACCTGACACATTGTACTCCGCTCAACTGCCGGTGTGATTTCTTTGAGCAGTAATATAATTTCCGGATTATAAGCTCCCTTACACATACGCAAGGTACGCAACGCTTCACCATGACTCATATTCCGCTGGATGAGCTGGTCATAATCAATGACAGCCCTTAAGATCTGAGCCCCCATTGCCACCTCGTCATCAACTGTGTCGAGCTCGTCAAAACCCTTCAGCTGCAGCTCGATAATATCCGCCACCTTTTCAAGACGGGGAATCTGACGAATGAGACGACTGCCTGTTTCCGGATGCCTGACAAATGTCTCCAATTCATCATGGGTCAGTTCCACACCGGCATGCTGTTTATGCAGAATATCCCCGGGCAGGGTGATACAACCCAGTTGTGACATCATGGCACTGATCTCGTAGAGCCATAGATGCTTGAGGTTCATGGCGTTGGCAATCTGCTTGACCAGTGGCTTCACCCGGTAGCCACTGCTGAATGCCGTCGGGTTGGTAAGACTCAGCAGCTCTGCCATCACATTGACTGCTCCTTTCAGGGTCTTGTCGAGCAGCTCACGCTCAGCTGTAATCAACTTGAATTGGTGCAAGGCAAGAGCCAGGGCCCGTGTAAGAATAGGTGTCGGGCAGGGTTTGGTTAAAAAGCGGAAAATCTGTCCCCTGTTTACCGCCTCGACAGCGGTCTCCTGGTCAGCATAGCCGGTGAGCATCATCCGCACGGTATCCGGATAGTGCTCCCTGACCTTGGTCAAAAACTGGACGCCGTCCATCTCAGGCATTCGCATATCCGAGACCACCACTGCAAACGGTCCACTCTCCTGCAGGATCTCAATACCCCTGGCCCCGCTTGGGGCAGTAACCAGATCAAAACGTTTTCTCAGTTGTCTTTCCACTGCCTGAAGCAGTTGAGGTTCATCGTCGACAAACAGTATTTTTTCACTCACCGAAGACCTCCCGGGCAATTTCGTTAAATTCTTCCATCTTCTCCAACAAGCCAACCCTGCCGATAACCTCTTCATTGAGAGACGGGCAGGCCCCGACTAGGAGTCCAGGGCAATATTGATGATACAAGGTATCAGCCAGATGAATGGCCAAAGCAGGGGTAAAAGCTTCCATGGGATACTCTTCCAGGCGGTGATGGAAACAAATTGCCTCAACCACCTGTCCGGGCAGTCCCCAAAGACCGATAAGATAAGCACCGACGACACCATGATCCGCCTGCAGAGCCTGTATTTCAGCCTCATGGAGGCTGGTTTCAGGTCCTGTCCGGTTCAGGACTTCGTCATAAGCTTCAGCCATATTAACCAAAAACAACAGTTTTCCGACATCGTGGAGTATACCGGCGATGAAACAGTCATCAGCCACCTGTTTTTCAACACCTGCTGCCACAGCAATTTTTCGGGCCAGGCTGCCTACCGCCATACAGTGACTGAACAGGAGATCAACGGGCATCAGCTTGCTGGTCGCCTGCATTTTTGAAAAAACCTGTACTCCGAGGGCCAGCCCCTTGATGGTTTCCAGCCCCAGCAGACTCACCGCCCGGGACGGACTGTCAATGTGTCTGAACAATCCAAAGAATGCGGAATTAACCAGCTGCAGGACCTTTGCGCTCATGGCCACATCCTCTTCGATCAGTGCGCCGACATCAGCTATGGAGCAATCGGAATCACTGATAATTTCCTGGAGCCTGACATAGGTAGCCGGTAGACTCGGCAGAGAATCCACTGAGGAGATCATTGATTTGAGCTGTTCGTCGGCGAGGAGGTCGTGCAGCACGGACACCCGGGCAAGGGTGAGTTTAAGATCTTCAGATTCACAGGGCTTGGCCAGAAATTGGTGGACCACCCCCACGGTACGGAGAACCGACTCGTCATCGGCCTGGCCGGTGAGCATCATCCGTATCGTATTGGGGTATTGTTTCTTTACCTGTTTGAGCAGCTCCGCACCATCCATACCCGGCATCCGCATATCCGAGATAACAATATCATATGACTGGCGGGCCATGATATCCAGAGCTTCAAGACCGCCACCAGCAAATTTCATATCAAATTGTTTGCGCAGAAAGCGGAGCATCCGTTTCATCCCGGAGAGAATATCAGGGTCGTCGTCCACAAAAAGGATTCTTTTTTTATCACTCATCAAGGGCCACCATTAACGGGCAGTGAAATGACAAATTCAGTTCCTTTACCGGTTTCTGTCGTGAAATCAATATGGCCGTCATGCTTTTTACTAATCACATCATGGCTGATCGCCAGCCCCTGCCCTGTCCCCTTGCCCACGTCCTTGGTTGTGTAAAAGGGGTCAAAAATCCGGGGTCTTGCCTCTTCCGGAATTCCAGTCCCGTTATCAGCAATGGTAAGATGAACCGTATCGCCCACCAGCCTGGTCCTGATGGTTATGAGTCCCTTGCCTGCCTCCGGATTGTCTCCAAGCCTGGCACCGATGGCGTGGGCGCCATTGACCAGCATATTGAGAATAACCTGCCCCATTTCATCGGCCAGCAGGGGAATCGAAGGCAGGTTTTCATCCAGGTCGAGGTCCATCTCTGCCACATATTTCCACTCGTTTCTGGCTACCGTCACGCTGGTTTCAATAATCTGGTTAAGGTTGCGCGGCTTCTTTTCCTTGCTACCTGGATGGGAGAACTCCTTCATAGCCTGGACAATTGAGGCCACCCGCCTGACTCCGTCCCGGCTCTGACCAATGGCCCTGGGCAGTTCCTCGGAAAGATACTGCCAGTCAGCATCCCCCAGGGCCTTCCCGATCTGCTTACTGATGTCAGCCGGTCCGTTCCGGCGAATTTTTTCCATCTGCCTTATAAAAATACTGAGATCCTGCATCGCCTCATCGAGAAAATCAATATTGGTGCCGATAAACTGTGTCGGAGTATTGATCTCATGGGCAATTCCGGCTGCCAACTGGCCGCACGACTCAAGTTTCTGGGCATGAAGAAGCTGGGACTGCAATCTTTCCTTTTCCTTTTCGGCGCGTTTTCGAGCCGTAATATCCCGGCCGATATGAACCGTGCCGACCAGGGTACCGTCAGGGTCCTGGTAAGGCAGTGTCGTTATCTCAAGATCCTGCTCCTTCAGTTTGTCAAAAAGCTCCACCGTATGAGGCAGGCCATCACTCATGGTTTGTTCGTGAGGACATCTTGCCGGCTGCTCCCCTCTACTCAACTGTCGAAAGAGGCAGGGGATCTCGAGTACTTCCAGGTAGCTGCTCCCCAACCGGTCACGCATGGCCAGATTCATGCGGACAACCTTATGTTCACTATCGAAAATCGCAATCATATCCGGCAGGGCATCGACAGTACGCTCCCATTCCTTTTTGGCATGGAGGACCATGGCTTCCTGGACCTGTCTCTTTCTCATTTCCCGCTCCAGCATCTTATTTTGCTGAAGCAGCTCAACAGTCCTTTTCTGAACAAGCTCTTCCAGTTCCTCCTGACGGCTCCTTTCCCCCTTAACCAGCCTGGCATGCCTGACGGCCCGCTCCACACTGTGGAGGATCAACTCCATATCCTGCACCGGCTTGGTAATATAATCAAAGGCGCCTTGACGCAGGGCAACGATTGCATCAACGATTGTTCCCATACCGGAAACGATGATGACCGGCAGGTCCGGAGCCTCCTGCATGGCTGTTTTCATGAGCTCAAGCCCGTCCAGGCCAGGCATCCGCAGATCAGTTATCAGTACATCCGGACACTTTTTCCGAAACAACTCAAGGGCAGCGATGCCATTTTCCGCTTCAATAGTCTCATAGCCGCGATTCCGTAAATATCCGGCAGTGGATTTGCGGACCAGGGCATCGTCTTCAACAATGAGTAGCCGAAATTTATTTTCATTTTTCATCATAGCAGCAAACGATGTCAAACAGCTCAGGACTCTGCAGCCAGGGTTGGGGTATCTCCGGTGTAGTCATGGCGTCTGGCGTAATGAAGAATTCTCTCCAGAAGCGAGTCCTCATGGGCCAGGACATGACTGGCCATCAACTGGAAATCATTTGTATGTATCAAGATATCAATAGCACGCACCCTCTTTATGATGTGAGTAAGGTATTGATTCAACACCCCGGTTTCCCATACCGAACGTTTTTAACGGTCTGTTGAAATGAACACTGAACGGGCAAAGCATCAGTGGTCCAACAGCTGATTTTTCCCATCGGTCTACCTTCTGATTCGGCAGAAATAGTATTTCTCTTTAGCCCGTATTTTTCCTAAGGATTGTTACTGGAAACAGGAAAGGAATATGGAGCCGGACCATACGCTGAACCACAGCAGCAGGGGCCGGAAAAAGTACCAAAATTGTGGGTATAAATGGACTGGCGGGAGGACAGGAGAGAAAGAAATGGAGCAGCGGTGATACAAAACCAGGTGGTTTATCCGGGTCAATAATCGCAGTTAAGGGTACCTTGAAAAATTAGCGATTTCGTTCGAGTTCAAGGATTGGTGAAAATAAAAAGCGCAGCATATTAGTTATATGTGAGCATTTTTCTTTTTGTCATGACGAAGAAATCGAGTGAAAGAGCAATTTTTCAAAGTGGCCTTAAACTTAGCGACAACCATGCGATTGAAAACAACTGAAATTTTTCTCATGCTTTTTCCGCACCTGGTTAATCAAACATTCCCGGACTACTGAGACCACCTTTCAACACGGACAACTCATTGAGTATACATTCAGCAAACAGGCCAACTGCACCATAGAGAGAGCGGTAAATACATAACTTAAAGCGACTTTTCCCTTTCCAGCGCTTTTAAAACCTCACCCATCCTCTGATGGTGCGATCCCTTCCAGTAGACCCGGCCGCAGCCGGGACACTGCCTGAAGCGATCATAATACTTCCTGGTCAGCGGCTCGAGGTGGTCGATGATTTCAGATTTGGCCACCTCCTGCAGCAGGTCGTTGCAGAGCAGGCAGCGGCTGAAGGGCTGCAGCTCCGTAAAAAGGTCATAAAGCTCAATGACCTCTGCCAGCTGTTGCTCAGGGTCATGGTGGCGGATGAGTCGCCCGTGACTTACCACACGGCAGCGAAGCAGTTCCCGGTTACGGCTGAGCAGCACCCGCTGCTCACGCCTTGCCGCAAGACCAATCTCCTGCAGACCGCCGGTCGGTACAGAGACGGCATCAAACCCGGCCATACGCATCAGTCGAGCCAGTTTTCCAACATTGTTATCAACCATAAAACTCAGACGGGGCAGTGGTACAGGCCGTAATATGGTTGCCTGAGTGGGGAGAGTCTCCGGGGACAGAGGCTCTATCTTCAGACATTCTCCTCCCTGTGGAATGCGATCAAAGCTCCACTGTCCATCATCATCGACAATAGCCCCCACCTCTGTGTGAACCACTCCGAGGGCCTCAATGATATCCTTGATGGAGGCGCGCCGCGCAAGATTGTAAGCAAACGAAACCTGCTCTTGATGCTGGCGGTGGAGAAGCTCACGAGTATCTCCACGGAAGTAAAATGTAATGACGCCTGAAGCCATTATTATTTTTCCTTAAAATTCATTCTCAGCCTAAATAATTTCTGCTATCATAATCATTCGGCCATCCCGACTCTGAAGCATGGAGAGTCGATCAATCTCCCAGAACTGAACTATGAACCTTGACCAACTCAAGACATTTCAGATAGTCGCGCTTTCCGGCAGTTTTACCAGTGCGGCGCGCAAACTTTTCCTGACCCAGCCGGCAGTCAGCCAACAGATCCAGGCCCTTGAGGCGTCCTATGGGGTCAAGCTGTTTGATCGTTCCGGCAAGGCCATTCATCTCACCCGGGAGGGTGAAATGCTCCTTGCCAGAACCAGTAAGCTCATTGCCGACATCAAGGAGGTGGAGATCCTCTTCCAGGAGATGTCCACCCTGGAAAAGGGGAGGCTGGAGATCGCCGCCTCCGCTTTTTTTTCAACCTTTTACCTGCCCCGCCCCATTGGCCTTTTCACCAGTAAATACCCGGCCATCGAAATCAGCCTGCACACGCTTAACTCACATGATGTGATCTCACTGCTTGTCAAAAACGAGGCTGAATTCGGCTTTGGCGGACTGGTCGAAGATGAACCCAAGGTCCTCTCCATTCCCCTCCACCATGAAAAGATGGTGGCCGTGGTCGGCAATGGTCATCCCCTGGCCGCCCAGGAGACAATTCCCGTGGAGATGTTCACTTCGGTCCCCTTTATCTGGAGGGAGCGGGGAACACAGCTCAGGGAGAAGGTGGAAAAATGGATCAAGGGCAAGGCCGGGCTCTATGCCCCCAAGCACTTCATTGAACTGAAAAATCATGAAACCGCCAAGCGGCTGGTTGAAGAGGGGTATGGCATCACCATCGTCCCCTTGAGTTCGGTGGACAAGGAACTCAAGAGCGGTTCCCTGAAGCAGATTTCACTACATAATTTCGACCTCACCACCTCCTATTATCTCCACTATCCAAAGGGCAGGCGTTTTTCCAGGGCTGCGGCGACTTTTCTCCTGCTGCTCCAGCGAACCATCTATCTCACCGCCGGCTCCAGTCTCAACAAGCTGGATCTGACGGATTGATCATTTCTGCTGCGGCGGAGTAATGCGCAGCTCAATATCGACAATATCCTCCCGGGTCAGTTTGAGCGATTTGATGAATCCGGCCACTGTACCGGCAAGCGCCTCCTGAACAAACTCCTTCATCATCACCCGGTGACCGTTGACCATCAGGGTCGCGTGCTCACTCTGCTCATCACCTGTTTTTAAAAAGCGTTTTTCGATAAAAGAGGCAATCTCCTCCGCCTCATTGAGGCGAAAGAGGCGATCAACACTGACCTGCTCATCACTGGCCACGCCAATCACTCCATTCACCATCTTATAAAGCGGCTTGTCGGAATTACGAAACACCTCTATTTTAGCCACCCTGCGTGCATCCTTGAACCCCTCACCGATGACGATATCGACATCGGGAAAGTAGCGCAGGGCAAGGTCAGTGAGGGCAAGATCCCTGTTATCGGTCATCATCACCATCTGGTCAGGGGCGACAAGGAGGACGGAATCAGCACCTGCTGTACGGTGGGTATCGGTGTCGGTACCGGGGCTGTCAAAGACAATGCCCGTATCCTTGGTGGATTTAATCACTGCCACACTGTAGCCGAGTGTTTTTAGATGACCAACCACCTGGGCGGCAAGGGTTGTTTTTCCACTGTCATGCCAGCCGATGAATGTAACGATTGGGACCATGGGGATTCCTTAAAAAAGGTAACTATTCAGCTGAACTCCATCTTCGCCCATTTAGGCCTTCTCACATAGCATAAGTATGCTTTGAAGTCCCTGGTAAGCGAGCTTGCGAGACTCCGAATGAACAAATATGAAGCACATCTAAACAGTTACAGTTCAGTGTAATGAGTAATTTGCCACCCTTACTGACTAGTTACAAAAAAAGTGGCAGGAGACGCGGCTGATACTCACACACGGGATGGGTTCAACTCCACAAACTATTAACCTCCTGAAATACTATACCCAAATTCCATTGCCGACAAGACAATATGGTGCCTGAGCAAAAGAGGGGAGGAGTATGATTCGGTGGGAAAAATTCAATACAGGCAACAGGAAAACTGGACTTTTATACAAGGGCAGGCAGGTAAGCGAGACTTTCGGAAACAGGACACGTTAAAATAAGGCACATAAGATATATGTGGCTATTTCAACGTGTCCTGTAACGACGTAGCTAAACGAAAAACTCTATTCTTTCAAATACCTGGAGTGCAGTATTCTGACTTCGGCCTCCGGCTTGTAACCGCTGATCATGGAGCGGATCGCCCCCTTGATGGCAAACAGCGACATGTAGAGGTGGACAATAAAAACCGCCACCATAACCGCCCCCAGAAAGTTGTGAATCATGACAAAAAGGCGCAGGGTCTCTGTGTCAGCCTGGAAGGAATAAAGGAAATAGCCGGTCACCGCCATGGTCGCCCCGCCCAGGGTGGCCAGCCAGAACCAGCTTTTCTGGCCGAAGTTGAACTTACCGGCCGGTACCGGTTTTTGTTCTTTGCTCAAATAGCCGCCCGCAATCAAGATCCAGAGGAAATCATAGGGGGCGAGGATCATGTCTTTTGCCCAGATAAAAAGCATCGCCAGAGCGCTGAGAGAAAAAACCACGGCTGCTGCGAGATGAATGGTACGGCAGGTTCGAATCAGAGCGCCGCCGCCGAAGAATGATCCAAAGATAACGAGCAACCCGGTGATTGCCAGGAGTGTAAACGAAACAGCAGCAAATAAGTGGACGCCGCGACTCAGCAGATTAAAGTAGTGGATCTGTTCACCTTCATGGGAAAACACCATGGGGCCGATGACCAGGTAATGAAGGAGAAAGACAAGGGGCACTCCGACAATGACCGCCAGAAACATCCGGCTGAAAAGAGTGGACTGAAGCTTCACGAACTGTTCGCCCCAGCCCTGGTATTCTCCAACAAAAAGACGACTTATCTCTTCATAGGCCGACGTCAGCGGACTGAGCAACCCCTGGTCGATGGTTGCTGCAACTGACATGACACCAGTTGAAAAAAGCAAGATGCCGATGAACAGGACAATTTTTTTCATCACCACCCTCTCTATCGATCATTTTTTTGGCGGCTGCAGACAGCAGCACAAATCCGCCGTTTGAGGATCCCCGCGGGCAGGTCCAATCAAGGCCTTTTCCTGCCGGTGTTTTGACAACACCGGCAGGATTTCAGCTATTTTTTATAGGCCTTATCCCAACCCCAGGCATTGTTGCCTGAGCCCCGCTTGAAGCCCCGCTCCCGGTAGACATCTGCAACCACGTCGGCATCTCCGGCCAGCAGCGCCTTGGTGGAACACATGGCCGCGCAGAGCGGCACCTTGCCCTCGGCAATTCTGTTCTGACCGTAGAGCTTGCGCTCCTCAGCAGAAAAAGTCTCCTCCGGGCCGCCGGCACAGAAGGTGCACTTGTCCATGGCCCCCCGTGCTCCGAATGCCCCGCCTTTTGGAAACTGCGGAGCACCGAACGGGCAGGCCATAAAGCAGTAGCCGCAGCCGATGCAGGTCTTCTTGGAGACCAGCACCACACCATCCTCACGCTGGTAGATGGCATCCACCGGACAGACGGCGATACAGGGTGCATCGGCGCAGTGCATGCAGGAGACCGAGATTGATTTTTCACCGGGTCTGCCCGAGTTGACGGTGATTACCCGCCGCCGGTTGACCCCAACCGGTATCTGATGCCCTTCCTTACAGGCCACCACGCAGCCGCTGCAGTTGATACAACGTTCAACATCACATAAAAATTTCAAACGTCCCATGTTTGTCCCTCCCTGGGCTATGCCCGGCTGACCTTGCACAGGCCGTCTTTGGTTGCCTGAATCTGGGTAACGATGTCGTAGCCGTAGTTTGTACAGACATTGGCCGGTTCACCAACCACATACGGTTCATGGCCCTCCGGATAGTCTCCTGCCAGGGATTTGCCCATCAATACACCTCCGAAGTGATACGGCATGAAGATGGTCTTCTCGTCGACCCGCTCGGTGAAAAAGGCTTTAACCTTGACCTTGCCGCCCTCGGGTGACTCAATCCAGATCATCTCACCATCCCTGACCCCGATGTTGTTGCCGGTGACCGGGTTGATCTCGGCATACATCTCGGGCTGTAGTTCGGAGAGATACTTGTTGGAGCGTGTCTCGGCACCGCCTCCCATATGCTCGACCATTCGGCCGGTGGTAAGGACAAACGGAAATTTTTTGGCCAGTTCAGGACTCTGCTCGCTCTTGTACCTGGTGAACACCCGGTAATGGTTGGGCTTATCCTCATAGGTCGCGTATTTCTCAATGAGGTCAGGTCGGGGCGAGTGAAGCGGTTCCCGATGAATGGGTACCTGGTCCGGGAAGGTCCAGACCACGCAGCGCGCCCGGGCGTTGCCAAACGGGGCCATACCGCGTCGAATCGCCTCCTTGAGAGTCTTCTGGGACAGGTCGGTCTTCCAGTTGGTACCGGGCACCACATCCTTGAACTCCGGATAACCGCCCTTGACTTCGGAGCCGGGATTATAAACACCCTTGGCGGCCAGCTGGTCTTCAGTGCGACCGCTCATGTCATACTTCTTGGACAGGCCGAAACGGTTCCTGAAGGGCAGGCCGCCGTCTTTCACCGGCTTGGAGACGTCATAGAGGATAGGCGTCCCCGGGTGCTCATCGGTCCAGCAGGGCCATGGCATGCCATAGTAATCGCCGCTGCATGGCCCTCCTTTTGCCTGGAGGGTCTCGATGTCAAAGGTGTGCCAGTTCTCCATGTGCTTCTTAATCCTCTCGGGCGTCTGACCGTTGTAGCCGATGGTCAGCGTTCCCCTGTTGATCTCGCGGGTGATATCCTCGGGCACCTCCTTGATATTTTTATAGTACTCATCACCAAAACCGAGCCGGGCGACCAACTCCTTCATGATCGTATAGTCGTCACGGCAGCCGCTTATCGGCTCCATGATCTTATTACGCCACTGGATCTGTCTCGATGTAGACGTTACCGATCCGGAAGTCTCATACTGGCTCGAACAGGGCAGCAAATAGATATTGTCTGTCTTGCAGGTCGCTGCAGCCATGGTCGGGAAAGGATCGACGATGACAAAGAGATCGAGCTTATTGAGAGCCTCGACAACTTTGTTGTACTGAGAGTTGGCGTTGGATGCGCAGCCCCACTGAATAAGTGCCTTGAGAGGGGTATACTGTTCGATTTTATCATTCTGGAGAACACCCTCGTACCAGCGTGACAGGGTAAAACCCTTGGCGTTCATCCACTTCTTCTCCTTGAACCTCCCCACCATATAGTCATAATCCACTCCCCAGACCCGGCACCAGTGCTTCCAGGCCCCGTCAGACAGGCCGTAGTAACCTGGCAGCGTGTGGGACAGAACACACATATCGGTTGCCCCCTGGACATTGTCATGACCGCGGAAGATATTGGTACCGCCGCCGGACTTGCCCATGTTGCCCAGCACCAGCTGCAGGATGCAGAAGGCACGGGTAATGGAGGAGCCGATATGATGCTGGGTCCCGCCCATGCACCAGGTCAGCGAGGTCGGCCGGTTCATGGCCAGGATTTTGGCCACTTTTCTGGTCTGAGCCGCTGGAATGCCGGTGATGTTTTCCACCTCTTCCGGGGTGTAGTGGGAAGCCACTTCGATCATCTCCTCATAGCCGGCCACCCTGGTACGGATAAACTCTTTATCCTGCCAGCCCTTGTTGACAACCTCGTTAACCAGTCCCATGATAAAGGCACAGTCTGAGCCGGGACGGATACGTACGAACTCACTGGACTTTGCGGCCAGCTTGGTAAAACGCGGATCAACAACGATAAGCGGCGCATTGTTGACCTCCTTGGCATGCAGAATATGCTGCATGGAGACCGGATGCGCCTCGGCGGCGTTGGACCCGATAAAAATCAGCGATTTTGTATGCCTCATATCGTTGAGGCTGTTAGTCATTGCTCCGTAACCCCATGTATTGGCGACACCTGCCACCGTTGAGGAGTGTCAGATACGGGCCTGGTGGTCAACGTTGTTCGTCCCCCAGAACGCGGCAAATTTCCTCTGCAGGTAGGCCATCTCGGTGGAGACCTTGGCACTGCCGTTGAAATGCAGGGCATCGGGCCCGTCGGCGTCGCGGATGGATTTGAGCTTGGCCGCGACTTCGTCCATGGCCTGATCCCAGGAGATCTTCTGCCACTTGCCGTTTACCCGTTTCATCGGGTTCTTGAGGCGTTTTTCACTGGTCACCATATCGATGGCGGATGCCCCCTTGCAGCAGTAGCCGCCCCGGCTCACCGGGTGATCCTGGGCGACTTCCTGCCTGACCCAGACACCGTTCTGGACCTCGGCATTGATGCCGCAGCCCACCGAACAGTGGGTACAGACCGAGCGCACCATCTTTGAATCGGGATAGGCGGCGTTAGCCGCCGCTGGAGTTGCCGCTTTTGCGGTCATTCTTGTGGTCATAGCCGCGCCGGTCAGTGCCGCCGTTGCTGCCGAAAGTTTGAGGAAAGATCTCCTGGCAACCTTGGGGTTCAATGTGACCCGCCGGGTTTTACTCACCGGCGGAGAACTGCTGCGAATCTTTCGTTGGGCCATTTTCAGGTCTCCTCTTTTAAAGAGTGTCTCGTCCTAACGCAGTGAGTTATAGTACTTTTCAAACTCCTCTGTCCGGCGGTAGCAGATCTCTTCTGGACGCTCGACCTCCTTCTCTTTTGAGGCCTGCGCCTTTTTCAAGGTCAAGGTCGAACCGGCAGCAAGTGTTGATCCAACCAGGATTTGTTTAAGAAAAGAGCGCCTCGTGTCATCTTTTTGCTCCATGCTGTCCCTCCGTTTTGATCGATTAATACTACTCCAGTCACACCTTGCCTGTTTCCACCAAACCATTTTCCAATTCAAGATAGGCATCGACAAAAGCGATGCACTGTCGATAAAACCCTGCCCTGCTGTTTTTTTGAACACGGCCGGTCAGTTCTTTCACCGTTGGCTGAAGAAATTCCGTGAGCAGCCGGTCCTGAAAATGCCTGGACATCTCATTGCCGTTTTTTTCCTCCCTGACAAGGGTTGCCAGGGTGTCAAGCATGACCTCCAGGGAGTCCTCGGACTCAGTAATTTCGGGATCCTTGATCAGCTGGCTGTCTTTCAGCAGCTGGCGATACTTGACAAGACTCGGTCCAAAACTCCTGCCGTCAAGATGATATGAACCATTCAAGGGAAGTAACTCCTTTGAATAGGGATTAACAAAGAGATCATAATACTCGTCCTTGAGATCCTGTAAGTCGCACTCATCCAGTGTGGCAGCAAGTTCCGCCACGGCCTTATCCAGTGACTCACTTGTCTGTTCTCCACCCAGCGCGGCAAAAATACCACGCCATCGACCGATCATCTCTCCGTCCGGCTGTGTGCAGAAAAAGGATTTGGCCAAATCCAGAAAACGCAGACGAACCAGACACAGTTCACGATCACTCAGTTCAGCTTTTCCATTCATTGCTGTTCTTGTTCAAAGAGGTTGATCACCCGGCACTCATCACAGAAGTGAAGCATATCGTCTTCCTTCTCCAGAAAATTTTTTGCCGTCAGAATAGCCGTCACCTTTTCCAGTGCTTTTCTGGTGGAAAACACTTTTCCGCACCCCTTGCAGTTCAACGGTTCGGCACGGGCCAGAATTTTTTCACTGAAAAATCCATCATCAATCCCAACCCCGCAGATTGTACTGAGCGCCTTTTCAGGGCAGAGGTCAGCACAGGCCCCGCACTGGACACATAACGATGGGTGGTGTTGAAGGAGAAAGGCGTTGTCGTCGATGACCAGCGCATCACTTTGACACTCACCGACACAGGCGCCGCAGTGACTGCACAACTCCTCGTCACAGGAGATGGTTCCGAAATCACCGCCGCCCACCGAATCATCAAGAAACAGAGGGGCTGCTCCACTCTGCTGTCTCAGAAAATCGAGCAGGGCAACCAGCTTATGACGACGGCTGCCAAATGAAAAATCATGATAGAACTGTTTGAGTGGACTGGCCGGTGCTTCCCGGCTTAGACGATCATCAAGCTGCCCCCAATTGATCAGCTCAATTGGCTCTTGAACACCAAAAAGCCCCTGGATGACAAAATTGGCCAGCCGGAGATCCGGACCATTGCCGTTTTCAGCAAGGATCAGGAGCCGCCTCGCCCCCATGGCATATAAAAAAAGGAGGTGCATCGAACTCAAGGCGGCAGGATTGGGGTACTCAAAAAAGAATGTTTCCTCATAGTTCTCAGAATTCCCATACCACCAGTAACGATGAAGGCTCTTTGCATCGCCGATGACCACCGAAGTGTTCGGCCTGAGCTGAAACGAGCGGAAGTACTCAATCAGTGTACGATCATCGCAGCGACGATACTGCAGGGCGCCGCCAGGGCATCCGCTGACACAGCTGCCGCACTCCACACAGCTCAATTGATCAACGACCACACCTGTCGACTCAAGTTTTATCGCATCATGCCTGCAAAGCTCATAGCAGATACGGCACCCTGTCTGCCGGGCGGCTGAAAACTGACAGAGGCTCTGGTCGCAGTCGATGACCTCATCAACCTGTCTTTCATAAACTGAGGCAAAGAGATCATCCAGCCTTGAAGAAGTGTATATCCTGTCCTGCCGCTTCGGCAGCTCCACCTTGCATCCGTCCAAAACCATAAGTGCGGGAGTGGTGAGTTCTCTATACTCCACACCATGGAGATCAACGGCGTTGTGGGGACAACCGGAAACACAATCCCTGCAAAGTGTGCAGCGCTCAAAGTCAATAATCAGCCCCTCGGAGACGGCCCCTTCCGGGCACAGGGAACCACAGAGTCCGCAGTAGCTGCAGTGATTGAAGTCAACAGGAGCCCGAACCTGATACTGCAGGAGGCAGCCGTCGGCTTGGGCTGTCACTTCCACTTCTGTCGCACTCTCCATGCCCCGGTGACCTGTGCCAACCAGAAGTGGAATGATCTCCAGGACGCCGCCATAACGGTCGATAAAGGTTTCCAGTTCGGACACCCTTGAAGCCACTACTGTGACCCTTGGGTCAGCCTCGATTCTATAGGAACGAAATCCGGAAGAGGTGAGTCGACACAGCTCGGCCTCTGCGATTGTGGCAAGCACCTTGTGTTCGTGATTTCCTCTGTCACCATTGAGCTGGAGGGTTGCAGAGAGGAAAAAGGGTGAGTCGGGGTGAAGGTCTGAAAATCCGGAGGCGAGGAGGACCTCACAGTCTTCCCGGTTCAGCGACGGGAAAGGGGTGGAAGGTGCAGGGCATATTGATTCATTGAGAAGCTTCTTCTCAAGCCCCCTGGTACGACAGTAAAAGTAGCCGGTGTAGTGCTTCATTACAGCTATCCTTTCTCCAATGGGAAATAACCGAACCAAAAAGCACGTTATCAGGAATAACTCTTTATTGTATCAAAGAGAGATAAAAAAAGAATATAAAAAGTGATTTATCAAAATTTCTATTAATTCCCCGAGTTGCACTGGAGATTTTTGTCTTTTCAATCAGGGAATTGTATGATTGATTTTGCAGAACAATTACCAACCGCCATTAACAGAACAGGGTACCGGGAGTTATGAAAGAACAAGTGGTCTTCCAGGCCGAGACTGTAGTCATCACCAGCAACGGCCATGAGCCTCGCAAAGAGTCCCTTGCCGTTGAGGTACCTTACAAGGTGGCTCTCAATGATGTTGATATCGGGGCCTCCATGGTCCTTGAAACCAGCCTTGAGGAATTCGGGGCCGGTTTTCTTTTCGGTCAGGGCTATATCACTGAACCAGGACAGGTGAAGGAAGTTCTTGTTTGTCCGGAAGGCAGGATCGCGGTTTATGCCGACGTGGATGAAACAGATGAGCCCAAAGAGGTCATCATCACCTCGGGCTGCGGCGGTACCGGAAAAATTTCACGGGAGATGCTGGAAGGTGCCTTTGATCCGCCCCGTGAAGCCAATATATCCCTTGATGAGATACATGACTTTATCCGGGCCGTCCTCGGCGGTTCCGAGTTGGGACCATTGACCCACTGTGTCCACGGCTGCGGTCTCTGGACTGACGGGAGGCTCCAGGTTTTCCACGAGGACGTCGGGCGACACAACGCAGTGGACAAGGTCATCGGCTCAATCCTCCTGGGCAAAGTCTCTCCAGGGGGGGCGGTCTATACCACGGGCCGCCTCACCTCGGACATGGTCCTTAAATGCGCCCGCATCGGTATCCCCATCGTTCTGTCCCGCACAGCCCCCTCGTCGCTGGGACTGGCCATTGCCAGAAGGGCCGGGGTCACTCTGGCCGGCTACGCACGACCGGGCCGTCTCAACGTCTTTCACCGGCCGGAACGAATCGTTCCATGATCTTTTTCTGCAGCCGACAAAATGTCACCGGACGATATTTCTGCCTGTATGAAGTATGAACGGTGATCGTTTTTTCTTGACATGGCCTCTCATCCCACCTAGCCTTATCGGTAATGGTCATTTTGTTCAATAACTACATCTAAGGAGACACCATGGCAAAGAAAAAGGCCGACAAAAAGAAAGACAAGAAGAAAAAAGCTGATAAGAAAAAAGTCTGTAAAAAGGCTGACAAAAAGAAAGACAAGAAGAGCTGCAAGAAGAAAAGCTGTAAATCCAAAAAAGACAAAAAGGGTAAAAAAGGTAAAAAGAAGTAAGTTAAACCCGTTTTTAGTTTTTTTAAGGCCGAAGATCAATGGATCTCCGGCCTTTTGTTTTTTCAGGCAAGGAGCCTGTCAAAGAATTGCACTTTTTACCAAAATCGAGGAACAGGCCAAATTAAAACGCGCAGCATATATTAGATATGTAAGCATTTTTTATTTGGCCTGTGACGAAGAGTTTGGGAAAAAGGGCTTTCTCCGTCAGGCTTCTAGCAGAATTTCAATCACCGCATTAGCCTGCATCTGGGCCACAACGCCCAACCTGGCAGCACAAAGGCCGTTTTCCTTATTTGCCTGAGTCCGCTGGTCACCGCAGATGATGAGCCGGCCATGGCGTATTGTTTCGATCATCTCGTTTTTCCCGTAGCCGGACAGTCCTGACCCCATGACGATGTAGCGCTCGGGAAAAAGGTGCAGCCAGCTGTTTGCCACCATGGCCTTCTGGTCGGCATCATCAAAGGCCTCCACCAGGATGTCCGCCCCTGAAAAAAATCCGGGAAAATTATTCTCATCCACCCTTGCCCTGTGAGTCGTAAGATCAAGGTGGGGGTTGATGCGGAGTAGATTCTCCCGCAGCGCATCAACCTTGACCATTCCGACCTGGTCAAGAAAATAGAACTGGCGGTTGAGGTTGCTCAGCTCAACCGTGTCGTAATCAACGATGACAAGATGCTGGATTCCACTGCGGACAAGACTCAAGGCGATATTTGAACCGAGCCCTCCCGCCCCGCAGATGGCCACACACTTATCACCAAGGAGTTCAACAGAACCCGGAGGATTACGGCAGAACACCTCTCTCCTGAATGTATCGTTATCCATATCCCCGGCTCAACCAATCAAAAGTATAGGGTACCCCGAGAGGGCCCCCCGGCAGCGTGACAGCCGGATCGCTATCATCATTACACGATTGTAATGATGAAGAAAGGTTAATGCAATAGTGGTGTGTTAGTCTCTTATCATCATAATCCGTAATCTTATCCAGCTGCCAAGAGGTATCACCATGACACAACAGTTCGGAGGAGACAATCCCTCCACCACGTCTCCTCATCACCCATCCGACTTAACCCGGACAGACACCTACGACTCCATTCAGGCTATCAACCAGGCGGTGAAAAACTCCTCTGCCTGGCTGCCGCTTCTGCGCCGGGAGATGGGTGAGGTTATCGTCGGCCAGGAGCACCTCATCGAACGAATCCTGGTCGGTCTTCTGACAGGCGGCCACATCCTGCTCGAGGGACTTCCGGGCCTTGCAAAAACCCTGGCTGTCAAGACGCTGTCTCTTGCTGTGCAGAGTGATTTCAAGCGGATTCAGTTCACCCCGGATATGCTGCCGGCTGACATCATCGGAACCGAGATCTACAACCCCAGAGACACCTCCTTTGAGATCAAGCACGGGCCCATATTTTCTTCACTTATTCTTGCCGACGAAATCAATCGCGCTCCAGCCAAGGTCCAGTCAGCCCTTTTGGAGGCCATGCAGGAGCGCCAGGTCTCCATCGGAGAATCGACCTACCATTTACCGGAACTCTTCCTGGTCCTTGCCACCCAGAACCCCATCGAGCAGGAGGGCACCTATCCGCTGCCCGAGGCCCAGATCGACCGCTTCATGCTCAAGGTGGTGGTGGATTACCCCTCCATCAGTGAAGAACGCCAGATCCTTGACCGAGTGGAACATACCGACTCCATGGTCAACGTCAAACCGGTGGTGGATGGCGACACCATCCTTGCATCACGGAAGGTGGTTGATTCCATCTACATTGATGACAAGCTCAAGAACTACATTGTCTCCCTGGTCTGTGCCACCCGTGACCCTAAAAATTTTCGGCTCGAGCTTGATGACTATATTGAAACAGGGGCTTCACCAAGGGCCACCATCAATCTCAAGAGTGTGGCCAAGGCCCTGGCTTTTCTTGAGGGTCGCGGTTATGTCACTCCCGACGACATCAAGGGGGCGGCCATGGATGTCATGCGCCACCGTATTCGGATCAGCTATGAGGCCGAGGCCGAGGCGGTGACCAGCGAGGATATCATCTACAAAATCCTTGATACGGTGCCGGTACCTTAACCAGAAGACAGACAACAGAGGACAGAAGCCAGAATATTTGTCCGCCCGTGGCGGAACTGTAGAATTTTATGGAAGCGCAGATTACCCGAGAGATATTGAAGAAGGTTCGCAGGCTTGAGGTGCGAACCAACCGGCTGGTGAATGATACCATGGCGGGCAGCTATCACTCTGTTTTCAAGGGCCGCGGTATGAATTTTGACGAGGTCCGCGAGTATGTGCCGGGTGATGAAATCCGTGATATCGACTGGAACGTGACGGCGCGGACCGGGGTACCCCATATCAAGAAATTCACCGAGGAGCGTGAGCTGACCATTATGCTGCTGATTGACATCAGCGGCTCTGGAGAGTTCGGCTCCCTGGAAAATTCCAAGCGCGAGATGATGGCCGAGCTCGGTTCTGTGCTTGCCTTTTCCGCGGTGCGCAATAACGACAAGGTGGGCTTGATCCTGTTCAGTGATTTTGTCGAGCTCTTTATCCCCCCCAAAAAGGGACGCTCCCATATCCTCAGGGTAATCCGGGAGATCCTCTTTTTCCAGCCGCAGAGCCGCGGCACCGACCTTGAACTCGCCCTTGATTTTCTCAACCGGGTGGGAAAACGCCGCTCTGTGGCCTTTCTTCTCTCGGACTTCTGCCTGCCCGGAAACTTCGATGAGTCACTGGCTGCACTGCAGACCAAGCTTCGGCTGACAAACCGCCGCCATGACCTCATCTCCATGTTCATCGGTGATCCCCGTGAGTACAGCCTGCCGGACGTGGGCTGGCTGACACTGGAAGACGCTGAAACCGGGCAGCAGGTTGAGCTCAACACCTCGGACCCGCTCATCCGAAAACGATTCAACGATGAGGCGGCTGCCCGCAAGCACAAAACCCATCGCACTGTCCGCTCCGCCGGGGTTGACCTGCTTGACCTATCCACCGACAGCTCCTATATCCCCGCCCTGCTCAGCTTCTTCGGTACTCGAAAACGGAGGCTCAACCGATGAGTCGTCTCCGTCTTCTTGTTTTCATCGGCTGGCTGCTTCTGCCCTCAGCTCTTTTTGCTGCTCCGGCAGATGATCCAAACCTCCAGCTTCTCCAGCCTGGCCAGGGTCAGACTCAGACCGCTACAGAGTCTGAAATCAAGGATATCCTCGGTCCGGTTGAACTCCCTGCCCCGCCCGACTACCTCACTTACGCTGTCATTGCTGTCCTTGTTGTCGCTGTAATTCTTCTCACCTTCCTGCTTCTCAAGAAAAATAGAAGACCAGCGCCCTCTCCTCCTCCCCATGCAGCCGCCCTGGAAAACCTGGCTGGCCTGGAAAAGACGATGGACTCTGTCTCTCCCCTTGTTTTTGTCGAACAGCTCATCGGTACACTGCGCGACTATGTCCGGGATCGATTCCACCTCAATACGGGATCAAAGACAAGCCGTGAATTTCTTCAGGATCTGGTCACCGGCGCCCGGCAGGGTGTCACCCTTATAAACCGCCATGAAAATGACCTGAAGCACTGTCTCTCTGTCTGTGATATGGCCAAATTTGCCCACCGGCTCCCCGAGCGGGAGGCCATGGAGGAGATGCTCGCCACTGTCAGAACTTTCGTTGAATCGACCCGGCTTGAGCCGCAGCCAGGGGAGGACAAATAATGCGTTTTCTCTACCCCGAGCTCCTCTTTCTGCTCCTGCTCATTCCCCTGCTTGGATTTCTTCGCGGGAAAAGAGCAGCGGCACCGGCCATCAGTTACTCATCGACCAGCCTTGCGGCGATGATCGGCGGCTCAGGCAAAAGCGGTCCCGGCGGACTGACAGGAACACTGCGGCTGCTCGCTCTGGCCTGTCTGATTCTGGCCATGGCCAGACCGCAGCTGGGCAATACCACCACCGAAATTGAAGCCAGCGGTATCGATATTCTACTCGGCGTCGACATCTCAAGCTCCATGGAGGCCCTTGATTTCACACTTAACGGTAAAGCAGCCAATCGTCTTGACGTGGTCAAGCAGGTGCTGCACAGCTTTATCGAAGAACGGCCCAACGACCGGATCGGCCTGCTTGCCTTTGCCGGTCGGCCATACATGGTTTCGCCGCTGACCCTTGACCACGACTGGCTGACAAAACGCCTCGATTCTCTGCGCATCGGCATGGTTGAAGACGGCACCGCCATCGGTTCGGCCATCGGTTCCGGGACCAACCGACTCCAGAACCAGGAGGCCAAATCGCGTATTCTCATCCTCCTCACCGACGGCGTCAATACCGCGGGCAAGGTTCCGCCGCTGGTCGCCGCCGAAGCAGCCAGAACACTTGCCATCAAGGTCTACACCATCGGCGCCGGCAGCCGGGGTGAGGCACCGGTGCCCTGGGTCAACCCCTTTGGCCAGAGAACACTGCGCACGGTCAAGGTCGATATCGACGAGGAAATGCTCACCAGGGTTGCGGAGATGACGGGCGCCAGGTACTTCCGGGCAACCGACACCAAATCCCTTGAAAAGATCTATGAAGAGATCAACACCATGGAGACCACCACCAGGACCATTAAAAAATTTGAGCAGTACCGTGAACTCTTCGGCTGGCTACTCCTCTGCTCGCTGCTGCTGCTCGGCTTCGAACTCTCTCTGAACGCCAGGAGACTGCCGTGAACAGTATCCACTTTGGTCAGCCCGCCTGGATGGGAGTCGGTCTTGCGGCCTGTATCGCCATATTGCTGATCCTTCGTCTCATGGAGAAAAGGCGAAAGAAGAACCTGGTCCGCTTTGTCGGCCCCCAGCTTCTTGGACGACTGACCGTCAATATCTCACAGGGAAAACGACGAATCAAACAAACCCTGCTGATTCTCGGAATTTTCTGCTGTTTCATTGCTCTTGCGAGGCCGCAGTACGGGTACCAGTGGATCGACGTTAAACGCAAGGGGATTGATATCCTCTTTGGGGTGGACACCTCCAAATCCATGCTGGCCCAGGACATCCGTCCCACACGACTGGCCCGAGCCAAGCTTGCAGTCATGGACTTTGTCCAGCGGCTGGAAGGAGACCGGGTTGGGCTGCTGCCGTTTGCCGGCAGCTCCTTTCTCCTCTGCCCCATGACCATTGACTACCAGGCCTTTGGCAACGGATTGGAGATTCTCAACCCGGGTGTCATTCCCAGTGGCGGCACCGATATTACCGGAGTAATCACACGGGCGGAGTCAATCCTCGCCAATGATGCCAACCACAAGATTCTGGTTCTACTCACCGACGGCGAAAACCTGGAAGGCGATGCCATTGCCGCCGCCCGCAAGGCTGCGGAAAAAGGGCTCATCATCCATACCGTAGGTGTCGGCACCAGTGATGGCGAGCTGATTCCTGCCGGCACCGACGGCACTGGCTTCATCAAAGACAGCAGCGGGAAATTCGTCACTTCCAGGCTTGACGAAAAAACTCTCAGAGAAATCGCCGAAGTCACCGGCGGGTTGTACGCCCCCCTCGGCGCACAGGGAGAGGGGTTGGAACGAATCTACCAGGAAAAACTTGCCTTGATCCCCAAAGAGGAGCTGATGGAAAAACGTCACAAGCTTCCTTTGGAACGATTTCCCTGGCCTCTTGGAGCAGCCGTTTTTCTTCTCACCCTGGAATTCTTCCTGGCCGATCGTAAGTCATCGCGTTCCTTCCGGGTTCCATTTATCAAAACAGCCGGCCGGCGCAGGCCGAAAAAAACGGCTGCAGCCCTGTTCCTGTTCTTTGCCGCATCGTCCATGAATACCAGCCCGTGTCAGGCCTCTCAGGGTGAAGACGCCTACCGGACGCAGGACTATCTCACTGCCTCGCAATACTATGCCGATGAACTTGAGAAAGAGCCCAAAGATCCACGACTCCACTACAATTACGGCACCGCAGCCTATAAAAACGGCCTCTTTGATGACGCCGCCGCCTCTTTTCGGGCGAGCCTTGCCAGCGAAGATCTCACCCTCCAGGGGAAGGCCTATTACAACCTGGGCAACAGCCTCTACCAGCAGGGCAAAGAGAGCCTCCGTGCCGACCAGAGCCACACCGTAAAACTCTGGGAAGAGGCCCTTGAAGCCTACCGCGGCAGTCTGGCCCTGGATCAAAACAACTCCAGTGCTGCATTCAACCGTGACCTGGTCACACAGAAGCTCGAGGAACTGAAAAAACAGGAACAGCAGCAGGAGCAGAAGGAAAAACAGTCCTCAGACCAGTCCCAGTGCGACAACCCGCAAGAAGGTGATGGACAGAAGAGTGACAAGGAGCAGGAAAAGCAGGAGAACAAGGAGAAGCAGGACTCACAGTCGTCTTCTGACCAGAAAGAGGATGAACAAAAAAAAGGCGACAAAGAGCAGGACAGACAGGCAGACTCGCCACAGGATAATGATTCGCAAAACAAAGAGCAAAAAGGTGGTGAGCAGAAAAGTGATGCGCAGCAGGACACTGGTGAGCAGCAGAAAGAGGATCAACAGCAAGAGGCCGGAGAAGATAAAAAGGCTGGGAGCCCTGAACAGGAGCAAAACAGCCAGAAAGAGCAGGAGGGTGGTGCTGCAGATCAACAGGCACAGCCCGCTGCCCCTGTCAGGCCCGGAGAGATGAGTCAGGAGGAAGCTCGTCGACTGCTCAAGGCCATTGTTGCCGAAGAGGATGATCTGAACTTTATTCCCGGATTGAAACGGGGGAGCGCAAGTGACACCCCGAGTTCCGGAAAGGATTGGTAGTCATGATTAACAGCAGAGGGGTTCAAGCCGTTTTTGCCTCCTTCACCCTATTATTTCTACTGCTGGCAACCACTCTGTCGGCATGGGGGGCAACCAGTGCTGAAGCCACAGCTTCACTGAGTCAGGCCGAATTCAGTGTTGATGATTCCAGCCACCTGACCCTCACCGTCCACGACATGAGCAACCCCCAGGTTGAACTTCCAGCTGTGGACGGCCTCTCCTTTGTGCCGCGGGGACAAAGCTTCCACACCCAATGGATCAACGGCCGCAGTTCAAAATCGGTCGCCCTCGTTTATGAGATCAGAAGTGGACAGCCAGGTACTTACACCATTCCAGCCATGGTTATCCGTGACAAAAAGCAGGAAGCAAAGACCAGCCCTCTCCAGCTTACAGTCACCGCTGCCCGATCCGCCAATTCCTCCGGCCAGCAGTTGCCCCCCTCAGCCCCCAGGACCACCCGGCTTGGTTCAGGGGAGGCGGACCAGATCGCCTTCATCCGCCTGGGCAATCTGGAAAAAGAGTACTATCCCGGTGAGGTGGTCCCGTTCACCATCAAGGCCTATTTCAGAGAAGGGATCAGAGCCTCACTCAACTCCCTGCCCCAGCTGGTCAGTGAGGGGTTCATCATGGAGCAGGTCAACAATCAGCCGCATCAGCAGCGGGAAATTGTTGCCAACCTTGCCTATACGGTACTTTCCTGGCAGACCAGCCTCAGCCCGATCAAACAAGGCCAACAGTCGCTGACCGTAGAGCTTGACGCCACCCTGCTGCTGCCCCAGCAGCGGCGCCGCCACCCTTCATCATTTGGCGGTTCCATGTTTGACGACTCTTTTTTTGACGATTTTTTCAGCCGCTACCAGAAAAAACCGGTCCATATCACCAGCCCGGAAATTGAACTGGCCATCATTTCCCTGCCAAAAGAAGGCAGGCCCAAGGACTTCAGCGGGGCGGTGGGGAATTTTGAGCTGGAAGTCAGTGCAACACCCACAGAGCTTGAGCTGGGGGAGCCCATCACCCTGTCCATGACCGTCTCCGGTAGAGGCGGCTTCGACAACATGGAAAGTCCGAAGCTGACGGACAGTAACGGCTGGAAGACATATCCCGCCTCGGAAAAACTAACAACAGGGCCGGACGGACAGGCGGTCAAGTCATTTGAACAGGCAGTTGTGCCTAAAAAAGGGGACATCACTGCAATCCCGCCCATGAGGCTGAGCTATTTCGACCCCCAGGATAAAAAGTACAAAACCCTCACCAGTGAAGCGATCCCCCTGGCCATCAAGGGGAAAGCCGAACCTTCACCACCGCCTCCAACACAGCCGGCTGAGGTTAAAGCCGAGCAGCCCGTATTGGCCGCTGTAGAGCAGGACAGCGAGACCCCTTTCCCCACCCTCAGTCCCCTGCGGGCCGAAGAAGGAACTCCTGTACAGTCCATCGAGCCACTCTACAAAAAAATCTGGTTCCAGGTTGCGCTCCTCACCTGTCTCGCTCTGCTCGCCCTGGTGGCCTTTGTCCGGTTGCGCCGCAACCACCGGTCCCGCCACCCCGACCGCGTTCGTCGAAAACTGATGAAAGAGCAGCTTCAAAAGAGTCTCCGTCGTATTGAAGAAGCCCGTCATAGCAGCGACGAACGTCAAGTGCTGACCTGCTGCCGGGAGGCGCTCCAACAACAGTTTGGCTTACTCTGGGACCGGCCACCGTCTGCCATCACCATTGGTGATCTGAGCAACACAGCAGGCGACAACAGTCCCCTGATATCAATTATGAACACCATTGACGATGGACTCTACGGTGACCATACTCCAGACAAAGAAGAGATGGCGGCCATGGAATCAACCCTTGCCGAGGAACTCGCCA
>JBDLID010000027.1:0-29284 GCA_039715055.1 Thermodesulfobacteriota bacterium | reverse complement strand
TCTTCCCGCTGGCTGCCTCCGACAATCTCACCGATTCCCGGTACCAGGATATCCATGGCGGCAACGGTTTTTTTATCATCTGAGAGGCGCATGTAAAAAGGTTTGATGGTGGCCGGGTAGTCGGTGACGATGAGCGGCCGCCTGTAGAGCTTTTCGGTGAGATAGCGTTCATGCTCGGACTGGAGATCAATGCCCCACTGAACCGAAAACTCAAATTTCTGACCACTGCCAAGCAGTTTATCCACCGCCTCGCTGTAGGTGATGTGGACAAAATCATTTTCCACCACCGCCTTGAGCTTTTGGAGCAGCCCCTTTTCTATAAATTTGTCAAAGAGAACCATATCCTCTGCGCAGGATTCCATGACGTCATTGAGAAGAAATTTGAGCATGGACTCGGCCAACTCCATGTTGCAGGTGAGATCGCAAAACGCCATCTCAGGCTCAATCATCCAGAACTCGGCCAGGTGGCGGCTGGTGTTTGAGTTTTCCGCCCGGAATGTGGGACCGAAGGTGTACACCTGGCCCAGGGCCTGGGCGTAGACCTCGGCCTGGAGTTGACCGGAGACGGTAAGCCCGGCCTGTTTACCGAAAAAGCCACCCTCTTCCTCACTCTGGCCGCTGCCATGGGCAGCAGAAGTTGAGAGCTGGAACATCTCGCCCGCACCCTCACAGTCGCTGGTGGTGATGATCGGGGTGTGCACCTGGACAAAGTCCTGCTCCTGGAAAAAGCGATGGACGGAGTAGCCCAGCCGGTTCCGTACCCTGGCCACCGCTCCCAGCGCATTGGTACGTGGCCTGAGATGACTGATATTTCGCAGAAACTCGAAAGAATGGCGCTTTTTCTGCAATGGGTAGCTTTCCGGATCAGACCAGCCGATCACCTCCACCTCTTCAGCCTGCAGCTCAACCCGCTGCCCCTTGGCCGGAGACTCCTTCAGCTCTCCCCGAATCTCCACACAACAGCCGGCTGACAGCTTTTTGACCTCTTCTTCGTAGTTGGCCAAACTGCTATCAGCAATGACCTGGAGGTTGGCAAGAGACGAACCGTCATTGATTTCAAGAAAAGAGAACCCGCCGGTATCCCGTCGGGTTCTCAGCCAGCCGCCAACACGAAGCTGTTCTCCTGCCTGCGACTGGTTAAGAATTGTTTTGATCCGCGTGATTTTCATTTCTGTCCCCGGGTTACGCTGCCTCAAGCAGACATCTCTTTTTGAAAAAGAACCATCTCTCCCCGGCCGGGAAGCGCTTCTGGTTCAAGCCCGGCCAACTCCGCCAGGTGCGTCCCGACCACCGTACATTTGACGGTGAGGAGGAAGAAAATTTCCTCCTCACGGCCGGAAAGCGTCTCGAAATTCCCCTGCCCCTTGGAGATGATGCAGTCGGCCTCTTGCCACAGGCGACGAAACTCTCCAGAACATCTGTCAAGCGGTGTTCCGGGACAGGATGTACCGTTGGCAACAATCGCAGCAAATCGGTGCAGCCCGCATTGCCTGGCATCCTCTTCCAGGGCGTCGTTGATGATGGGAGCAGACTTGACCGCTACCGTCACGTTGAGGCCCATCCCGGCCAACCGCTCGACGACCAGGGTGTCATAGGCGATCTCACCGCTGTTGTCGGCCAGATAAAGCACCCTGCCGCCCGGCGACAGTTCGTTCAGCCGCTCAATGAGGGCTTCTGAGTGATCCAGTGCAAAGTCTGCATGACGACACTTTTTAAAGGCACTGTCAATATCGAAACTGTGCATGGCCCCGTAATCGATAATATTGCCGGCGATTGAAAAGCGAAATGCCACTGCCAGACCATTGGCGCCGCCTGCCAACTCGTCACGGATGGCAGGTAGAACATCCATGGCCTGACAGTTGGATTCTTTTTTTACCGTTTCGTAAGGGTCGTCACAGCCGGTGATGCGGCTTATCTCTCCATAGACCGCAATGGAGTTTTCAGGTGGTGTCAACTCCATGTCCATGGCTTCACAGAGAGAGGCGACCTTTTTCAGCACCTCATGCTGAACAAATTCATCAGCGGTGCAGATTCTTACAACCTGCAGGGCCTGGCGCATGAAACAGGGCAGACAGTCAACAGCGGTTTTCATGGAACTCCTGGTTCACCCTTTTTAACTTTCATCTTTTACCTTGGTTTTTAACAGATAGTCATGCCGGACATTGGCCATGGCCGAAAAAAGTGATGCTTTGGCCTCAGGCTCAATGCGATAGAGCTCTTCGAGAAGCTCCCGGACCCGGTCCCTTTTCGTGTCACCGGCCAGCGGACAGAGATTTTTTACCGGCTGCAGTCCAAATTTTCTGCCGATCTCCCGCACCTCCTCCTTTTCAAGGTAGGCCATGGGGCGAATCAGGGCCAGCTTCCCATGGAACAGGTCCTGCCTGGGGACCATGGTCGATATATTGCCACTGTATACCATATTGAGAAAAAGGGTCTCAATCAAATCGTCCTTGTGGTGGCCAAGGGCAATCTTATTGCACCCGAGCTCCGCTGCCAGATCAAAGAGCTGCCTGCGACGGTTACGGGCACATTCAAAACAGCTCTGCTCCCTGGCCGGAGTGTGATGTGCCCGGACCACTTTCAAGTCGCTTGCCAATGATCCCAGCTCTTCTTTGATCAGCTCAGCCGTGGAATCCCCTTCACTGTCATAACCCATATCGATATGAACCGGTTCAAGCCCATAGCTGACAGGTGCCTTATGCTGCCAGACATCAAGAAGTTGGGTCACAACCAGGCTGTCGATTCCTCCGGAGACACCAACGAGAATCCGATCACCGTCAGCAAGCATTGCATAATCATGCATGGCCTGACCGATGCGGCGGTTAACCCGGCTGGGCAGTTGCTGTTTCATGAATCGCAATCTTTAATCATTGCAAAAAAAAAAGCCTGCCGTTGATTCACGATCAACGGCAGGCATCAACCGATAACTCAAAAAGGTTATCTCTTCAGATAGGGGCACTCGGCAAGCCTTGCCCGAACGGCCTCACTGACCATCTGCTCCACACTGATCCACTTGAACCCGCGACTGGACGCCTTTTTCATTGAAAGCAGATTGGAGAACAACGCCTCCTGGGTCTCGTCAAAAGACGTTGACCAGAGCCGTACGCCGGACTCGCCATGGACCAGGGTCATATCAAAGGAGGCCGAAGCCGGCTGTCCGGCAGCCAGTTCACCACCGACACGTTCCCGATAGCGCTTAACGGTCACATAAAGTACTGCGTCACAGCCGCTCCCCCTGGCAATGGATTTAATCCAGGCAAGTCGACCACCACCGGCATCACTGAGCAGACCTTCCATCTGGGTTGAGTTCAAGATCCTGACATCTGCCACACCGGCCAACTCATCACCAATGACACGGTCAATCAACACGGTGCCCTGCTCCAGTTCGGTCTTCTGCTGCCTGGCAAGAGCCCCTTCAGCCTCAGACAGGGGAACGGCAGGCACCACAGAAATGCAGGATATTTTCTGCAGGGCCTTCTCTTCCTCCCCTTTTTGAGTAGTTCCGGCGCAGCCGGCCATGAGCAGCAACAGAGCAATGACCAAAATCGATCGAACGGACAGTATCAGATTCACAATGCCTCTCTTTGTACGTTTTAGTAGAAACAGCTGGTTCAATAATTTCTCTGAACAGTTTACAAAAGACCCTTGGAGGACAGAGCCCCGCTGAGGGCGTCATTTTTTGCAGACGCCTCATTCAAAGCCCTGGCCAGCCCCTTGAAGACCGCCTCAATGATGTGGTGACTATTTTCACCATGGATGAGATCCACATGCAGGGTGATGCCGGCATTAAAGGCAAATGCCCGGAGAAATTCCTTGCACAGTGCGGTATCAAAGCGACCCACCTTTTCATCGGCCAGCACAACTCCAAAATGGAGATAAGGCCGGTTGGAAAGATCCAGCACCACCCGTACCAGGGTCTCATCCATGGGCAGATAACTCATGCCGTAACGGTTGATGCCGCTCTTTTCGCCGAGTGCCTCACCAAAAGCTTTGCCAAGGCATATTCCGATATCCTCCACGGTGTGATGGTCATCAATCTCCACATCTCCTTTTGCCTCAATGTTGAGGTCAAAAAAACCGTGGACAGAGAAAAGCGTCAGCATGTGATCAAGGAAAGGCACAGGGGTGTTGATCTGATTCTTGCCGCTGCCATCGACAGAAATATCCAGTGAGATGTCGGTCTCTTTGGTAGACCGCTCAATTTTACCGTTACGCATCGTTATACCCGTTATCATAGCCGCATCCCGGACTCACGGGCCAGAGAGCCTCTTTAGAGCCGGAGCAGACGCTGTTTTTTTGATACTGATTCCTTCACCTATAACTAGCCTAAATCGTACCAGTTTACAAGTCTGCCGTCACTGGTTGCTCTTTTTTCACTTACTTTTGACAGGATGATTTCGACCGAAAAAAAGAGACATTGCATTACTTTTTTCCGTTGACAAAGAAGTCAAAGCTTTGTTATGTTGGCTGTCGTTTTTGTGATTTAAATTCACGAGCGGGAATAACTCAGTGGTAGAGTGTAACCTTGCCAAGGTTGAAGTCGCGAGTTCGAATCTCGTTTCCCGCTCCATTTTTGGATTTGAAAAGGTTCGAGAACGCTCGGACCTTTTTTTATTAATATGACGAGCTGCTTGAGGATGACAATGAAAACCTATCACGCTCCTGTCGATGAGATTGAAAAAAAGTGGTATGTGGTCGATGCCGAAGAAAAGATTCTCGGACGGTTGGCAACTGAAATTGCCACTCGACTGCGCGGCAAGCACAAGCCAACCTTTTCCACCTTTATTGATAACGGCGATTTCGTCGTTGTCACTAATGCCGAAAAGATTCGACTCACCGGTAAAAAATGGGACGACAAGAAATACTACCACCATACCGGCTACATCGGTGGAATCAAAGAGGCCAGCGCCAGGGAACTGCTTGAAAAACACCCCACCGATCTGCTGATGAAGGCGGTCAAGGGAATGCTGCCGAAAAACAAACTCGGCCGGGCCCAGCTGAAAAAACTGAAAATTTACGTAGGCCCCGAGCATCCTCACAGTGCTCAGCAGCCTGCTGTACTCGATATCTAGACGGAGAAAAGAACATGGCACAAGATCGTTTCTATGCCACCGGCAGAAGAAAAAATGCAGTGGCTCGTGTCTGGCTGACCCCGGGCAGCGGCAAGATTGTTGTCAACAGCCAGGAGTCCGACCAGTACTTCGGCAGTATCTTCAAAGAACACAGACTTGAGCAGCCCTTCAAGGCCACCGATACCTTTGAAGAGTTTGATGTCATGGCCACCCTCAAAGGCGGCGGCAAATCAGCCCAGGTTGATGCCCTGACCCACGGAATCTCCCGTGCCCTTCTTGAGGTCAACCCGGACAACCGTCTGCCCCTGAAAAAATCCGGTCTTCTTACCCGTGATCCCCGTATGAAGGAACGGAAGAAATATGGCCAGAAGGGTGCCCGCGCAAAATTCCAGTTCTCCAAGCGTTAATCCCGAACGATTTCTCCCGGAAACTACACCGGGTTCTATTTTTTCCTTTTTTACCAGAGGGAATAACAGCTCGCTGTTATTCCCTCTTTTTATTTGCTGATCTTGCTGATTTCGACAGGGGATCAACCGATTCATACACTGTAAACCCATTCAGGTGACCAGCCATGCTCAACGTTGCAATCATCGGTGCCTCCGGCTATACCGGAGTAGAACTTTCCAGAATCCTCTGTAATCATCCCGAAGTCAGAATCACTGCTGCCACCTCGAGACAGTACGACGGAAAACCTTTGAGCGAGGTATTTCCCAACCTGCGCGGCAAGGTGGACCTGATTTGTGAAAACCTGTCTGTTGACCAGCTTGTTGAACGGGCCGACCTCTTCTTTGCTGCTGTCCCCCACAAAACGGCCATGGACCTTGTCCCGCAGCTCCTTGAAGCCGGTAAGAAGGTGGTCGATCTCTCAGCCGATTTCAGACTGCGTGATGTCAAGGTCTACGAAGAGTGGTACCAGCCGCACTCATCGCCGCAATATCTCAAGGAGGCGGTCTACGGGCTGCCGGAGATCTATCGGGATCAGATCAGGGAGGCAAGACTGATTGCCAATCCCGGCTGCTACCCCACCGCTGCCATTTTAGGCCTTGCGCCGCTGCTCAAGGCAGGTCTCATTGACCCGGCAACCATCATCATCGATGCCAAGTCAGGCACCACCGGTGCAGGTCGTTCAGTCCAGGTGGGTACCCTGTTCTGTGAAGTCCAGGACGGTTTCAAGCCATATAAGGTTGGCGGCACCCATCGCCACACCCCGGAAATCGAGCAGGAGATCGCGGCACTGTGCGACACAGAGACCAGGGTCTCCTTTACCCCTCACCTGTTGCCGATTAACAGGGGGATTCTCACTACCATTTACTGCCAGCCCGTATCCTCAATCGACCACTCGCAACTGCAGGGACTCTACGAGGAGATGTACAACGACTCATACTTCATCAGGATCCTGCCCGAGAACAGCTTTCCGGCCACCCAGTATGTCAGGGGATCCAACTATTGTGATATCGGTTTTAAAATCGATCCGCGCACCGGACGAATCATCGTTATGTCGGCCATTGACAATGTCGTCAAAGGGTCCTCGGGAGCGGCGGTGCAGAACATGAACCTGATCAGCGGCTTTGATGAAAAGAGTGGTCTTGAGGGTGCACCCTTTTTTCCCTGAGGTAAAAAACCATGAGCCGCATCATCCGAAAAGCCTTATGTGAAGACATCCCAGCCCTTGCCGACTTCAACACGGCCATGGCCAAGGAAACTGAGAATATCGATCTCAGGCCCGAGCTCATCAGGCAGGGTGTTGAAACCCTGATTGCAACCCCTTCACTGGGGTTTTATCTTGTTGCCGAAGAAGACGGCGAGCCGGTCGGAAGCCTCCTCGTCACCACTGAGTGGAGTGATTGGCGCAACGGGCTCTTCTGGTGGATCCAATCGGTCTATGTCAGAGAAGACCGGCGGCGACTGGGTATTTTCCGTGAGCTCTATGACAAGGTCCGCAGACTGGCTGAACATGACGATACCGTCTGCGGCTTCAGGCTTTATGTGGAACGTGAGAACCGTACCGCGCAGCAGACCTACCAGGCCCTTGGGATGAGCGAGACCCACTACAGGCTCTTTGAACAATCCAAGGAGGCGGCAGCCTTTTTTGACTGATCCATACCCGCCATGCGAAATATCCGTTTGACCATTGCCTATGACGGCTCCGGCTACTGTGGATGGCAACGTCAGAAAAACGGCCTTTCTGTCCAGGAAGAGCTGGAGAGGGTTCTGACCACCATCTGCAATGAGGAGATCACACTGCATGGTGCGGGCAGAACCGACGCAGGTGTCCATGCCCGCGCCATGGCCGCCCATTTTCACACCAACTCGCCGATCCCTCCGGCCAACCTTCAGAAAGGCTTGAACTCCATGCTCCCCGGGGCAGTCCGTGTCATCGCACTTGATGTGATGAGTATGGATTTCCATGCCCGCTTTTCGGCACACTCAAAGAGCTATCATTACAGGATATCCACCGACAGGATCCAGCCGCCATGGGAACGTAACTATGTCACCCATGTTCCATTCGAGCTGACACGTGATGATATGCGGGCCTGCCTCGATGCCATAGAGGGTTGTCACGACTTTGCGAGTTTTGAGACAGCAGGGTCCCGGGACAGGGAGCTTACAACCGGCCGCGGATCGGTACGTACCATCAGTCGGGCAAGGCTGGTTGAAGAAGATGAGCACCACCTCTGTTTTGAATTTAGTGGTGACGGCTTTCTTCGTCACATGATCCGCAACCTGATGGGTACCATCCTTGAGGTTGGTAAAAAAAGAAAAAGCCCGCAGGATTTTACAAACATCCTCCGGTCCAGAAAACGATCCGCAGCAGGTGCCACTGCCCCTCCACACGGCCTCTACCTGGTAGAGGTCAAATACTGATTTTTCTCACAAATGACTGCCTGTTTTTTATTTATTCCTCTCTCTTCCCTTTCTTAATTTACCTCAACCCACTAAAATCTCGCTCCATCCATCCCGCTGGAAACCATTCATTGCCTGAAGTTTCCCCGCCGGCCTGCTGTTGCTCCGTAAAAAATAAAATATTGCATAACAGTCCTGAACCGGTGAATCAGGACGACCGCGAAAACATCCTTATTTCGGGCCACCTGTCACTGCAATTCCTTTGCATCCGCTCCCCGAAAAAACCACAATATCAGTTGTATCATTGGAGTATTGGATCGAGCCGACAATCATCAGTACCAATGTGGCTGAAACAGCTCAGTGCCGGCATATAGCTGATGATGAGAACCAAGAGCGGAAGTTCTGCGACAATTTGCCACATTCCCATGTTCCGTCCCTTTTGTTAAAACTCCCTCCCTGACTCAGTAATGAATTCTTTTACTATCAATCTTTCAAAGTAAAAAAGGAGTATGAATTGAAAAGAGTAATTCTACTATCCATGATGATTCTGATATCAGCGAATCAGGGTGTTGCGGGAGAAGAAAAAAAGGAAACTGAAAAGGTAAGCGCAGAGCTTGATGAGGTCAGTGTAACCGCAACGCGTATTGAAAGGAAAACAAAGGAAGTACCGGCATCAATAGCAGTTGTTTCAGAAGAACAGCTGAAAGATACCAAGATGTTCAATGTCAAGGAGGCACTGACCGGAGTACCCGGCGTACTCATTGAATCAACCAACCAGGGCTACGACTCCAGATTGATAATCCGTGGTGCAGGCCTTAAAGCACCATACGGTGTTCGTGAGATTATGGTTCTGCGGGACGGTGTCCCGGTAACCGACCCTGACGGTTTCACCAGACTTGATATGATTGACACTCAACTTATTGAACGGGTTGAAATTGTCAAAGGGCCAAATTCGACGATGTGGGGCGCCAATGCCGCCGGCGGCGTTATCAATATCATTTCAAAAAATCCCATGGAAAGAAGCGGGGGCCATATCAAACTGGGAGCCGGAGAGTTCGACACCTATAACCTCCATGGTTCATATTCAGACGATATTGATGGAAAACTCTACTATAACGTCAGTGGTTCCAGGCGGGAAAGCAGCAACTCCTGGCGACGCTGGAACGAATTTGAGACCAACCAGTTTTCCCTGAAACCCTATGTGCTCTTAAGTGACGGCACCAGTTGGGAGAATAATTTCAGCTACTCCAAGGCAGACCTGCAGTTGCCCGGTGACCTGGATGAAAAAATGTTTGAGGAGTACAAAAACACGGGAAAGGCCAATGAGACCGAAGGCCCCTGGCAGTATTCGGGCCGTTACTCCGACTCCTACTTTTTCAGCACCAAGGTGACCAAAGAATTTGGCAGCTTTGAATTCATTCCCACCGCCTATGTCAATTACTGGGAACATCACCACCCGGTGACCGGCAGGATCAATGATGCTGAAACATGGATCATGGGTACTGACCTGCAGCTTAATTACAATCACAAGCTTGCAGGTGATGCGGCAGTCCTGACCACTGGACTTACCGTCCGACTCGATGATCAGGAGACCGACTATTATCAGTATGCTGACCTGAACACCAGGTCAATTTGCAGCGACAGGACCGGCTGTAATGACCGGATCATCTCTGTTGCCTCGGACCGGTCAGGATCCCACATGGAAACACAGACCAGGGAAGCACTGCTCTACGGTTTCTTTGTCCAGGAATCCTTCCGGCCTGTTACCAAAGCCCTGGTTGATATCGGTGCCCGGGTTGATGTGATCGATTTCAAGATCAACAGCGACTGGACCTCACAATATAACTGGTCAACCGGCAGTTATGACAAAACTGATTCAGGCAGCAGTGAGGTAACCAAGGACTACACCTCCTTCAGTCCAAGAATCGGAGCGAGCTACGGGTTGAACGAACAGCTCAATATCTTTGCCAGCGCCTCCACCGGTGTGCAATCACCCAGTGAAGGAGAAATCAACGACAACCCTGACCTGGAGATGGTGGAGACACAGAGTTATGAGATGGGACTCAAGGGAAGAAGTGAGAGCTGGAAATTTGATCTGTCAGCCTACTATTCTCCGGTGACAAACGAAGTTATCAAGGTACTTAATTCCGGCCGCACCGAGTATGCCAATGCGGGTAAGACCCTCAAGCAGGGCCTTGAAATTGCCGGATCATATACCCTGCTGAAAGGATTGCAGATCGGTGCCTCCTACACTTATTCCGACTTCACCTTTGATGAATTTACAGAAAACGTTGGTTATGGCAGGGCGGCAAAGGCTGTGGACAGAAGCGGCAACCGGTTGCCCTATGTGCCGGAACATCAATATTCCCTTTCAGCCTCATACAGCCACCCCTCCGGTTTCAAGGCCCGGGTTCAATCACATAGCTGGGGATCCTACTACATGGATAATGGGAACACTGAGGAATATGAAGGTTATGATTTTGTGACCAACCTCATGCTCGGTTATGAAACGGACAAGTATGATATCAGCCTCAATGTGGACAACCTTTTTGATGATCTCTATGCGGTTGAGGCAACAAAAGACACCACAGGGACAATAGAGTACACACCGGCCGCGCCAAGAAGCATAATGGCCCGATTCACCTATAAATTTTAGGTGAAAAACAAACACATTACTTTATTATTTTTATAAACACCCTGCACCTGAGGTCCGGAAACACCAGGACCCAGGTGCAGGGTTCAGTAAGCGATCGGTACTCTTTCCCAGGTCATGGTAAACCTGGTGGTCAAGCTTCCACATATTTTCTCCGGCACGATCAGTTCTTCACCTGCGACAATTTGCCACAACACCCGGAGTGCCATATTGTGGTATTTTCATACCACTTGAGCAATGGAAAAAATGTACAACAGAAGGAATGATTGTTCACCCGTAGCTTGTGGCAATGAACCAAGCAGGGATCCCGTTAACACCTGGAGGCAACACGTCATGGCATTGCGAACAGTTCCGCGGCAACGATTTCATATAATCAACTGCGTTGGCCTGTTGTGTATTCTCCTGGTCTGGAGTCCGGAGGTGAACGCAGCCCCGGAGCTTGAACCGCTGCAGCTCTCGCTCTCTCCGTCAATTCCTGCCGGCGGCGAGGTTTGCGCAATGCATCCGGAGCCCGGAACACCACCAGCCAGGCAGTCCAGGCCGGTCGGCAGGCCTGGGGCAGCGGCGAAATCCGGAAAATCCGAAAAACCGGCCAGGTCCGGGCGTCCGGGCGGAGTCCACGAGTCTGAACACAGACCTGTGCCCAAAAGAGCGTATCATTTTAACGACTACCGCCGCCGTGCTGATGTGGAAACATTTGTCCGCCGCCCTGACGGCTCAGTCATTACACCTGATGTTCACCTCGGCTACAATCCCGGCCTCTCTTTTCCCACCCCCATGGGAAACGGCCCCGTCCATGGCGCTAACAGTGTCTATGTCGTGGAACAGGGAGTTGACGGCGACACCCTGCAGGTGCGGACGGCAAAATGGATTACCATGCACCACAACTGCGGCTGGGGCCATGACAGCAAGTTTGACAAAACCCGGACTCAGCCCCAACCCCTGGCAAGCATCCCCTTTGAGATCATCGTCAGCGACCTCTGGGACACCAATTTTCATGCCGCTGTGAAGTCAGGTGACCGCCTGAAAATCACTGTTCTGTCCTACGGTACGCCGGTGGCCGGTGCCCGGGTGACCCTGACCAGTGAAAAGGGCTGGTCCAAGGAGGTCATGACAAATGAGCAGGGTGTGGCCACATTACAGCTGATCCGCGATTATTATCCCGTCTCCTGGGACAGGTTTCGCCGGACTCACCGTGGTAAATTCCTGGTGACGGCACGCCACAACTTTAAACGATCCGGCAGCTACAGAGAGCAGCCGTATCAGCGAGTCAGCTACCTGACAACCCTGCCCTGGAAATACTCTCCCTCGCAGCAGGATTACGCCTCCTATCGCTACGGCCTGCTTGTCGCTCTCCTGACCATGACGGTTAGCGGTCTGGGGGTATACAGCTATCGTGACCGGCGCAGCAAACCGTATAAAAGGATCTCCCTGGATGAATAGGCTGAAAAAAACGGTCAACAACAGCAGGGTCAGCAGATTCCGCTTCTGGTTTCAGATTGCAGCCTTTGCTCTGCTGGTGTACGGCGGCTTTCTGGCCATAAACATCGGTGACCGGCTGCCCACCTTTGCCTGTGTCTTTGAAGACGGTCGGGGCGGCTCCTGTTACCTGATGGGATTCCAGCACCAGATGACCATCCCCTTCAATCGCATCTTCACCGGCAGGGGAATAGGGGTACTGGTCGGCTTGTTGACCTTCATCGGTTTCTTTATCCTGTTCAATAAGGCATGGTGCGGCTTTGTATGTCCACTGGGCACCATCCAGGACTGGCTCACCAAACTGCGATGCAGATTTTCCGTTCGCTACTCCAGTTACCCGGAGTCACTGTTTAACCGCTTATCGTCGATCAAGTACATCCTCCTTGCCCTGCTGATTCTTATCCCCATGGGGATCGGCAACTCCATTACGGGCCTGCCCAAGCTCGGCCATGACTGGGGAGTGCCGTTCTGCATGATTTGTCCCGGCAGAACCGTGCTGCCGCTGTTTATCGGCGACTTCTCCCAGCTGGCCATTGACTTCAGCTCCAGGACGAAAATGGTCTTTACTGCCCTTGGCATGGGGATTACCGGGCTGTTCTTCACCGGCGCCTTTGTCAAGAAACGGTTCATCTGTCTGTTCTGCCCGATGAGTGGTTTTCATTATATTTTTTCCAAGGCAGGGATGCTTCGCCTGACAAAAAACGGGGACACATGCACCCGCTGCGGCAACTGTTACCGGGTCTGTGATGTTGGCATCCGGGCCATTGCCGATGATGTTGAATCAAAAAACATTGTCAAGGATGACTGCATCATGTGTTTCAAATGCGTTGAGGCCTGTCCGGAGGAGGGCTGTCTCAAGGCATCTTTTCTGGGAATACCCGTATATGAATCCACCGAGGAGGGATTTTTTAAACGAATGAAGGGGCTCGACAATGGAAAATGAACGAGAGGTGCAGATGAAGCGGACAACCCGGCTTCATCTGGCCATGGAGGCCGAGGAGACCCTGCGCCGGATCCGGGAGTTTCCGGATAGTCCGGTGGCCATGGAATATTTTTATGACCGGTTTCACACCCTTTTCAGCGATGAGCCCATCCTGCCGGAAGGGAAAAAAACCATCGGCACCATGTGTGTCCAGGTACCCGATGAGCTGATTTACGCCGCGGGCGCGGTACCGTTTCGCCTCTGCAGCGGTGCCTACGCCTATGATCAGGTCGGCGCCGAGTCTCTGCCGGCAAAATCATGCCCCCTGGTCCGGGCAACCTGCGGTATGCTCCAGGTCAACGAGGAACTCTGGGGGGACAGATTGAGCGCGGTGGTCATCCCCACCACCTGTGACCAGAAGAAAAAGGCGGCGGAGCATATCAACGATCTGTCCTACAGAGTCTATCCCCTGGAGATGCCGCCCAGCAAAGAGAGTGAGGCATCACGCTTCTACTGGCAGGAATCGGTTAAACAGTTCACCCTTGACCTGCAGCAGATCACCGGCCGGAAAATCACCAAAAACAAAGTTCAGCAGGCAATTGTTAAAAAAACCGCAGCCACGGAACTGTACCGGAAGTTGTTCGAGCTGCGTAAGTCCGAGCCGTCGCCCCTCTTTGGCACAGACATGCTGCTGGTGACCAATGCCTATTTTCTTGGAGATCTTGATGGCTGGATGACGGCGGCCGAACAGTTGCTGCAGGAAATCGAGGAGCGAAAAGCACAAAAGTTTTCCGCCGGCACCCGGAATGCACCACGCATCCTGCTCACCGGCTCTCCGCCCATATTTCCAAATATCAAGCTGCCGATCCTGATTGAACAGTCGGGAGGCATCATTGTTGCCGATGAGGTGTGTTCCTCCTCCCGGCTGTTATACGACTCGGTTGCCTACGACGAACCCAGTCTCAATGACATGGTTCCGGCCATTGCCGACAGGTATCTGAAACCCTGTACCTGTCCCTGCCTCAGCCCCAATGACGACCGACGGCGAAAGATTGTTGGCATGGCTGGTGATTTCAAGGTGGACGGGGTGATCTATCACGCCTTTTCCGGCTGTGTTCTCTATGAAATGGAACAGAACAGGATCGGCCGTGAACTGGAAAAACTGGGTATCCCCATGCTGTACGTGGAAACGGATTACAGCCCGGAAGACCAGGGCCAGCTGTCAACCAGGGTAGAAGCCTTTGTTGAATCCATCAAGTTCAGAAAGAGAAAGAAAAAACGATAAGAGATGCAATATTACGCAGGAATAGACATCGGATCCACCAGTATCAAGATAGTGCTCATAGATGAGCAGGAACATCCGGCAGCCTCTTTCATCTGCCCCACCGGCTCCCATTTTTACAAGAATACCCGTGCTGCCATGGATACCCTTCTTGAGCGGGAAAATATCGAGCACGACCAGATTCGCTCCATCTTCTCCACAGGCTACGGAAGAAAACTGTTCAAAGAGGCAGATGACTCCATCAGTGAAATTACGGCCAATGGGGTTGGAGCAGCCAAAATCGGCGAACACACGGGGCAGGTTAGAACCATCATCAATATCGGAGGCCAGGACCTGAAGATCATTAGCCTCGATGAAGATGGCCATGTGAAAAACTTTGTCATGAACGATAAATGCGCTGCCGGCACCGGTCGCTTTCTTGAAATGACCTCACGCAACCTGGAGGTAGAGGTGGATGAGCTGGGTGATTATCATCGCAGCTCCACAGGTATTCCCCTGACCATCAACTCCACCTGCACGGTCTTTGCCGAATCGGAGATCATCGGCCTGCTGGCCAATGGCCATGGCAAGTCGGAGATTATTGCCGGTATCCATTACTCCATTGCCAGGCGGGTTGCCAGACTGGTCAAACGGTGCGGCCAGGCTGAAGATGTGGTGCTGTTCGACGGCGGCCCTGCCATGAATCAGGGCCTTGTCACCGCCATAGAAGATGAGCTGATGCGCAATGTGCTGATACCGGAGTCGCCCCAGACAACGACGGCCTTCGGGGCAGCGCTTATTGCCCGTGACTCCTGCATGTACGAGGGAGAAGAGTTGGCCCATGTATGAACAGTTCAGCCTGACCGGCCTGGGCCTGGTTTATGGCACGACGGTGTGCAGCCTGACCTGTCTCCCCTACCTGGGGCCATACCTGATGGGAACCGGCCGGGGATTTGTTGACGGATTATCTCTGTCTCTGGTCTTTATCCTGGGCAAGCTGTGTACCTATACGGCGCTGGGCGGACTGGCAGGATTTCTCGGTGAAACGATAAGCACCAGCGGCTCCCATAACCTGGTGATGGGCATCACCCTGGCCATCGTAACCCTGACCCTGCCGCTGGTGACAAAGGGAAGATGTCCGAATCGATGTCAGGCTGTCACCAGGAGGGGATCACTTTTCGTACTGGGCATTGTTTCAAGCCTGATCCCCTGTCCGCCGCTGGTGGCAGTTTTTCTGCTGGCGGCAAATAACGGTACAGCCATCGGCGGTCTGTCATACGGCTTTTTCTACGGGATTGGCCTGGTGGTCTCGCCCATGCTCATTGTCGGTGGAGGGCTTGGCATGATTTCTGAAAAAATAAAAACAGAGGCAGGAGGCTTCACTCCCTTTATGCAGGGACTGGTGATGTTGATCATGATGGTCATGGCAACAAATATGATCATGTCCGCATAACAGAAAAAAATTATGGACTGGCTTAAATATACAATTGATTACGGCATAATAGGGCTGTTGATTCTGATGAGTTTTGTTGCCGTGGCCATCGGCATCGAACGCTATCTGCTCTTTAAAAAACTAAAAGTTGAAGAGTTTCGGGATCGAAAAAGCCTTGAACTTGAATTGACCAGCAAACTCCATCTCATAGCCAGTATCGGCAGCAATGCGCCCTATATCGGCTTGCTGGGTACAGTACTCGGCATCATGCTGACCTTTCACACCATGGGCACTCAAGGCTTTATGGATACCGGCCAGATCATGATCGGTCTTGCCCTGGCATTGAAGGTGACGGCGGTCGGCCTGATGGTTGCCATACCGGCTATCACCATCTACAACCTGCTGCTGCGCAAAGTAAAGGTTATGCTCATGGAATGGGAGATCCTCGATGGAAGAGAACGGGTTTGATGCCATAAATGTCATCCCCCTTGTGGACGTCATGCTGGTGCTGCTGACCATCGTGCTCACCACCTCAACCTTTATTGCGGTGGGAGCAATACCTGTGGAACTGCCCCAGGCAAAAAACAGCCATGCGGAAATAACCAAGGCAACGACCATTGAGATCAACCGTCAGGGTGAGCTCTTTCTTGATGCCAAACCCTGCTCAACTGAGCTGTTACGAGCCAGCCTGACCCATTTGCAACGATCTCGGCCCATTCTGATCCGGGCGGATAAGGATATTGCCCTGCAGATCTTTGTTGATGTGATGGACATTGTAAAGGGATTGGGATTTACAAAGGTAAGCCTCCAGACCAGGTCACAATGAAGCTGATGGAAAACAATTACGCCAGCCATACCCCTTCATGGCCCATCCCCCTGCCAGGACAACAGCATCAGGTGGCCGGGCTCGGTATCTCTTTAATCATCCATGTTCTTGCCTTCACCTCTGTTGTCCTGCTTGGATCAGCTCTTCCAAAACTCCAGCCGCCACTGGTTATCGACTTCAGCATGGAAGAGTCATTTGAAGCCCCCTCGGTTCAGAAGCTGGTCAACCAGGCAGCTGAACCGGAGGAAATCCTGCCTGAGCCCGAAAAGGTTGTTCCCCTGGAAGAGATATTACCTGAGCAGATTGAGATGGTTGAAACAATTGAGCCTGAAGAGGTGGCCCCGGCCGAGCCGGATCCCACTCCAGCCATGCAGCCATTGCTGGAAGAAGAAAAGGTTGTGGTCCAGAGGCTTACCCCCCGCAGACTGAAAAAGATAATAGCTGCGAAAAAGAAGGCACCGCAACAGCCAAAACCTGCTGTGAAGCCAAGGCCTGAGAAGAAAATTGCGGCCTCAACAGATATTAAACAAAACCAGCCCGTCCTGGCCAAAGCTCCACTATCTGCCGCAGGGCCCAGGCCGATTAAACCTGCTGTCCAGCCTAAAGGACCTTATATTAAAGAACATTTTTTCTACATCAGGGACAGCGTCCATAACAAGATCGTCTACCCCCTCATCGCCCGTAAAAAAGGCTGGCAGGGCCGTGTACTTATATCCTTTACCATTTACCGTGACGGCTCAGTAAAAGATATCAGCATTATCAAAAGCTCCGGTTTCAGAATCCTGGATAAAAACGCGGTGGAGGTCATTAAAAAGGTTGCACCATTTCCAAGACCTCCGATGGTGGCTGAACTCACCATTCCAGTGATTTACAAACTCAACTGATTTTTAGCAGCACAGTTTTATATGATGTTGAAACAACTGAGTGTTTCCCGTTGTTCATTGAGACCAGTAAGACACATCAGGTATTCTCCGGAGGGGCATACCTGTTGAGTTTTCGCTGCAGGGTCCTGCGGTGAATATTGAGTTTCTTGGCCGCTGCACTGACATTGCCATCACACTCGTGCAAAACCCGCTGGATATGCTCCCACTCCACCCGTGACAGGGTGGGCGGTACAAAGTCATGCTCCTCAATGTCCTGACCGTCTTCCCGCTTAAAGGCATTGAGTATTTCATCAATATCCGCCGGTTTGCCAAGATAGGAAACAGCGCCCAGGCGGATGGCCTCGGTGGCCGTGGCAATACTGCCGTAGCCGGTCAACACCACTACCTTCAGCGCAGGGACCAGCCTCATACCATCACGAACCAGCTCAAGACCACTCTTGCCGGTCATTTTCAAATCCACCACTGCCAAATCCGGAGAGACGTCCCGAATCAGCTCAATGGCTTCATCATAGTTTGGTGCGCTGCAGACTGTGTAGCCACGCCGGACAAAACCTTTGACCAGCCTCTTGCGCAAAATATCATTATCATCAACGATCAGTACTGTTTCCATATCGACCTGTCTAGTTTTCCGGCCGGCTGACCTGTTCAGTTGCCAGGCAAAATTTCACTGTTGTACTGCCTGGACCACTCTTGATCAACAGATCACCGCCAAAACGAACGGCCATGGTTTTGGCAAGAAACAGCCCGAGGCCCATGCCGCTCTTTTTGGTGGTAAAGAAGGGTTCCGTTGACTGACGGATTAACTCGTCACTCATGCCCTCACCCGTGTCTGATATTGACAAACATAATTTCCCATCCTCCTCAAACCAGCGTACATCAACAGGTGATGGCTCCGAAGTGGCCTCAAGCCCGTTTTTGATCAGTGAAGAGACAATGCGGCAAAATGTTCTAAACGGCAGGGTGACCTCTTCCTGCTCCACTGCCACCTTCATCCTGATACGTTGCTGGTCAAGTACGGAAAATGAGTGGACAATCTCATCCATGGCCTCGCCGATCAGAAATTTCCTGAGTTCTTCACCCTTATTTTCCCCTGCGCCTGCAGCCATATCATAGAGAATTTCCTTACAGAGGACGACCTGCTCCCGAATCAGATCGATATCCTCATGCTGGTCTCTATTGGCGGGCTTAATGATGTGACTGAGTTCACCGGCTGCCACCGAAATGGTTGACAGGGGCGTGGAGAGCTCGTGGGCTGCTCCGGCTGCAAGGGTTGTAAGCGAAGACAGTTTTTCACTCCTGGCGCGTTCCATGCAGAGAGTCTGTTCGGCAATGTAATAGTTATCGGCAGCCCGCCTGATCTTTCCGACAAAATAGACAATAAAAAATACGGTGATGGCAAAGGCTCCCCACAACCCCTGAAGCTGCAGAAAAATATATTCGATAACAAGAGAAACCTTGGACTCATCACTGGTGCCTGCCAGGGAATCGGTCAGGGCACCAATGGACCTGAATGCGGGGACAAACAGCATGAAGTACCATAAAACGGTCCAGGCCGACAGGGAATAGGACCAGGCAGACGACAGCACCATTGCCCCGAAGACGATATGAATAAAATAGAGAAAAACAAATGAAGTCATTGCGCCGCCGGTCACATAGAGCAGTCCGGTCAACAGGATGATGTCGAAAAAAAAGACCAGTCCGACCACCTGCTCGGGAACATGAAAATTGTTTTTATGCAGCCGGCAGAGAATGAAGTTGGAGACCGCCTCAAAAATAAAAATAACCGCAATCAGGAAGACAGGTGCTTCCAGATTGGCAAAAAGCGACACCCGGGTCTGGCGGAAAATCAGCAGCGGCAGGACCAGAAGAACCTGACAGGCCATGGCGCTCCAGCGTAGATAGATCAACCACTCAAGGCTGTCAGGGGGCTGGACAGCTCCTGCCCGCCTTATCTTTTTTGTATCCTGGTCTTCGGTCATTTTGGGTAAAGTAATCTCAGGGTTTTCACCCATTATAATATAGTGGGAAGAAAAACGGCAGGGTGCGACAATTTGCCGCATTCCCATTCATACTGTTTTCTATATAATAATGGGAATCCTATCAAACTGGGGAACAAAAACAGCTTGTTACTCTTCAGGCAGTTTAATTCTTTTTGCTCCCTCCATCAACTCTATAGCTGGAGAATATCAATGGATAACCGTAAGAAGATGAATCGTCGACAGGCGTTAAAGGTAATGGCCGTCGCAGGAACTGCCACCATTACAGGGTTGTATGTCAGTCAGGCACAGGCCCAGAAAGTTGGCGCGATGATGCCGGGTAAAGGGTGGCTCAAACAGGGCGCAGGTTGTGACGGGGACGGTACTCCCCTGCAGTTTATTCCAAAGGTTGCCACCGACCCCGAGCCTCTCAAGGATGAGCTGAAAAAATATCCCACATGTCCCTACTGTGGAATGAACCGGTCCAAATGGCACCACAGCCGCCACCTTGTCCATTACGACGACAACCTGGTGGACGGCACCTGCTCCATCCATTGCCTGGCCCTCAGCCTTTCTCTTAACCTGGATCGGGGCATCAAGGCCATTTACGCAGCCGACTTCGGTGCGGACAGTTCCATCAAGCCGCTGATTAATGTGGACACGGCCAGCTATCTGCTCGGCTCAAAACTCAAGGGTACGATGAGCGCGAAGAGTAAAATGGCCTTTGCGGTCAAGAATCAGGCCACAGCAGCACAGAAGGCCAACGGCGGCGAGATCGTTGATTTTGACAACGCCCTGAAGGAAGCATATCTCGGTATGGCAAAGGACACCTTGATGATACGGAAGCGGCGTGCTGAAAAGCGTAAAAAAATGATGCAGATGAAAAAGAAATAAGTTTCCTGGTCCAAAGGGTCTGGCCCTTTCTGACCCTCAGGACCTCCCCCTGAGGACCAGGTGTTTTTACCACACATGCCCCAGGGAGTTCCGTGGTTCGGCACTCCCTGGGGTTATTTTTTTACTTCATCGCCTCAGCAATGGAGCGGCACACATAATCGATATTCTTACTGGTGAGACCGGCAAGGTTGATCCGGCCGCCGCCGACCATATAGATTGCATTGTCTTTTTTCAGGGCAGCCACAACCTCGTCGGAAAGGCCACTGAAAGAAAACATACCGCGCTGGGCCTCGATAAACGAGAAATCTCCCTGAACACCGTTATCGACCAGCCCCTGAACCAGTTTTGCCCGCATCTCCTTGATACGATCCCGCATCTCAGCAAGTTCCGCAAGCCACTGGTCATACAGAGCCGGATCCTGGAGGATGGTGGTGGCCACCAGACCGCCATGGGCCGGGGGATTTGAATAATTGGTTCGCACCGCGATCTTGAGGTGGCTCATTACCACCGACGCCGCCTCCGCGCTTCCGGTGATGACGGAAAGTGCGCCGGTACGCTCATTGTAGAGTCCGAAGTTCTTGGAAAAGGAGGAGGCCACGTAACAGTCGATCCCGGCTGATCCGAACTGCTCGACCGCATAACGGTCCTCATCAACACCTGCTCCAAAACCCTGGTAGGCAAAATCAAGAAAAGGAATCCACCCCTTGTCCCTGGCAATGGCAACTACCTGATCCCACTGTTCAGGAGTCAGGTCAACCCCGCTGGGATTATGACAGCAGGTGTGGAGGATGACAATATCTCCTGCTGGAATCTTGCTCAGGTCATCAAGCATAGGCTCCAGGTCAAGCCCCTTGGTCTCAGAACTATAATAGGCGTAACGATCAATCTCAAATCCGGCATCACCGAAAATGCCGTTGTGATTGGCCCAGGTGGGTGAGCTCACCCATACCCTGGCGGTGGGACAGAACCGCTTGAGAAGATCAGCGCCGACCTTGAGCGCTCCGGTGCCGCCCGGGGCATGGACCGTTGCCACCCTGCCGGAAGTCAGCGCATCATGGTTTTCACCAAGAATCAGCTTCTGGACCGAGGTACCGTAGGCCGGATCTCCTGAGATCGGAAGGTAGCTTTTTGAGGTCTCCTTCTCCAGCAGGGTTTGCTCCGCCCTCTTGACACACTTGAGAATAGGAGTATTGCCCTGATCGTCTTTGTAGACTCCAACCCCAAGGTTGACCTTGTCGGGGCTCTGATCCTTTTTAAACTCTTCCGTCAGCCCAAGAATGGAATCCGGTGGCGCTGCCTCAATTTTTTCCCACATCTGCTGTCCCTCATATCAATAGTAGTGAACGTTGACAAACCACTGTCTTTTTCCACTTGATACCGTTTCTCGTTCATTCTGTAAACTTTTTTTAGAGACTCTTTGAAAGACATCCAAAGATTTCTTTAAAGGAGTGTGGCAATTCAGATGTGAATCGGTTTTGGACAGATAGATCTGCTGGAAACAGGGTACTTCAACGAGTCGACCTGGCCTTTTAAATTTGAGGTGCAAATGCTTTCCAGAAAAATCATGGCATTTTGTTTATCACTTGCCCTAAAAACAGTATTATGTCCCCAGTTTTTCAATGATACCTGCTCAAGCCTGTTTTCAACCCTGCCAAATACTATTTTTTCTGAATGGATTGCTGGGCCAGCAGCGACTGCAGTTTCCAGGGTGAGGAGAGGCAGGCCCTGCTCTGGCTGCAGGTGGACATGACGTCGCAGAAGGCGAGGAACTCGGCCAGGGCATCAGACATGCCGCTTCCCTTCTTGGAGACAACCTGGAGCTGGCGCTTCATATCAACCCCTTCAATCTTGAGACTCTTCAGCCAGCCATGCTCGACCTCACGGCAGACGGTGAGCGTCGACAGGCAGGCAATACCAACCCCTGATTCCACTGCTTTCTTGATCGACTCCGGATGCCCCATTTCCATGACCACATTAATCTGGTCAAGATAGTCTTTCATCTTTTCCCTGAAGATCGCAACAGTGCCGGAACTCTCTTCCCGCATGATCCAGCGGGTATTGGCAAAGTCGCTTTCAACATCAAAGGTCTTTTTATGTGCCAGCGGATCAGTGGGCCCGGCAAGCACCACCAGCTCATCCTCAAACCAGGGCCTGACAAGGATATCCGGGCTCTGAACCGGTCCTTCGACGAAGCCGACATCCATCTTGCCGCTCAGCAGCAGGTCTTCGGCATAACGGGTGTGGTAGACCAGCATATTAATACGGACACCGGGATGCATGCGTTTGAACGCACCTATCAGGTAGGGCAGAATATAGTCACCGATGGTGGTACTCGCCACCACCTCGATATGGCCGGCGAGGGTATCATTCCTCTCCGACATGATTGTCTCCACATTGTTGACTTGACAGATAATTTCTTTTGAAAGCGGCAGAAGATAGCGCCCCCGCTCATTGAGCAGCAGGCTTCGGCCGTGCCGGTCAAAGAGCGATCCACCCAGCTGATTTTCCAACTCGGCCAGGGCCATGGACACAGCTGACTGAGTTACAAAAAGCTTTTTGCTCGCCTTGGTCACCTGGGCTGTCTCAGCCACAGCAATAAAAATTTCCAATTGTCTCAATGTGATAGACATGAAATGAGCCTTTGTTCAAATTTATTGATAACAATCATCGTTTTTTTAGATTAGAGATTCTGCACTATATCCTTTATATACATTTTCTCAATAGTTTTTAGGTAACTAAGGGATTAAGTAACCAATTTTATCTAAAAATATGTGGAATTCTACGTCCTGACGATGAATGAATAGCCATTCATTTTTCAGTTGACAAGACTCTCCATCCATCACTATAAAGCAAATGGTATTGGATCGGATTTCATACTAACCAGGGAGTTTTCCATGGAGCCACAATTCACAGAATTTCTTTACCGTGACAATGTCCTTTGGATCACGGCATTCGCCCTCGGCGGCCTCGCCTTTGCCCTCGGCCCCATTGCCATTGTCTACCTGATGATGCCGCGCGGCACCAGGCAGTTTGAGAACAGGAACAAACAGTTCGTCGAATGCGGCATGGTCCCCATCGGAGACTCCTGGGTCAGGTACAGCTCAGTCTTTTTTCTCTACGCGCTGATCTTCCTCGCATTTGATGTCGATGTTCTTTTTCTCTTTCCCGTGGCACTGGCCTACAACGGCCAGGAGCTTCTCGACAAGGGCATTGTCTGGCGGGATTTCGTTGAAGTTGTCATTTTTGTTGGAATATTATCACTCGCAATCGTATACGCATGGATTAAGGGAGTCTTCAAGTGGGAACGCAGAACGTACCTTCACCGTTAGAAGAAATACCATCGTCAGTTGTTCAATTTGCCACTGCCGACAAGCTCATTAACGTCGGCCGGGTAAACTCTTTCTGGCCGCTCACCTTTGGTATTGCCTGCTGCGCCATCGAGATGATGGCCACCGGTTGTGCCAGGTTTGACATGTCCCGTTTCGGCTGCGAGGTCTTCCGTCCGTCACCAAGACAGTCAGACGTCATGATTGTTGCCGGCACCATCACCAAAAAAATGATGCCGGGCATCAAGACTCTCTATGACCAGATGCCGGAACCCAAGTGGGTGATCGCCCTTGGCAACTGTGCCATTTCCGGCGGCCCCTTTGTCTTTGATGGTCAATACTCCATTGTCCTCGGGGCCGATACCTTCCTGCCGGTGGACATCTACATTCCCGGCTGCCCGCCGCGTCCCGAGGCCCTGCTCCAGGGTATGCTGGAACTGGAAAACAAGGTTTCCGGCTGGAAGCGCTGGAAGGATCCGGAAAAGGCCTGAAAAGGAATAGATGACGATGATAAAAGACACTGTAAAACAATCACTGCAGGACCTCTTCCCCACGCCGGAACCGGTTGTTGAAGAAGCAGCCGCTCCGGCCGCTGAAGGCGAAGAGGAGCAGGACGACAAAAAGAAGAAAGCTGCCAAAAAGGCAGAGCCCCGTGTCAACGGAGTTCTTGAGCGTGACTACGCAGCCCATGGATACGATCTTGATGTCCAGCTTGATCCGGGTGAGCTGGAGGCGGCGGTAACGATTCTTGACCAGAACGACTTTTTTATTGAGTCAATCACCGGTGTCGACTGGATCAAAGAGAAGCAGCTCGAAGTTGTTTACGACTTCAGCCGCTACGATTTTGACCGCTGCCGGGTGGTCATTCGTACCCGGACACCGCGCTCAGAGCCAAAGGTTCCCACCATCACAGAAATATACTCGGGTGCCAGCTGGCACGAGCGAGAAACACACGATTTTTTCGGTATCAAATTTGAAGGACATCCGCACCTGATCCCTCTCCTCCTCCCTGAAGATGCCGATTTTCATCCCCTCTTAAAGGATTTCAAACCATGAGTGGACCAATTCATATCCAACCGGGCGAAACCTTTACCTTAAACGTTGGGCCCCAGCATCCTGCCACCCATGGTGTTCTACGGGTAAAGATGGAAATGGATGGTGAGTATATCGTCAAGGCGGAAACCGTGCTTGGCTATATCCACCGCATGCATGAGCTGATGGGTGAAAACAGGACCTACCCGCAGGTCCTCCCCAATCTCAGCCGCCTCGACTATCTCGGCGCCATGGGCTACACCCACGGCCATGTACTGGCGGTTGAGCGTGCCGCGGGCATCGAGGTGCCGGAACGAGCCGAATACGTCCGCGCCATCATGGTTGAACTCAACCGGGTGGCCTCTCACCTCTTCTGGTTCGGCGCGTTTGTCATGGACCTCGGCGGGTTTACTCCGCTGATGTACGCCATTGAAGATCGTGAGTATATCCTCGACATGCTTGAGGCGGTCACCGGCTCACGTCTGACCTACTGCTACTTCCGCTTCGGCGGGCTCTACAATGACGTTGACGATGATTTCGTCAATGCCGCAAGGGCCTTTATTCCGAGGATGCGTAAATCGTTGAAAAAATACGACGCGCTGGTCACCGGCAACGTTATTCTCCAGCAGCGCTTGAGAGACATCGGCCCCATCTCGGCCAATATGTGTCGCCGTTACGGGGCCACCGGTCCTGTGGCCCGGGGATCGGGAATCGACTTTGACGTGCGTAAAAACGAACCCTACTCGGTCTACCCCGAATTTGACTTTGACGTTCCGGTCTATCACGAGTGTGATTCCCTGGCACGATACAAGGTCCGCATGGACGAGATGGAGCAGTCATTGCGCATCATCGAGCAGGGGCTTGACAAGCTTCCGGAAGGGCCGATCATGCCCAAAAAGAAGCCAAAGATTATCAAGCCGCCGGCGGGCGACTACTACCAGGCGGTTGAAACGGCCCGCGGCAGTTTCGGCATCAGGATCGTCAGTGACGGCGGTAAAAATGCCTATCGTTTCAAACTTCGCTCTCCAACATACTCCAACATGCATCTCTTTGATGAGGCGTGCGAGGGGATGATGATTATGGACGCGCTCGCCCTGATGGGGAGTCTTGACTTGGTTATTCCTGAGATTGACAGGTAAGGGAGAAGTCGTATGAGTCTTACACTATTAAATGTCATTATTGCGGTTGTCTGCGCCATCGGCTTTGCCGCAATCAACGCCGCCTACCTGGTGTGGGCCGAACGGAGGGGCGCCGGTCGCATCCAGCGCCGCCCCGGTCCCAATGTCAACGGCCCTCTCGGGTTACTGCAGCCCCCGGCAGACGGTCTGAAACTGATGACCAAGCAGCTGATCATTCCTGGCGGTGCCGACAAGGCGCTGTTCATGGTCGCCCCGGTGCTGGCCATGGTGCCGGCCATCATGAGCTTTGTCACCATCCCCTTCAGCCCGCTCATCGTTGCCAACTCCATGAACATCGGGGTGCTGATGATATTTGCCTTTGCCTCGCTGGGCGGCATGTCCATCCTGCTGGCCGGTTGGGGTTCACGTAACAAGTATGGCGTCATGGCCTCTGTCCGTGCCGTTTCCCAGGCCATCTCCTACGAGGTGCCCATGCTGATTACGGTGATCACCATTGTCATGATGACCGGCACCATGGACCTCAAGGAAATAGTCAACGCCCAGGCAGGCGGCATCTGGAACTGGAACCTGTTCCCAGTCCACCTCAAAGACGATTTTGTCCTCCAGCCGCTGATGCCGATCTCTTTTCTCATCTTCTTTATCTGCTCGCTGGCCGAGACCAACCGGGCGCCGTTTGACCTTGGCGAGGCGGAAAGTGAGCTGGTCGCCGGTTTTCACACCGAGTACGGCTCCATGGGATTTGGCCTGTTTTTCATGGGTGAGTACGCCAACATCGTCATCGGCGCCAGCCTCACCGTCATCCTTTTCCTCGGCGGCTGGCACTGTCCCCTTGGCCTGCTGCCCGGCAATGTCGGCTTTTTCCTGATCAAGGTCTACATGCTGATCTTCACCTTTATCTGGATCCGCTGGACCTTTCCGAGAACAACGATCTATGGACTGCTGAATCTGTCCTGGAAAATACTTATCCCGATCTCCCTGTTTAACCTGCTGCTGCAAGCGGGATTACTGAAGGTATTTTGATATGGGCGCCTATTTTAGCGACATTTTCCACGGCCTGTGGAGCCTTCTTGTTGGTATGAGCATCACCTTCAAGGAATTTTTCAAACCCGTGGTTACTGTTCCCTACCCGTACAAGACGATCACCATGAGTGATCGCTACCGCGGTCACATCGAGCTGATTGAAAACGAGGACGGAACACCAAAATGCGTGGCATGCGGCATGTGTCAGCGCGGCTGTCCATCGGGGTGCATCTCGATTGCGACCAAGACCGTTGAGGTCGAGGTTGAAGTCAAAGGCGAGATGAAGACCAAAAAGAAAAAGGTGCTCACCGGCTACGATCTCAACTTCACCACCTGCTCTCTCTGCGGCCAGTGTGTTGAAAGTTGCAACTTTGATGCCATTGAATTCTCCAGAGAGTACAACCTTGCCTCCACCCGCAAGGAAGATTTCCATTTCGACCTTCTCAATAGATTGAAGGAGAGAAACTCATGAACCCAACTGCTGTCGTCTCAGAGGCACCCGGCTTATTTACTGCCGATGGACTCGCGGGACTTATCTTTCTCATCATGCTGGCCGTCACCATTATCGGTGGAGTTATCGCCTGCAACACTGAGAGACTTGTCCGCGCGGTTGCAGGCCTTGCCGTCTGCTTCATTGGTGTCGCCGCAATCTATTACTACCTGAACTCCCCCTTTGTGGCCATGATGCAGGTGCTCATCTATGTGGGTGCGGTCTGTATCACCATCGCCTTTGCCATCATGCTGGCGGCCCCTGAACAGTCGAAAAAGCAGGGACCTTCAGGAGTCCTGGCCGGCCCTCTGGGCTTGGTCACTGCCGGTCTTGTCACCTTCGGCATGATTTTTCTTGCTGCCAGGGCTCAATTTACCAGTATGCCAAAGATCAATGACGGCAGTCTTACCAAAATAGGGGTCGAGCTGCTCACCACCTACTCCATGGTCTTTGAACTGGTCTCCATTGTCCTGCTCATTGCCATCATCGGCTCTCTCGTCATAGCACGTCGCGGAAGGAGCAACTAAATGTCGATTCTTACCCTTCACAACAGCCTGAACACCTATCTTTTCCTGGCCGCAATCCTCTTTGGAATGGGGGTTTATGGTCTGGTTACACGCAGAACTCTGGTCGGCATGCTGATCTCGTCTGAGTTGATCCTTGTCGCCTCCTCCATAAACATCATGGCCTTTAACAGGTTTACCGCCCCTGACCCGACAATCGGTCAGATATTCACCCTGTTTATCATGGCCATTGCTGCAGCGGAGGCCGCCATCGGCCTGTCCATCACCATTGCAGTCTATCGAAATTACAAATCCGTCGACACCGAAGACCTGGTCGACCTTCAAGGTTAGGAAAAAGGAACATCTGTCATGGAAATTACAACGGTCAGTTCTCCTCTACTCCTCATTGCCGTACTCGTGCCCCTGCTGGGTGCATTGGGCGTCATGTTTGTCGGCAAAAACGAGAATGTAAGAGAGGGTGTCTCCTCTGCGGCCTCCATCATTCTCTTTTTAATCGTCCTGTCCCTTGTTCCGGCGGTGCTCTCAGGAAAGATCCTGGTTTACAACCTCTTCAACATCCTGCCGGGCGTTTCGGTGACACTCAGGGCGGACGGCATGTCGATGATATTTGCCATTGTCGCCTCATCGCTGTGGACCATTGCCGTCTTCTACTCCATGGGCTACATGAGAGCCCACAACGAACATGCCCAGACCCGTTTTAACGCCTGTTTTGCCCTGGCCATCTTCGGTGCCATCGGCGTCGCCTTTTCCGACAACCTCTTCACCCTCTATCTCTTCTACGAGATTGTCTCGGTCTGCACCTACCCGCTGGTTGCCCATCACCAGGATGAAGAGGGTTACAACGGCGCCCGTAAATATATCGTTTACCTGACCACCACCGCCAAGGCCTTTCTGCTGCCGGCGATGATCCTTATCTATGTGATCACCGGTACACTCGACTTCCCGCACAATATCCAGGACGGAATGTTCACAGGCGATACGGAGTCGTGGGTGGTGATCATGCTCTACATCTTCTGTCTGTTCGGTTTTGCCAAAAACGGTGTCATGCCGTTCCATCACTGGCTGCCCGGCGCCATGGTCGCCCCCACCCCGGTCTCCGCCCTGCTCCATGCGGTCGCCGTTGTCAAGGTCGGTGTCTTCTGTACAACAAGAACCATGCTCTACGTCTTCGGTGTGGACACCATGAATGCCCTCAACCTGGGCATCCCCACCGCTTACTTTGTCGGCTTTACGGTGATCATGGCCTCGGTACTGGCCCTTTCGAAAAACAATCTCAAGGAACGGCTGGCGTACTCCACCATCAGCCAGCTCTCCTATATTATTCTCGGTGTGGCCCTGCTCACCCCCAACGGCATTGACGGCGGCCTGATCCACATCGTCAACCACGGTTTTTCCAAGATCACCCTCTTCTTCTGTGCCGGCGCCATCTTTATCGCTGCCCATAAGAAGGATATCTCCGAGATGGGGGGACTCGGCAAGACCATGCCCTTTACCTTTGCGGCCTTTGCCA
>JBDLID010000026.1:0-29359 GCA_039715055.1 Thermodesulfobacteriota bacterium | reverse complement strand
GGTTGATCTGTGTCTGTCTTCGGGCGGCCCAGGTATTTCAGGTAAGCAGCCGCAGAACAATGTGGTTGACGATCCTGGCCCTGCTGGTACTTGTCAACAGTGTTGTCGGCATCTTCAGCTATATTGAGGTGATCGCGCCAGTGTTGATGGGGCTGCCGTTTCATCACTGTCTCTACTGCATGGTCCAGAATGTTGGTGATGGATCGATTATGCTTGGCCTCTTTGTCCTCGGCAATATGATGATCGGTGCTGCCCTGCCCTCGTGGAAACTTGCAATGAGCTGGGCCGATGAAAAATCACTTGTCCGGCTGATTACCCGGCTGCTCAACCTTGGCGCAATTTGTCTTGCCGGGCCGCTGCTCATGCTCCTTGTCCATCTGGTTCGCTGAGGTTTACCCATGAGCTCCGTCAGAAAGAATCAGCCCTGGACCGGACGAATCGGCATCATCCTCGCTTTTTTCCTGATTCTCATGGGGATCGCCTACCTGGCCGACCAGAGGGGGATTGAGGGAGAGTTCTGTTATCTCGATGGAACCGAAGTTCTGCCCATGGGCAGGGTGGTTTTTACGGATGAGGGCGGTTCGCAGTTTCTTTTCTGTTCTTCCTGCTGCGCGGCAGACTGGCTGAACAGTCATCCGGACCACCTAACCGGACTGCAGGAGGGCAAGGGCAGTGTGACCGTAGTCGATGAGGTCAGCGGCAGGGAAATCGATGCCACACTTGGCTACTGGGTGGAGAGTGATCAGTTCAGTCGCCGCGAGAACCGGTGTCGTGTCCACGTCTTTGGTGACAAACAGCAGGCATCGGCCTATCTCCGCCGCCACAAGGGCAAAGAGGTCGCCGGTTTTATCGCCGGACTGGGCCGCCGCCTGTCCTGGGCCGAAGATTTTTCGCTGGGTGATCTCGAAGACAGAAGCCGCAAGCTGTCGGAATTCAGGGGCCGTATTGTCTTTCTTCGTTTCTGGAGCCTGCAGAACCCCTTTGTGGAAACGGATTTAAAGAATCTGCAGGAGGCCCATGACCGTTTTGCGGACCAGGGATTGAGCGTGGTGGCAGTGAATGTGGAAGACAACCGGGAAGACGTTGCCGCCCTGGCGAAGCGATTGAATCTCACTCTCCCGGTTCTTCTCGACAGCAGCGGCCGGGTGGCTGACACCTATCAGGTCACCGGCTTTCCCACCGGTTTTCTCATCGACCAGTCGGGGATTGTTGATTCCAGCAGCATCGGCGAGATCAGCGCTGATTTGCTTGAGCCTTTTCTGTACAGTCTTAAGTAGTGGTTTTATGAATTTTCGGGTTTAGATTCAAATACTGAAATAAATGTAACTATTCAGCATAAAGCTGGATGCGCCCCTAAGCGGGGAACTGTAACTGTTCAGCAGGGCCTGCAGTGTGGTCAAGCAGGCTGACGAAGCGTACTTGTGCTACTCGAGGCGGCCTGGTCGGCCACAATGTGGGTGCTGCTGAATAGTTACAAATAAATTATCAATGGAGTCTCAGTGTCGATTGTGTCGGTTTCGGAGATATGTTAGTATTCATTATTCATTAAAAATAAACAGGAGGTTGATATGAAAAACAGATTGATAGCAGCACTGGTCCTTTTTCTCTTTGCGGTACCGTTTCTGGCAGTTCAGTCGGCTTACGCCTTTGACGCCAAGTACAAGTACACCATCCCCACCATGAAGAGTGAGGAGGATATTAAAAAGGTGACGGACTTTATCCAGGGGCTTCCCGGAATTGTCGAGATTACGGTGATGGCTGAAAGTTCAGAGGTCATCGTCTTTTTTGACGACGAGGAGCTTGACGATGAGAAGTTCCAGCTGCGCATTCCCATGAAAAAAGAAGTGGGGTACCCGGTGACCAAGTTTGATATCCTTTATGAGGATCCAAACAAGCGTAACTGAGTTGTGATGATTGTCGGGGGTGGGCTTTTTTTAGGCGCCCCCTGCGCAATCAGCTGAAACTCCCCATTGCCGACAGCTATGGTAACAAGCTGCAGCCGGGTTTCATCCGGGAGTCGTCCGGGTGAGTCAGATAACCCAGTGGGTTGATTCCGCCGAGGCAAGAATATTACCGTCACTGTCGCGTACAACCGCTTCAAAGTAGAGAAATCGCTTTTTCCCACCCGTATGGTGAGCTGTCACATAGATGAAGCCAAGATCCGGGGAGACGACTTTTCCGTATTTGACCTTCATGTAACGGGTAAAGTTTGGCGGTGAGACAAGCATGGACAACGGTCCGATGGTGTTGTCGATGGCCGCTGAAATGATCCCGCCCTGCATGTTTCCGTATGGATTCAGGTGGGCTGCAAGTATTGGGAACCTGGTCTGCACCATTTTCTCTTCGAGATCGTAATCAATGATCTCGCCCTGCAGCGCGTCAAAGACCGGGGGCGGAAAAACAATATCCTGCACCTTCCCCTCAAGTCGGGACTCAAGCTGTTTGAGCAGCTCTCTGGGGATTCGTTCTCGGTTTATCATCGACGAGTCCGTCTCTTACGGGTACGTTGAAATACTAATTTTTCAAAGTAGCCTTACGAGATTCGTATTAAAGGCGTCGACGAGGACGCCTTTAATACAACGGCCATAGCAGCTCAGTTCATCACGCCTTCCCGGGGTTCCTCGAGAAGCATTACCTTGTCCACCACAAAGCCGTCAGCCTTGAGGCTCTTCAGTACCTTTTCCTCATCGGTCTTGTCATCGTTGAGAAAAAACATCACGGTGTTGCGTTCGAAATTGACTTCAATATCATAGACGCCGTTGATGGAGTCGAGGGCCTCGTAGACTTTGACACCGGTTTCACGGTTGTCCATGGAGTTAATGGTGAATTTCCATTGAAATTCAAGGGCGGATGCCGTTGCTGCAATGAGGAGAAAAACGATGGTCAGGGAGATCTTTTTCATAGGAGTATTCTGGTTAAAGGATTTTTGTAAAGCCCGCACGTATGCGGATAAGTTATTTGTTTTACACTTGTATTTCGAAAACAGGTGTCGGCGGATAGGCTCCTGAAGCAAGCACATTCGGCAAGAGATGTCTGTGAGATATTACGGGTCAGTCGTGGCCCTCGGTATGCTCCCACTGGATTTCCCAGCGTTCCACCGGGTAGCCGAGCTCCCTGCCGAGATTGAGCCTCAGCTGGTATCGTTCATCATTGAGGATTTCATCCTCGAAGTGGACATAAACCCAGTGGCGATCCAGGACCGTTTCCACCTTGGTGACCCCGTCATGCTGTTTGATGTACTCGACTACCTTTGTCTCATCAGCAGGACTCTCCATGGAGAAGATGTAATACTTGATGATGATATCCGCAGCCATGACCGGCATGGGTGCCAGGAGGTATACACTGACAAGGAGACCAAGGAAAAAATTCTGTACGGTACGTTTCATAATTGTATGATGAGTAAGCTGTAACTTATGAGTCATTGAAGGACAGGTTTCTACCGGTATCCTTTTTGGGCTCTTGCCAGGGCCTGGTCATACTCAAGCAGTTCTCCGCCAAAGCCCTTGATGAATTTTTCCGCCTCTGATTTCTTCCAGAAACCGATCAGCCCCGGAGCCATGTCGGTGATGGCCGAACTCTTGAAGACGTACCAGCCCTTTTCTGCAGGGATGGTACGGTGGGATATGAGATCGGTCATGGTGGAATTTTTGAATTTACCGGCCAGGTTGACCTGCAGCAGCAAGCCGCACTGGACGCCGCAGGTGACATACTGTTTGCTGCTGGTATCAGTGACGGTGTACCTGACATGGCTGTAATTTTCAAGCTTCATGCCGCACATCAGGCACTGGTTTTTGTCTCCGGCCTGAGCAACGGTTGAAGCGCTAAGTAAAAGAAGACAGAGCAACAGGAAAGAGATACCATTCTGAGTGTCAGTTCTTTTCATTACAGGGTGCTTTTCCCCTTTTGGCAAAGTCGTTGATAATATATACTGCTCCTAATATCTGGCTTGAATGAATATAGCCGTTTTCGCAACTCCAACGCAAAGGAAAAACAATGATTTTATACAGTCGATTTCTCATTCCGTTTCTCATGGTCCTGTTACTGGTTTCCACCGGCCACTGTGAGGACCTTACATGGCAGGAGCTCAATGATAAGGTCACCGGTCATTACCAGCAGCAGCAGTTTACTACAGCGGCCGGTTATGCGGAAGAGGCCCTTGAGCTTGCCAAAAAGCACCCGGGCAACAATGAGCAGCTTGCCACCTCTCTCAACAACCTGGCCATGATCTATACCCACCTCGGCCGGTTTGGAGAGGCTGAAGGGTTCAACAAAGAGGCGCTTTCCGTGCGTCAGCGGGCATTCGGCGTTGATGATGTGAGGGTGGCGGTCTCCTGGAACAATCTTGGTCTGATCTATTATTTTCATAAGAAGATGGAAGACGCCGAGTTCTGTTTTCAGGAGGTGCTGCGCATTCAGGTAAAGGCCCATGGAGACAGGAGTGAAGAGATCATTCCCGCCCTGCAGAAGCTGGAGAAATTTTATACCAAAACAGAGCAGAAAGAAAAGGCGGAGAAAATCAATGCCAGGATTCAGGATATTCAGACCGGGCCGGAAGCCTGATTGGTGTGACCTGTTTAAGATCATGCCCGGATTCCTTCCTGGGCCGACGATTAATTCTAATTTGTTCTGACTCATTCAGGGAGCAGTGATGCCGACAAGCCTGCGGGGAAAACTGATCGTCATCTTTCTGATTCTGACCGTTTCAGGGGTCATTATCAGCGGCGGTTTTGCCCGTTTCAAACAGCAGAACTATGCCCTTGAGCGTGTCAAGGAGCAGGCTGCGGTTTCCACTGCCGCCATTGAGGACGATATACTCTCCCTGTTCAACTGGGTGTTTCGTGATCTGCTTATGATGCGTGACGCGCCTTTACTGCACAGTTACCTGAATTGGGGGAGTGAGAAGGACAGTCCGGAACTCCTTGAGGCCATTGCCAAGGAGTTCATGTCCATTGCCGTGCACCATGAAATTTTTCAGCAGATCCGGCTGATCAGGGAAGACGGCATGGAAGTGGTCAGGGTCAACACCAACGGCCGAAACGCCTGGATAACCAAAACAGAGGCTCTCCAGAATAAGAAACGCCGCTATTACTTTCAGGCCGCCATGAAGCTTGCCCCTGGTGAGGTCTACCTCTCACCTCTGGATCTCAACGTCGAGCACGGCGAGGTGGAGCGTCCGCTTCTGCCCGTTATCCGCTGCGCCACAGCTGTTTTTGATCACTGGGGAAATAGAAAGGGGATCCTCGTCCTCAATGTCTACGGTAAGAGTTTTCTCAATGTCATTGCCAGTCAGCAGCAGAAGGTGCTTCACGGTGAGCGTTACTACCTGCTTGACGAAAATGGTTATTTTCTCCATCATCCCGATGAGGAAAAGACCTTTGGCTTCATGTTTGAGCGCAGTGACACCCTGGATCGTTACGAGCCCGAGGTTAATGACTGGATTGGTGGCGGCAGTGATAATATCCAGGTTATACCGAGCCTTGAAACCGGTCGGGATACGTTGTTTGCCTACCGAAAGATCAAGCTGCCCACTACACTTGATGTCTCTTCCGGTACCGGACAAGGCAAAGCGGAGCATGATAATCACTGGATACTGCTTTTTGCCACCGACGATGTCGGTATGCTGGTCGGTTTTGATGAGTATGTCCGTTCGTTCATGCCGTTTTTTGTAACCCTTCTTGCCATCTGTGTCATTGTCGCCATTCTTGTGGCCTGGAGCTGTTCGCGTCCGGTGATTTCACTTGCCGAGGCAGCCAAAAAAATTCAGGAAGGCAACCTCTCTGCCCGAGCCGAAGTCTACAGCGCCGATGATATGGGCCAGTTCGGCAACCTCTTCAACGAGATGGCCGCCAAACTTCAGCAGACCATCAACCGTTTGACCCTCTCGGAAAACAAGTATCGTCAGATCTTTGAAAATTCAAAGGACTGTATTTTTGTCACCGATATGGACTGCCGGATTCTCGATATCAATGATGCCGGTCGGGATCTCTTCGGGGTCGGTGACGACAGCGGGGGGGCAGAGCTTTTTCTGCCCGGCTGCCGAAGGCCCGACATCATTTATCATGAAGAGCAGAGGGCCCTGGTCGGTCAGGTGATTGAGCAGTCCGGTTTTGTCAGGGACTATGAGGTGTCGCTCATGCGGCCTGATGGTACTGTGCGTCTTTGTCTGTTGACGGCTACATCGCGCTACGACGACAAAGAGGAGCTGATCGGTTACGAGGGAATTCTGCGGGACATTACCGATAAGCGCAAGCGCCAGGAGGAGGAACGGAGTTTCAGGCGGCGTCTCCAGGATGAAATCGTCCTCGCCGAAGATCGCGAGCGGAGGCATATCGGCCAGATTCTCCACGAGGAGATGGCCCAGAACCTGGCACTGGCGAACATCAAGATTCAGGAGGCGGAAAACCTTTGCGGTCAGGGATCTCCGGAAAAAGGAAATGGTGCCGCCGTGGAGGAACATCTGGCCCAGACCCGGGACCTGCTGGGAGTGATGATCGGCCAGATTCGAACCATGATCTTTGATCTCTATCCCACAGTTCTTGAGAAACAGGGACTGCTGGCGGCCATGCACTGGTATGCCGAGCATTTTTCCAGGCAGACCGGAATTGAGGTCACAGTCTATGGTGGTGAAGATTCATTTGACCTGAAAGAATCGCAGAGAATCTATCTTTATCGGGCCTACAAGGAGTTGCTCAACAATGCCTGGAAACATGCCGAAACAAAAGAGGTGGTTTCCACGGTAAAAAAACGGGAAAATCACTTCCGTCTCACCGTTGATGATGAGGGAAAAGGATTTGACCCTAAAAAACTTTCCCGTTTCAGCCATGAGTTAAAGGGAATCGGCCTTGTCGCCATTGACCAGTGGGTGGAGGCCATGGATGGTGTACTGGACATCGAATCCGAGCCCGGCAACGGGACCAGGGTGGTGATCGATATTCCCCTGGCCGGAGCCGGTGGAGGAAATAAATGATCTCAATTTTTCTTGCTGATGACCACCAGATGTTTCGCCAGGGCATGCGGACCCTGCTGGAGGCCAACCCCGGAGTCAAAGTTGTTGGTGAGGCCAGTGACGGTTTGGAGTCGCTGGCGGAGATTGAGCGCCTCCAGCCCCATGTGGCCCTTGTTGATATTGCCATGCCGGGATTAACCGGAATTGAGGTCACAAAGCGGCTGGCCAAACTCGCCCCCAAAACTAAAATTGTGATCCTGACCATGCACGGCGATACATTTTTTGCCGTTGAGGCGCTGCGGGCCAAGGCTTCCGGCTTTCTTCTCAAGGAGGAGTCCATTGATCACCTTGTTGCCGCCATAAAGCGTGTGGTCAAAGGGGAGACCGTTGTCTCTCCGGTGCTTGAGCGTTCGGTGTTCCGTGAGCTTGCCCATCCGGTCACCAAGCAGGCCCAGGGGTCAACCAGCCTGCTTACCAGGCGGGAGACCGAGATCCTCCAGCTGGTGGCGGAAGGGTTGACCAATGCAGAGATTGCCGAACGCCTATACATCTCCCCCAGTACAGTGGACACCCATCGAAAAAACATCATGACCAAGCTCGACATCCATTCGGTTGCCGGTCTGGTCAAGTATGCCATCCGCCACAAGATCGTTACCCTGTAGGGTGCCTTGAAAAGGCAATTTTCAAGGTGGCCGGTAATGGATTCACGACACCCGGTCAACCCGTTCGGCTGCTGCTGAATAGTTACATGGATATAAGGTGGCCTGGCAGAGCGGGTGTATTGGTATGGAGAAGAATGTTTCTCTGTTTCCTGCCTTTTATTATTGGGATTTTTTGATATAGTTAAATAAATCAACTGATATTGAACAGACGCCTTCTATGCCGACTATCCTTTTTTCACAGAACGGTCCACCTGATAAAGCCATTCTCGCTGCAGCAGCGGTGCGCAGCCTTGGCAAAGGTAAGATACAGGCTGCGGTTGCAGCTGATCAGCTGACGCCGAAGAACCCGCTGATCCTCGAGATGCTCAGGGAAGTGGATTGTCCTCTGCCGGATGTGCTTTCGATAGATTCCTTCAGTCCATTTGAGTTTGATCTGATTGTCTGTTTCTGTGAAAAAACAGAACCCATCTATCCCGCCCTGCCGGGAAACCCGGCCCTCGTCCGCTGGTATCTTGCCGATCCCATGACTGAATCTCACCCTGAGAAGAGTTCTTCCGGCTGGCGTATGATTTACAGACGAATAGATCAGCTCGTCAGGGACCTGCTTGAACAGGGCTATCTTGATGCCCTTGTTCAGGCTCGCAACAACAGTGAACTGCTGCTCGACAACCTGAGCGAGGGGATTGTTGCCCATGGGCTCAATCGGCGATTTTTTTTCTTTAATCGAGCCGCAGAAGAGATCACCGGAGTAAGCCGTGAAAATGTTCTCGGCCGTGACTGCCATGATGTTTTTCCGGAAAAATTCTGCACCAATCACTGCACCTTCTGTGAAGAAAATCTCAGCATACCCATGTTTCCGACAAAACCGTACCCGATCACCGTACGGCGTCCCGACGGGGAAAACAGACAGGTTGAAATGCATGTTGTGCCTCTGCGTGACAATTTAAATACTCCAATCGGGGTTGTCGCTTCCATGAAAGATGTCACCCGCGAGCAGGAGCTTGTACGGCGCCTGGGGGAGACCAAACAGTTTGCAGGCATTATCGGCCGGGACGCCAGTATGCTCGATATTTTCCAGACCATCAGTGAACTGGCTGAATCCTCTGTACCGGTCCTGGTGCTAGGCGAATCCGGAACCGGCAAGGAGATGGTTGCTGCCGCCATCCACAATGAAGGTGATCGTGTAGACAAGCGTTTTGTCACGGTCAACTGCGGCGCTCTTCCCGATACGTTGCTCGAGAGTGAACTGTTTGGTCATGTGCGGGGCGCCTTTACCGGAGCTGTCAGAAACAAGAAAGGTCGTTTTGAACTTGCCCATGGCGGTACAATATTTCTCGATGAAATAGGTGATATTTCATCGGCAATGCAGGTGAAGCTTCTGCGTGTATTGCAGGATGGGATCATCCAGCGACTTGGCAGTGAAGGCAGTACCCAGGTGGATGTGCGGGTTATTGCAGCCACCCATAAGGATCTGAATGCAGAAATCGAGGCAGGCCGCTTCAGGGAGGATCTCTATTATCGGCTCTGCGTTGTACCGGTGCAGCTGCCGCCGCTTCGCAAGAGGATTGGTGACCTGCCGTTGTTGACCAGCCATTTTATTGGTCAGGCGGCAGCAGAGGAGGGCAGGGAAGAGCCGACATTGTCCCAGGAAACTCTTAACTTGCTGATGGAGTATAACTGGCCTGGCAATGTTCGTGAATTGCAGAATATTATTCGCTACCTGATGGTCAAATGCCCGGAGTCAAAGATTGATCCACAGCATCTGCCGCCTGATTTTCGCAGGCAGCAGTCCACCCTGACACCGACCGGCGGCAGGCGACGCTCCAAGCTTGACGCAGCCAGGGTACAGCAGGCAATTGGTGCCTGCAACGGCAACAAGGCGAAAGCGGCGCGCCATCTTGGTGTCGGCAGGGCAACCCTCTACCGTTTTCTTGATCATCACCCCTCTCTTAAGTAGTTGCCCGCCTCCCTCCTCAACAAAGGTTAGAAAGCCTTGACTGGCCCGTCAGCCTGTCAATGACGTTTTTTGCACCGAGCATGCCCCATCCCTGCATAAGTCACGGATCGCTGCTGCACTCGCACACTCACCCGGCAGCCTCCTTTCGATAGAGGGAAACTTTTCGATATACAGTGGTACATTCGTGCAGCGACATTGGCAGGTCGTCACCAGAAAAAGTGTCTCATCTGTCCCAGCTGTTCCCTGGGCGTCTCACTGAAAATATTTGAGACACTGTCTGTTTGTCCTTTTATTTCCCGATATTTTTAGATGGTTAGCAGCTTCTTGTCAGAAGATCGTAAAAGATTGGTTGTGACGGGAAGAGAAACTGTCTCATATTTGATACATTCGAGACAGTTGTTTGATGATTTTTTATGAAGCTTTAGTGTCTGATTGCTCGTAACATATTGATTTTAAACAATGGTTGTGTTGGTCGACGGGGTGGAATGGGATTTGCTATTAATAAGGAATGGGAACGGAAAATGAAAACCTTAACCACCTGCTGGAACTCTGCCAGGAATTGATTGAACTGGCAGTGGAAGGGAGTGAGGCTGCCGGGGATGACGGCTGCCTGCTTCTTTACGGTTTGGTGCAGGACTATGCCTACAAAATGCGCAAGGCTGCAAAGAGTGAGCTTGCTGTCCATGAGCAAAGACAAGTCCGTGATGTCGGGTAAACTTTACCCTTTATTCTATTTCTTAAGAGGAGGATTTATGAACGTCGTCAAACAACTTGCTGCTGTAACATGTACCCTTGGACTGCTCCTGACTATAGGTACAACTGCCATGGCCCACGATGGTGGTGATATCCTTGTCCGTGTCGGTGCCGGAACGGTTTTTACCAACACCGACAGTGACGCGGTCACAGGTATTCCGGACGGGGTGGATAACGCCAGGGTGGATGTGGATGACAACACCCAGCTCAGCCTTACCGCAACCTATATGATGTCCGAGCACCTGGGTTTTGAACTGCTGGCGGCCACACCGTTCAGTCACTTTATCACCGGCGATGAGCAGCTTGATGGTGTCGATATCGGCAAGACCAAGCATCTGCCGCCTACGCTCACCGCCCAGTGGAACTTCGGACGTAAAGATGCCCGTTTCAACCCTTATGTCGGACTCGGTTTCAACTACACCATCTTTTTTGATGAGACGGTCAGTCAGGATCTCATTGATACACTGAATACTCTGCCGACCGTTGCCGGTCTCGGCGGGGTTAACTCGGTCGATATGGATCTCAGTGACTCCTTTGGCCTGGCAGGTGTTGTGGGTATGGATGTTATGGTTGCAGAGAACATCTTTATCAATGCAGCACTCTGGTACATCTGTATCGAGACCGAAGCCACTCTGAAGACTGATCTCGGCACCACTCACAAGAGTGATGTGACACTCGATCCACTGGTCTTCAACCTTGCCGTTGGTTTTACCTTCTGATCCAAACTGAAAATTCAACGATAGAGACAGGTGGGATGTGTCTCACCTGTCTCTCTTTGGCAGCAGTGTCTCATTTTGACGCGAGACACTGCTGCTGCAGGCTGTTTTTTGAAGCATGGTGCCTAACACCTCAAAATAGTGGGTGATTAGAGGGAAATTAATTTTTCGTCACGGGAATCGACAAAAATGTCTCATTGTGTCTCATTAGGGAGATATGAGAATGAGCATGGGATAGCTTTTTCTTAAATAGGTGTCGTTGTCGAAAAAAGAAGTCATCTTAGCTGGTTGCAGGTTGTTTTATTTCGAAATGATTTGCGGGAAATATTGAATTATGCGGCACGGTTTTTGCTAATATGAATGTTTGATAACAAACTAATTGAAAAAATCGATACGCTGGTCAGGAGGCGCAGGCAATGAGTGAGGTGGTCCGTAAAAGAGGCTCTTCGTTGCCGGAAGCCATGGATGGGAAGGCGACCATCATTTTTACTGGAAAGTGGAGCTATGAGTAAGAAATCATTTACCGTCGTAGTGCCGGACTACAAATACTGGAGGCAGAATATCAAGTGCCAGACAGGGTGTCCTGTTGATACTGATTCCAGGGGCTATGTCCGGGCGATTTCAGAGGGAAAATATGAGGAGGCGTACTGGATTGCCCGGATGCCTAACCCGCTCGCCTCCATCTGTGGCCGGATCTGTGCTGCACCTTGTGAAATGGCCTGCAGAAGGAAAATGATTGATGATCCGGTATCCATACGGGCCCTGAAGCGCTTTGTCACTGAGCAGTTTGGCGTTGAGATCTATAAAGACAGGAAAAATTTTGCTGAAGAATTAAAAGATAGATTTGTTCGCAGCGGTTACGGCATTGTCGGTATCGCTCCGGAAGAGAGTCGTCCTGTCTCCATCGTTGGTTCAGGCCCTGCCGGCCTGGCCTGTGCCCACGAACTTGCCCTCATGGGCTATAAGCCGGTGATCTACGAGATGGAAAACGTCGCCGGCGGCATGTGCACTGTCGGTATCCCGCCGTACCGGTTGGCACGAGAGCTCATTGCTGCAGAAATTGAAGCCATCGAAGATCTTGGTGTTGAGATCAAGCTCGGGGTTCAGGTTGGCAGGGATGTCTCACTGCAGGATCTGTATGATCAGTCCGCAGCTGTCCTGCTGGCGGTGGGGGCAAAAACATCACGAATCATTCCCATTGAGGGACACGAGCTCAAAGGAGTTCTCGGCGGGGTTGATTTCCTGCGGGATGTTTTCACCGGAGAAGATGTTGAGATAGGGAAAAAAATCGTTGTCATCGGCGGCGGAAACGTTGCCTATGATGTCGCCAGAACCTCGGCCCGGCAAAAAGGGGTTGAGGCTGTCTCTCTCGTCTGTATCGAAAAATTTGAGCAAATGCTTGCCGATGATATCGAGATTGAAGAGGGCGAGGAAGAAGGGGTGCAGCGGATCAATGAGTATGGTCCTGAACGGATCAACGCTGATGACAGCGGCAATGTCCGGTCGATCTCCTTTAAACGATGTCTTTCAGTCTTTGACAGCGAGCAGCGCTTCAATCCCCGCTATGACGAATCAGATGTTCTGACTATTGAAGCTGATACGATCCTTTTTTCCATCGGCCAGGGCTATGACCTGTCGTTTCTTGAAAATATCGATCTTGAAGTAGCCATGACAGAGCGGGGAATGATCCAGGTGGAAGCTGACCAATTGACAACTTCAGTACCCGGTCTCTACGTTGCCGGTGATCTTGCCTATGGCCCGAGGCTTGTTATTGACGCGGTTGCCAGCGGCAAGAAATGCGCACTGACCATCCACGAGTATATCAGCTCAAAACATGTGGATGTCAGGGCCCGGGAAGATCACCAGGAGAGTTATGCGGACGAAGTCGCAGACAACGATGTACGACATCTTGCGGATTTTGAAAAAATACAAAAACAACCTGTGCCTGCGATCCCTGTTGAGAATCGACTCCAGTCAATAGAGACCCTTGTGGAGACCGGCTTTTCAAAAGAGACGGCTGAAGAGCAGGGGGCCAGGTGTCTCAACTGCGCGGTGAACACCATCTTCAACGGTGATCGCTGCATTCTCTGTGGCGGATGTGCCGATGTCTGTCCTGAATACTGTCTGCGGCTGGTCAGCCTGGAAAATATTGAAGAGAGCGAAACATTAACAGAACTCTACAAGAATCGATACGGGGCTGACCCTGTCGGTGAAGGGGCAGCCATCATCAAGGATGAGGAACGCTGCATCAGGTGCGGATTATGCGCTGACAGATGTCCCGTAGACGCCATCACAATGGAAAGATTTGTATCTAAGGAGGAGCTGGTAAATGAGTAGTCAGACCGCTGATAACCCTGGGGGCACAAGGCGTGATTTCCTGAGCAAGGCGACATTTATTACCGCTGCGGTTGCAGCCACCGGGGTCCTAGGTGGAACCCTCAGGCTGATTAAGCCCAATGTGCGCTATGAAGAACCGACAAAATTCAAGATCGGCAAGGTGGAGCATTTTCCCGAAGGGACCTCTAAGAACCTGACAGACAAGAAAGTTATCGTCTTTTCAGATGGGGACGGCCTGTACGCCATATCCAGTATCTGCACCCATCTTGGCTGCCTGGTTACTCCCACTGAGTGGGGGTTTCAGTGCCCCTGCCACGGATCAAAATACACAGCGGAAGGCAATGTCATTGCCGGACCGGCACCAAGGCCCCTGGAGTGGCACGAGATCAGCCAGGAGGTTGATGGGACATTGGTTGTTGATACAGCAAAAGCCGTCCCCACCGGGACCAAATACATCTTTGCTTAAACGTTTAAGGAAACACGAATAGCAAGTTCGTAAAAACCTAAAATTTCAGATGGCTAAGTAAAAAACTTCATATGCAAGACGCGTGAATTTTCTATCATTCCGGTGTACTAAGGTACATTGTAATGATAGAAAATTCGCAGCAACGAAGCAGATGAAGAGTTTTGGCGACGCCATCACGGATAACAATGATGAACGATTTAAACCAAGCTGGATTGTCACAGTTCAAGGATAATCTGCGATCATTAAAAGACTCTTTTCTTGGGTCTTACGGCAGAGGCGGCAAGCCGACCTCTGATAAATCGCGGGCTGCCCTGATGTTCAACAATTTTTTCCTCCATATCCAGGGGGTGAAAACACATGTGAACACATTGAGGCCAACATACACGGTTGGGTTAGGCCTTATTTCACTCTTTCTTCTGATGATCGCCTTTGTTTCCGGCGTCTTTTTGATGATCTATTACAACCCGGCGGTTGAGAATGCCTACAATACGGTCAAGGACATCAATTTTGTTGTGACCGGTGGCCGTTTCATGAGAAATATCCATAAGTGGGCAGGCGAGGCAATGATCATATTTGTCATCCTGCACATGGCAAGGGTCTTTTTCACCGGGTCATACCGCAAGGGCAGGGAATTCAACTGGGTTATCGGCATTGTCCTCCTGATTCTCACCTTTGTTCTGAACCTGACCGGCTATATGCTGCCCTGGGACCAGCTGTCATACTGGGCCATGGTAATCGTTGCCAATATCACGGGATCCCCAAAAGTCGTCACCGATATTTTCGGAGTAACCCAGTTCTTCGATATCGGCGGATTTCAAAAGGAACTTTTTCTCGGTGGACTGAATCCGGGGCAGGAGTCTTTGACCAGGGTCTACCTTCTTCACATTCTTGTACTGCCTTCAGCAATCCTTGCCTTTCTCGGAGTCCATTTCTGGAGGATCCGCAAAGACGGCGGCCTGACCAGGCCGGAGACAAAAGCCGCCGAGGAAACCGCGGGAGCCGATATTGAGCCCGCAGGAAAAAAGGGCGGTATTTTCCCAACATATAAAACATATGGCTTGATGGAGCTTGCCAAAGGCAAGACACCTGCCGTTGATAATGACGTGGAAAATACGGTGATGAGCTGGCCAAACCTCATTGTCGCCGAGTGCGCTGTCTTCATGCTCACCCTGGCCTGTGTCCTGGCCTATGCTTTTTATATAGACGCCCCGCTCAAAGAGCTTGCCAATGCAGCCATTCCTGAAAATCCGGCCAAGGCTCCCTGGTATTTTCTGGGCCTCCAGGAGCTGGTATCCTATTCGGCCTTTATGGGTGGAATTGTATTACCCGTCGTCGCAGTCATCGGCCTGCTGCTTATTCCCTATCTTGATCGGGAAGACAACAACGTCGGCCTCTGGTTCACCAACGGTCAGGGCAAGATGGTCGCCTTCCAGTCATTTGTTCTTACCGCCGTGGGCCTCGTCGCTCTGCTGGCCTTTGTTATTAATTTCGGCTGGTTCAGGAACTGGTGGCCGGGTGTTCCGCAGCTCCTCATTATTTTAATAAATCCAGGTAACCTGTGGGTCCTGGCAATCATGGGTTGGTCCCTGTTTACCATCAAGAGAACCGGGTCAACCAGAATGGGTGCCATCGCACTTTTTACTGCCGCAATGGTAACCTTTATAATCCTTACATACACCGGAACCGTGCTGCGTGGTCCTAACTGGGATTTTTTCTGGTCCCAGAGTCAGTGGCCCATGCACTGATTGGAAATTTATGCAGACGGGATTGATGATGCGGTTTGATAAAATTATGCGGGTTGAACTACGAAGTAGGAAACCTTTTCTTCAATAGGTAGAAATATGCACAGTAGATTCTATTTATCTTTATTACTGGTTGCTTCGGTTGTTGTGATCGTCTTCATGTGGCTGGCAACGGACAGGGAGTTGTCAACCGAATATGAGAACTATCAGGCTGAGTATAAAGACTATCTGGTCAAGAATGCCAAGGATGAAGATGCCAGAAAACGGGCGGCCAGGATTGAAACCGGCATCCGCCAGGTCTACATTCCGGCCCTGAAAAAGGCTGACCGCTGTACGAGCTGCCACATCGGGGTTGAGAATCCGATGATGGCCGGGGTGGGTCAGCCTTTTACCACCCATAGCGGGAATTATCTGAAAAATCATCCAGTGGCCAAGTTCGGCTGTACCATATGCCACTACGGACAGGGGCGGGCCACCAATAAAAAAGAAGCTCACGGCGGTGAGAGAGGGGTGTCTCACTGGGATTACCCGGTCATCCCCGGCAAATATGTGCAGTCGGCCTGCGGTCGCTGCCACGATTATAAGATGCTGGCCGATGAGGGCATGGAGACCATAGTTCTGGGCGAGAAGCTGTTCAGGGAAAAAGGCTGCCTCGGCTGTCACAAGGTCAACGGCACCGGCGGTGACCTTGGTAAGGCTTTGGACGGTATTGGATCTGCAGCGCTTCATTACTTCTCCATGGGGCATGTAAAGGGAGATCTCACTGCCTATAACTGGATCAAACAGCATTTTGATGATCCCCGCGCCATTGTCCCCACCAGTGAGATGAAGGTGACGGTCAGCGAGGAAGAAGCCGTTGCCCTGACCACCTATATCTTTTCCATGCGGGCGGACGAAGTTCCCTCAAAGTACAAGCTGGTAAAAAACCTGCCGGTCATGGACCGAGATGGTGCGTCGCTGTTTCAGATGTACTGCGGCGGCTGCCACGGCGATGGACAGACGTCAATTTATGATGAAGTGTTCGGCAGAACCATCCCGGCGATTACCGGCAGCGGTTTTGTCAATAAAATTGATGACACGACACTGCGGATCTTTATTGAAGAAGGGCGGCCAGGGACCCAGATGACTGCCTGGAAGAGTAATGCCGCCGGTTTGAAAAAAGAGGAAATCGACAAAATTATTGGTCATACCACCAAAAACAGAAGCGGCGAACTGCAACAGCCCTTTAATTTTCGTGAGTTCACCAGTGATGTTGGAAAAGGAAAGGCCCTCTATACACAGCGCTGTGCCTTCTGCCACGGAGATGACGGCAAAGGCGGCGGGCGCAAGCTTGGCATTAACCTGAAAAATGAAACTGTCCAGAAGATGGCTGACCCGGAATTTCTGGCCATGACGGTTCGAGACGGCAGAAAAGATACGCCGATGCCGGGGTTTGGTCCTGACGGTGAAGGGTTGAGTGAACAGGACATTGCCGATGTTGTCGGCTATGTGAAGACCTTTGGTCGTAAATAGATGATGGGAAATACACCTTTGTGGATTGTACAAACAAATATCAGTTGGAGGCATATAAGTGAACCTGCTTAAACCATGGGCTTTATTGCTTGCTCTAGCGCTTATATCGTTAATGTTGCCCTTTGCGGCTGCAGCACAACAGGAAGAACTGTCCGAGGAAGAGGAAGAGGCCGCCTGGCTGGCCCAGGTTGAGCTGGGAGAGAAATACTACAATGTCAATTGCCGACTCTGTCACGGTCAGAAAGGTGATGGTAAAGGGCATGTTTCGGTCATTCAGTATGCAGAAAAAAATGGTCGTGTGCTCAAGACATACCCGCGTGACTTTACTTCGGGACTCTACCGTTTCAGGTCGACGGCAACCGGTTGTCTGCCTGATGATGTGGATTTGAAAAATATCATCAAAGGTGGAATCGTCACTTCGTTCATGCCTCCCCAGGAGGGGATCAGCGAAGAGGATCTTGCGGCGGTGGCCGAGTATATCAAAACCTATTCCGAGCGTTTTGAGGAAGAGGATCTCTGCGATGTTATTGTTGCCAGCAGGCCCGACTATGTTGCTTCGCCAAAATCGATCGATCGGGGCAAGGTCGTCTATAACAATATGAAATGCTGGGAATGCCACGGCTATGAAGGAACAGGTGATGGCCCCAAGGCAGCCGATATCAAGGACGACTGGGGCAATAAACTGCTGCCGTTCAATTTTATCACCGGCGCCCTGAAAAGGGGATCAACCCCGGAGAATATTTACATGACCTTTACAGCCGGCCTCGACGGCACCGGTATGCCATCGTATGAGGATTCGCTGGATGAGCAGTCCCGCTGGGATCTTGTCTCCTATACTCTGAAACTTATGGGGTTGACCAAACCTGAAGAGGAGAAGCATTAACAGATTTACTGCTCATAAAAAACAGAGGATAATAGGAACTATTTTTTTGTATTTTTTGCGGTGAGGCCATATAACTTGGGTGTCAGCCGAAAATTGAAGGTGCTTGTCGTTTTTGCTTAAGATGGGCCAACTACAAATGGAGGAAGTATGAAGAAGTTGATATTAACCCTGCTGGTCATTGCTCTTATCGTTCCCTGCAGTGCGTCTGCGAGGAAGAGGGGCAAGAGGTATGAAGTGATTGAAGTCACCAACGGCGGCTCTATTGTCGGTACTGTCAAGGCTTCGGAAAAGATTGCTGACCCCGTGGCGCCCATTGTCACAAAAAAAGCCGATGAGGTTGAGTTTTGCGGTAAGGATTTTAAAATGGGCAAGTTTATCATCAGTGATGATCTTGGAGTGAAAAACGTTGTTGTTGCCGTCACCAATGCCAAAAAAGGCAAAGCAATGCCCACAGAGAACCTGGAGCTTGACAACGTCAAATGTCAGTTCACCCCATTGGTTGGAATTGCCTACAAGAAGGCAAAATTTATCATCAAAAACAGTGATCCCATCTTTCACAATACCTCCATGGGGCTGATGATGAAGGGGAAGCGTTCCACTGTTTATAATCTGGCCCTGCCCAACCAGAATCAGGTCATTGAAAAGCCTGTTAAAAGGACCGGAATGCTTGACGTGAAATGCGATTCACATCCGTGGATGCGTTCCTATATCTATGCCGCAAAAAATCCATATGTTGCCCTGACCGGAGATGGCGGAAGCTTTGAGATCAAGGATCTCCCGCCGGGGTCTTATAAGGTCATGGTGTGGCATGAAGGCTTGGGGCAGGAGACGATAGATGTAGAGGTGAAGGCCGGCGAGGCAACAACCTTAGATCATACTTTTGCAAAAAAATAAGTAACTGTTCAGCTGCACTCCAGCATCGCCCATTTCGGAGTCTACGCTTACCTGGCCTTCTCACAGTGGCTGGGTAAGCTTCGAAGTCCTTAATGAACGGGTAAGTGCGGGCTCCGATATAGAGCACATCTGAACAGTTACAGTTCAGTATAAAGGGCAGTTTGGCTCCCTTGCTGAACAGTTACAAAAATAGAAGGGAAACAAGGAGGGAAAAATGACGTTCCATAAAAAAGGAAAAGAAATTTTTCTAACAGGGGTATCTGCCCTGTTTCTGATGAGTGTTCTTTCATTCATTGGAACAGGAGAGGTGAAGGCCGAGGAAGCCGGGCCGGGCAAAGCGCTTTATGGAAAATATTGTGCAGCCTGTCATGGTGAAAAAGGCGATGCCAAAGGAGCGGTATGCTCGAGTACCACTGTAGAAAAAAGCGGTCGATCAATCACAACATTTTCCAGGGATTTTACCCTGGGTGTGTTTAAATTCAGAACCACATCCACTGGCTGTCTGCCTGACGACACGGACCTGATGGCAACCATCGACAACGGAATTCCCAAGTCGTTCATGCCTTCGTTTGCTGATCTGCCGACACAGGAGAAAAAAGATATTATTGCTTATCTCCAGGAGTTCTCTGAGAGGTGGTTTGAGGAAGATCCGTGCGATCTGATCGCTATCAATATACCATCGTATGTCGGTTCGCCTGAATCCATCGAAAAAGGCAAACAGGTCTATAAAGACATGAAGTGCTGGGAGTGTCATGGTGAAACCGGTAAGGGTGACGGTTCAAAATCTGCTGAGCTGAAGGATGACTGGGGTCATAAAATCGTCCCCTTTGATTTTACATCCGGTGACCTGAAGCGTGGTACTTCGCCCGAGGCGGTCTACATTACCTTTTCAAGTGGCCTGGACGGTTCCGGAATGCCTTCCTATGAAGATACCCTGAAAGAAGAGGACAGGTGGCACATCGTTTCCTATACGTTGAAGCTGATGGGTAAATAAGAATGAAAAAACGAATGGAACTATATCAAGGGAGGATAGATATGAAAAAGCGACTACTGTCGTTTATCACCTTCAGGTCTTATGCCGCCTGCCTGTCAGTGTTGTTCATGGCCTCTTTCGTCCTGGCCGGTTCTCCGGCATTTGCCAAGGGCAAGGATGGAAAGACGATCTATGAAAATAACTGTCTGAGCTGCCACGGTGTAAAGGGTGATTCCCGGAGCGCCACTGCTGCAAACCTGTTGGTTAAACCGAGAAATTTTACCCTGGGTCTGTACAAGTTCAAATCGACCCCGGGCGATTCGCTGCCCACCGATGACGATCTGAGAAAGGTCATCAAAAATGGTCTGTCAGGCTCGTCCATGCCAAACTTCAGGCTCATGTCCGATGCCGACCTGAACGCTGTCGTTGGATACATCAAATCGCTTTCGCCAAGGTTTGCCAATGAAAAACCGGGTGTGGCCGCGGTCGCCCCCAAGATTCCCGGTTTTGTCGGCACCAAGGCCTCAAGGGATGAGGGTGCCAAGCTCTTTGTTACCCGGTGCGAGATGTGCCACGGCTCCAGGGCGTCACGGACAAATGTGACATTTATGCTCAAATGGCCGGGAAGCGCCATCTGCAATGACCGGGTTCGTCCTGCGGATTTTACTGCCGGCAGGATTAAGAGAGGGATAACGGTTGAGGATATTTTTATGTCCATAACCTCTGGGGCTGATAACACACCCATGCTGGCATTTGATAAAATGCTGAGTGAGGATGAACGGTGGCATCTTGTCTCCTACATCCTTGAATTCATGGGTAAGGGAGGTAGGTAAGCATGTCAAATCAAAACACAGGAATTGTCAACTACACCTTCGTGAAGTTTCATATAATCTTCGCGATGGTGTATCTTGTCATCGTCATGCTGCTGGGGCTGATCTACTCCCTTCAGCTGGTTCACTTAAATTTTCTGCCGGAGTTCTCCTGGCTATCTCCCGGCCGGCTGCGCATGGTCCATACCAACGGAGCGGTGTACGGTTTTATAACCAACGGCTTCCTTGCCGGAATGTACTGGGCTGTGCCCAGGCTGACCGGTTACAGGGTTTTCAATGAAAAGTATGTTGGCTGGTTTCTGGCCATTGCCCTGCAGGTAGCCGTTCTCGGCACCGTGGTCATGATTCTGTTCATGGGCTTGGCCCAGGGCGTTGAGTGGGGTGAAACACCCCAGATTCTTGACCCCATTATCACCGCCTGGCTGGTGGTTATGTGTATCCAGTTTATCGTACCCATCTATAAGACCGGTAAGGACCGGCCCCTGTATGCAGCGAACTGGTACCTGATTATCGGACTTGTCTGGGTAATCATGGTCTACTTCATGGGTAACTTCATACCCCAATACTTTGTTCCCGGTGTGGCTGGTGCTGCTGTTACCGGTACCTGGATTCATGACGCGGTGGGCCTCTATGTTACGCCCATCGGCTGGGGGCTGATGTATTACTTTGTCCCTGTTCTCCTGAAAAAGCCCATCTGGAGTCACGCATTGTCGCTCCTCGGTTTCTGGGGCCTGGCCTTTTTCTACCCGCTTCAGGGTGTGCATCATTACCTCTGGAGCCCCATTCCCATGTATGCCCAGTACGCCGCTGTTATCTGTACGGTTGTACTTGAGCTTGCTGTTATCACTGTTATTGTCAACTTTCTGATGACCCTGCGCGGCGATGCCGAGCAGCTGAAATCCAATATGGCCATCAGGTGGGTCTTCATCGGCACCATCAACTATGCAATCACCTGTCTGCAGTGTGCTTTCCACGTTCTGCTGACCACCCAGAAGGTTATTCACTTCACTGACTGGGTTCCCGGCCATGCCCATCTTATTATGTTCGGTACCTTCGGATTCTGGCTCATGGGCTTCTTCTCATACCTGTGGCCCAAGGTTTTCGGCAAGGAATCTTATTCCAGAAAAGCGGAAGAGATTGCATTCTGGACAATTGCTCTCGGGCTTGCCGTTATGTGGGGCGATCTCCTGGCTGCCGGCCTGGTTCAAGGCTTCGAGTGGTGGGGACTTGAGCTCTTCATGGATACTGTCAGAAATTTAACCCCATTCTGGCTCATCAGGACGGTTACCGGTGTGTCAATTTTTGTCGGAGCAGCCTGTTTTGTCTATAATATGGTTATGACCATCGTAAAAGGTAATGACCTGCAGACTGAGGGAGGTGCGGCATGAGTAATGGCAAAGGACCAATACATGAACGTTTTGCCCTCATCTTCCTCTTTGTGGGGTTAGGGCTCTTCGCCTTCGGAACTTTTTGGCAGGCGGTATCTCCGTGGCTGTCCATGAGGAATATTCCCTATCAGAAGATGGAGGACATAGCAAAAAATATTCCTCCGGAGTTCTTTGAGCTGGCTGAGGACTATCCCGAAGCCTTTGAAAAACACTTTGGTGAAGTCGGTGAAGAGGCTTTTATCAAGGCTCTTACAGCCGGTAAAAAGGCCTATATTGCCGAGGCCTGCTGGCATTGCCATTCGCAGTATGTGCGACCGGTATCCAGGGAAGAGGAGCGCTATGGCAAGGTTTCCTATCCTTCGGAATACCAGAACGCCATGCACCTGCCGCAGCTTCTCGGCACAAGGCGGGTCGGTGTTGATCTCTCAAGGGAAGGCGGCGTGCACTCCAATGACTGGCATCTTGCCCATTTCGAAGATGCGCAAGGGGTAACAGATGATACGGTTATGCCGAACTATCCCTGGTTTTTTGATGAGGATGGCGAGCCCAATGAAAAAGGGCTCGGTGTCACCGCTTACATGCAATGGCTCGGTAGCTGGGTGGAAGATGATACCTACCAGCTTCCCAGCAATTAAAGGAGGAAACTCATGAGTTTGAGAGACAAAATAATTACCCTCATCATGGTATTTGTTGTCATCCTCCCCGGAGGCATCAGCTTCATTGCGAAGATGATTGCCTACTCCAAAGTTGAGTTGGTTGAAGACGGAATGGCAGGGTTCGCCCTGCCGTTCATCAACTACATCTTTGTTGCCCTGGGATTTGTGGCATTGTTTATCTGGGCGTTTTTTATGGGCCATTTCCGTGATATCGAGCAGCCTGCTTATGATATGCTCAACCGGGAGAAGGGCTTTGATGACTGTGACCCTGAACTGAAAGAAAAAGGAGAATTCGGATATGGAAGAGAGGCAACAAGTATCTAAGTATCTGGGCTATTCTGGAGGCAAAGGGTATCTGTGGATAGCTGTAATACTCGTTCTAATGTTTACCTTTATCGGGTTATACTTTACAAAGTATCATATGCCCGATTACGCTAACTGGAATGTCGAGAATCCAGATGCGGACAAAATTATATGGGAAGTAGAGAAGAAGATCAATCCGAACATGAGCGAGTAGGCTGCCACCAGTGCGGCCTGCCGGTTCCAGGTCGCAGCCGACCGTATGAGATAGATGGCCGCAAGGTCTCTTTCTGCTGCACCGGCTGCTACCTGGTTCACAAGATTACCGGTACCAAAGGAGAGGAGGGAGTAAGTCAGGTATTGCTCGGCAAGTTCGGCTTAGGCCTGGCCCTCTCCATGAATGTTTTATTTATGAGCATGCCGCTTCATGTCGAAGCGGCATCCTCATCCACCATCGTTATTCCTGCAGCCCTTGCAGTCGCCCTCAAGTATCTTTTACTTTTCTTTTCCATCCCGGTTATGCTGGTGCTGGGAATTCCCATAGCCAAATCCTCCATTGATTCCTTAAGAGCGGGAGACGTCGGTACCGAGGCACTGATTCTCATCGGAGCCCTGGCCGCCTTTACCATCTCAGTCAAATCCACCCTTGTTGGTCACGGTGAGGTCTATTTTGAGACCGCCACCATGATTTTGACCCTCTTTACCCTCGGTCGCTACATCGACTCCAAGGCCAAGTGGAAGGCCTCCGAGTCGATCAAAGGTTTGTCCACACTGGTTCCCAGTGTGGTGACCATGATTCTTGAGGATGGAACCAGAAAAAGTGTCAGTGCAGATGATATTATCATTGGCAACAGGGTACTGCTGCGGCCGGGGGAGCGCATTCCCCTTGACGGGGTGGTCGTCTCGGGGGAAGGATCAGTTGACGAGTCCTTTTTAAGCGGCGAATCCAAGCCGGTTTTAAAAAGAGAGGAGATGGAGGTGTATGCCGGCTCCATTAATCTCGATGGTACATTGACTCTGGAAATCAGGAAGCCTGCAGAAGAGTTCCTGGTGAAAAAGATAGAAAAACTGATGGAAAAAATTAGAGGCAATCCATCAGCTATCAATCGGATCAGTGATCGTCTCGCTGTCTTGTTTATTCCGATGATTGTGAGCCTTGGTCTGATCGTTTTTATCTACTGGAGCTACATGGGGGAGCCCTACACCGGGTTGATGCGGATGCTTGCCATTCTGCTCATATCCTGCCCATGTGCTTTTGGCATCGCCGCGCCCATGGCCATTTGGCGCGGGCTCGGCCTGGCCGCGGAAAAGGGCGCTATTATCATGGGTGCCGATATTCTCGAAGGGCTTGCCAAGCTCAAGACAGTTTTTTTTGATAAGACCGGCACCCTGACCACCGACACTCCGGCCATAACTGCCATAGTTGGCGGGGAGGGATACAGTGAAGAGGACCTCCTGAAGATTGCAGCGGCCATTGATTCCCACTCCACCCATCCCCTGGCCAGGTCACTCGTTGAAGAGGCCGACAGGCGACAGTTGAAGTTGCCGGAAGCGGTTGATGTAAAAAACAGGCCCGGTCTTGGCATTGAGGCAGTGGTCGATTCCAGGCAATATCACCTGGGTTCGAGGAATTGGATCTCCAAACTGTCTGAAGGCGGGAACATGGACCTGCTTGACCAAACGGTCCCTGAAGGAGAAAGTTCAGGGATGGTTTTTCTATTGGATGAGGGGAAAATCAGCGGCCTGTTTATCTTTGATCAGGCCCTGCGTGAAGGGGCAACAGAGACTCTTGAGGCAATTAAAAAACTTGGCATCAAAACGGTAATCCTCACCGGTGATGATGAAAAGGGGGCGCTTGGTATCAAGGACAAGCTGAACCCGGATGAGATCAAGTGGCAGCTCCTGCCCGAGGACAAGGCAATTGAGATTAAAGCAGAGGAAGAAAACAAAATTACAGCCATGGTCGGTGACGGGGTCAACGATGCTCCTGCCCTGGAGGCCGCCCATATCGGTATAGCCATGGGCTGCGGCACCGAATTAACCAGAGAATCAGCCAAGGTGAACCTGCTCGGAGATGATCTGACCATGATCCCCTTTCTCATTGATCTCTCCAAAAAGGTGCGCAGAAGAGTGATGTTTAATTTCGTCTGGGCGTTTTCCTATAATCTTCTTGGTACATTTTTGGCCGTAATCGGTGTCATAACACCACTTTTTGCGGTGATGGCGATGATCCTCTCCAGTTTGATGGTGATTGGAAACACCTTGCGTAAGTTCTGACGTGGTCAATGTAAACAGGATCTTGCCGGTGGCCCTTTTTGTATTGGTCGCCAGAGATGTCTGCTCTTGTAAAACTTCCAAAAATGTGGTACTTTCGGTCATATACACATTGGTTGTGGTGGCTCACCACTGCAGGACAGGTCTTTTAATACAAGAGTGATTATGAATTTTCAAACTGCAAGAAAAACAACCCAGATTCTGGCCATGGCAGCGTTGTTTGCCATCCCGATCTTTGATATTTTTCGTTTCGATGTAAATAACCTGGAGTTGTACCTCTTTCAGCAGCTCTGGTCATTCAAGCCACAGGGTGATTATATCTCAGGTGCCGGCGGTGATGGTGCTACCTTTGTATTTCGGGCAGTGCTTCCGACCTGGTTTCTGCTGCTGTCTCTGCCGGTCTGGGGACTGGTGCTGGGCCGGCTTGCATGCGGCTGGAGCTGCCCCATGGGCTTCATGCTGGAGTCGGGTGATTTTTTCAGCCGTAATATAAAAAGGATCACCAGAGGCGGGGTCGGTAATGTCACTGTCAGCCTGCTCACTGTCCTGCTGCTTACGGTCTGTCTGCTGACCATCGGTATACTGCTCTCCGCCTACCTGATCAGGCCATCTGAGATTCTGCAGCAGGTCAAAACTTTCAGTTTCACGCCACTGCTGCTTGGCATTACTTTTTTCAATGCTGCTGTTATTTTTTGCTCATATACCTTTGTCAGGCGGCTTTTCTGCAGTTTTATCTGTTTGGCAGGTGTGTTTCAGGTCTTTCCGGCTGTGGCCAGCCCTATATCCTTCAGGGTCAGGTTTGACCGCAAGCAGGCACGAAACTGTACCAACTGCAAAGGTTGTGAGGATGTCTGTTTTATGGGGATTCGGCCGAGGACCATGAAAAAAGTAGATCCCAAGTGTGTCGCCTGCGGTAACTGTATTACTGCATGCACCAGTGAACTTGGTAAAAAAGATAAGCTTTTCAGCTATGGATTCGGTAAAATTAACAAAGACTAATGGCTGCAGGATTCTCTTGGTATTCCATCGGTTACAGCGACATTAAATAAAGATAATGGACAAGGAAGAAGAAAAAGAGCGGCAGATGAAGCGGTTTAAAACTCTGATGCTGGTGATAGGTGCCTTTGCCGCCCTGTTTCCGCTCTATCAGTGTGCCCATACTTTTACGAAATTTTAAGGATACACGAAGAATCCGGCTCAGCTGCCGACAGAGTCTTAGGAAGGAAGCTCGGGCATAAAGAACCGAAAGAAAGCAGTGACCAGAATAGGCACGAAGGTAATGGAAAACGAGATGGCTGCGGCTGTTTTTGATTTGGCATAGGCCAGATAATAGCGCATCCAGGGCATTGCCACCGACAGAATCAATATACAGAAAACTTCAAAGGCAAAGTTGGTGGTGGAGACACCTTCTCCGACACCCAGCCACCAGAGAAAAAGCCAGAGCGGCATGCCGATCAACGGGTAGACAAAGTCCCACCAGCTTACCCAGTACCTGGTTTTGGTGATGGCCGGCGGCACTAATGCCACCACGGTCAACATCATGTAAAGGACGATGAAGGCAATGGTCAACTCATTGATGGCCATACTCATGGATTAAGCTCCTGCGGCGCTGATGTTTTGCGTATATGTTAAATAATGCCAGTTTAATATGAAAGCCTGATGCTGCAAGAATAATATGTAACTTCCCTAAATTTAGCGAGGAAATTATCATGACCATACAGGAGATATTGAATGTAGACGCGGTGATGAAAGTGCCAGGTTATATCGTGTTTATCCTGTCAATTGTTGTCGTGTCATCTGTAACACCGCTTCTGTTCAGCAAGGAAAAGATGAAAATAACCATCTGGGACTATCTTTTTCCAGTCCTTGGTCCTCTGCTTTGGCTCGCACTTGTCTGGGCTCAGGTGGGCAGCACTATATCCTCCCAGAATTTTCTCCTGGAAATGTTCGGTGTGCTTATGGTCTCCATTACCGTACCCTGGGCTCGCTTCGCTGTTCTCTACTGGCAGGCAAAAGTCGCCCCAACACTCTCTTTTGTTCTGACCCTTGCCCCCATGGTAATTGCCCTTGCGCTGCGTTTAACCGTACCGACCCTGCCGTCATAAAGTGACCCCAACCAATAATTTCAGAGCCTGTCCCTGATCCAGGAAAAGTAGACAATGTTTTTATTTCAAAAAACCTTTGATATCATAGCCATCCTGACGATCATCACCATATCGATGATCATTCCGATCCTGTTCAGTCGCAACAAGGTGAAGTTTATCTGGTGGGATTATGTTTTTCCTTATCTGGGTGTCCCTTTCTGGTTTCTTCTGCGTGAACTGGGAGTTGGCGACGTGGTGAGCAGTTCCAATTTTCTGGTTGAAATGTTTTGTATTCTAATGGCCTCGGCTGCAGCTCCCTGGATTCGTTTCGGCCTGACCTTTATCAACTCAAAATCAATCCCGAAGTTGTCCCTTGCCTTGACATTTTTACCCCTGGTTGTGGCACTTCTTGTCCGTATGGTTATTCCGGAGCTGCCGAGTTAGGCTGAACAGTTACAGTTCCCTGCTTAGGGACGCCCCCAGCTTTACGCTGAATAGTTACGATTTTTGCAGGATGTTTGATTACTAATTTGTATCTTTCCCGTCTGTTTTGACAGGTAAGGATCTGATAAAAATATTGGGAACAATGAAAGGGACACGAAAAGTTGCCATCCTGGTTGCTCTTGTCTGCGTATCGTTGTCAGTAATGTTTCTTGCTAGCAGGTTTCAGCTGAACGAAGAACCAGCCGCTCCTGTTGCCAAAGTACAGGATACTCAAAAAGCCCCTGCTGAGACAGGCGGAGAAAAAGAGCTGACGCTTACCATCGGACCGAAACCGATTCAAACCATGAAGCTTCTCTCTTTTCGTGTTCAACTGACGGGATACCGGGAGCCTGAACAGTTGATCGTTGACCTGTCCATGCCGGGAATGGTTATGGGAATTAATCGTTTTAATTTAGAAAAGGTTGATGCCAATATGTATGAAGGAAAATCCATTATACCTACCTGTTCAACTGGTAAAACACTGTGGCTGGCCAAGGTGATCATCGATCACGAAATAGAAAAAAAAGTTCTGTTTAATGTTCAATAGTGACTCGATTTACCTCCTGATGCTGGCGTCAGGATTTCTGGGGGGGTTTGGTCACTGTATCGGGATGTGTGGTCCTATTGTTGGCTCTTACTGTGTACTGATGGAGGATAGGCGGTTCCTGCCGCATCTTCTCTACAATTACGGCAGAATAACGACATATGTCCTTCTGGGAGGTCTGCTCGGCTATTCGGGCGCATTTCTCGGAACCGTGCAGACACTGCAGGTTTTCCAGAAAGCTGTAATGATCATCGCCGGAGTGGTGATCATCCTCATGGGGCTTGGCCTTGGCGGGTGGCTTCCCTTTCTGCAGCCTCTTATCGGGGGAAGCGGCGGTGGTCGATTCACCACCCTATTTTCAGGCTGGGTAAAAAATATTTTTTCCGGAAAGCTGCCGGTAGCTGCTTTTTACCCCATGGGAATCGTCCTTGGTTTTATTCCCTGCGGCCTGGTCTATACCGCCCTGATTACTACGGCAAGAGCAGCCATGGAGGCGGAAAATGAGCTGACAGGGCTGTTGCAGGGAGGATTGCTGATGCTGCTTTTTGGGCTTGGAACCCTGCCGGCGCTTTTACTCGTTGGCCGATTTATCAACATAATCAGTCTGAAGATGAGGGAAAACCTCTACAAGTTATCAGCAGTTTTTATGGTAATTATGGGGATTATCTTTCTCGTTAACGGTATAAAAAGTATCAATTGAACTACTGATTGCTATGTAAAAATTTGGTATTACAGGAAAAAGGGGAGATGGAAATGGTGAAAAAAATAGTGTTAGCTCTGTTCTGCCTGTTGATCACCGTGCCGATGTCATCGGCTCTGGGCGCGGACTTTATTCCTTTAGACAAGAAAGACAAATGCCCTGTCTGTGGCATGTTTGTCGCCAAGTATAAGCCATGGGTGGCCCAGATTGTTTTTACGAACAATGACTACAGGGTATTTGATAGCTGCACGGATATGGT
>JBDLID010000025.1:0-29447 GCA_039715055.1 Thermodesulfobacteriota bacterium | reverse complement strand
CTGAAAAGGATCTTCATCTCCAGCGCCGCTGTAACCCATCACCTCGAGGACCTTTTCCTCAACGATAGTGTGGAGCTGATGCAGACCGATCTGGCCTGCGTAGCCGAGCACCCCGGCCGCACCAAACAGCAGGAGCCAGAGCCATGGAGCAAAACCACGGTTGCGCACCATCCACAGAGCCCAGCCCAAGAGGCCGAACAGACCGAAGAAAAACATGATATTGCGATCATTGCCGATGCCGCTGCTCAACAGGCAGAAGGCAAAGTAGAACGGGGCGACATCGACTCCGCCGGGATCTATTCCCGACTTCTTTGACCGTTTGCGGATGACGAGAAACAGAGCCGAGAGCGGAATGGTCTCCCGGCTGCCGTAGAGCTGGGCGAGAAAAACGGGCAGCATGACCAACGGCAGCCAGGCAAAAACACGTAAGAAACTGCCTGAACCCTCGGCGGTAAAAACAGCAAAAACCAACAGGCCGAGAAAGAGCAGAGCCGACAGATCCACCAGCCGGCTGTAATTGTGGCCGCTGAGCTGCCAGCGCATCTTCACCCTGGGGGCGATCTCAACAACCAGGGCGACCGTTATCGCCGGGAGAAGAAGGTCGACCTGCCAGCCCCAAAACAAAAGGGCAGCAGCGATAAGAAAGGGAGGTATTTTCATAGAGCTGCCAGCCCCTCTCCAATTTTTCCCGGATGAAGCCAGTGCAGACGGTTGTTGGTCCCGGCCCCACCGGCTTCGCCTGGGACCTCTTTCTCACTGATAACCAGTGACAACACCGGTATCTTTTGTACAGCAAGGGTGTTGACAAGCTCCTGCCGCGGCCTGTCCCAGTCAAGAAAGATTGCGATGCAGCTGCTCAGCAGGTTGATTCTGCCGCTGACCAGGCTCGACAGCTCGTCGAAGTTTCGGCTGGATGAGGCCTGCAGCGAGGCCAGGATCTCGAGCAGTTTTTCCTGGTGGCCGACACTTCGACCGGAGGTAAAACAGTAGGCCCGCCTGTCGACAAAGAGCAGATCGAGCAGAGAGTCCCGAGTGACAACCGTACAGGCCAGCGAGGCGGCCACCGACACCGCCTCTTCAAAACAGCGATCACCATCGCCTTTTCCACAGGTGTCCAGGATCAAGCCATGCCTGGAGAAATATTCATCCTGGAATTCCTTGACCATGGGACGGCCGCTTTTGGCCCAGCTGCGCCAGTGGATGGTGCGCGGCGGATCACCCGGGCGGTAGTCACGGATCGACATGAACTCCTGGGAATCACCGACAGACGAGGCCAGGGCCACCCCTGCGGGCTGATACTTGCGCCTGCCGCTGAGATCAATGGGCGGCAGCGGATAGCGGCGGGGCAGGACCACCAGGCTGCCCTCACAGCTTACCGGTGCCAGGGTCCGGAAAAGGCCGAACGGATCCGGTCGGCCGAAGGTGACTTTGGAAAAACGCAAAATCCCCCGCCGCAAGGGAGTCAGCTGCAGAGTGATCTCCTCTGACCGGTTTGCTGCCAAGTCGTCAAGGGGATAGCTGTTGGCACGACCCATCAGCCTTTTGTCAATGAGTCGGCTCCACCGGGATTTTTCAACCAGTCTCCCCATCACCCCCTTCGTTTTTTCATCAGCAGGAGTCGTCAGCCCCTTTGAAAATTCAATAAAAGTCGGATACTCAAATAGCGGTTCATCCAGGACGACCAATCCGCTCAGTCCCTTCTTGTGGTGGTTGGTCGCCACCAATCGATAGTTGAAACGCTCGCCGGCAGTGACAAAGCGGGGCAGCTGCCGCTGGACGCCAATGTCGACCCTGAAAAAAAGACAGAACAAAAAACCGATCAGGCCGATGGCAACAAGCAATGAAAAAAGCTGATAAACTGTGGTCTGGTTGGTATCAAGGCCCAGGACAGCGGAGCCGACAAGGAGAAAGAAATAGACCGTGCCCGCCAGGGAGATATGGAGCCGTAGCCAGTGACGGAGCGAAGAGCTGTACTTTAAGAGGAGGTAGCCGAGCCGCTTCATCTCAGGCCGGGACCGGCAACGACTCGATGATCTCGCTCACGATGTCGCTGCCGCTGGTCCCGCCGAACAACGCCTGGTGGTCGAGACCAACTCGGTGGGAAAGGACATCGACGGCTATCTCCCGGATGTGATCGGGGATGACATAATCAAGGCCGTCAAAGAGGGCCAGGGTACGCGAAACCGTCATCAGGGCAAGAGATCCCCTGGGGCTTGCTCCCAGCTTAACGCCGGCAGCGCTGCGGGTGGCAGCGGCGATGTCAACGCAGTAGCGCTGCATCTCCTCGCTGATCTTCACCTTGCTGACAAGTGTTTTCAGGCCAAGGAGTTCATCGCGATCGATGCAGGGCTCAAGACTGTCCAGGGGATGGCCTGACGACTGATCCTCGAGAATGGCGACCTCATCTTCGGGTTCCACATACCCCAGACTGAACTTGAGGGCGAAACGGTCCATCTGAGCCTCGGGAAGCGGATAGGTGCCGTGGGAATCAACCGGGTTCTGGGTAGCAATGACAAAGAAGAGCTTATCAAGGGGGTGAATGGTTCCATCGATACTCACCTGGCCTTCTGCCATAGCCTCGAGCAGGGCCGACTGAGTCCGGGGCGAGGCCCGATTGATCTCATCGGCAAGGACGATGTCGCCGAAGATCGGACCGGCATGAAAATGGAAACGGTTGTCGCCCGGGTCCAGGATGGAGACTCCGAGGATGTCCGATGGCAGCAGGTCAGGGGTGAACTGGATGCGCTTGAAACCGAGATCAACCGAGCCGGCCAGGGCCTTGGCCAGGGTCGTTTTACCGGTCCCGGGATAATCTTCAAGCAGTACATGGCCGCCGCTGACAAATCCGGCGAGGAGTTTACGTACCGCCCCGCTCTGCCCCCGGATGATCCGGTTCAAAATCCGGCTCAGTTCCTCATAAAGCCTCTTTCCCTCACCGACGTCTATCTCAACATTTCCCGCCATCGACGTTCTCCATTTGAGTTCAACACGCCAGCCATATAACTCTAAATTGCAGTGCAGGTGTCCGGACTCAAAAAAGGTCGGCTAAAGGCTACCTAAGGCGATGCAATCCGGCTGCACTCCATCTTCTCGCTGTAATCCTTCCAGATCGGGTCGTCATAGCGGTCATGACAACCGACACATACTCCCACCCGCAGAATTTTCTTCAATTCCTCGCCGTTGAAAGGGCGCAGGTCATCCCGTGAGGTGTGCTGGAGCGGTTCACCGTCGATGGTGACAAAGGAGTCAAAACCAACGGTCTGCCCCACCAGGGTGTCCACCCCCTGGTCAAGGGGGGTGAAGTGATACTTGCCGTCTTTGATTGAAAGGGTCCCCTCACCAAGGCCCACGGTCTTGGTTGAGGCGTGACAGTCTACGCATTCCCTGCCTTTGGCCTGGGTGGTGTGCGGGTTGATGGCGGCCATGGTGAAACGGTTGAAGCCGGATTCGATATTGCCGTCCTTATCAAGAATGGTGACGATATCCTGGCAGCCGGGGGTGACGATGACCACCTCTTTATCCCACACCGCAAGCATCGGTTTTTCATAGCGGATATAGGATCGCCCCTCCTCCCACATGCCCGGAGTCTCCTTGAGCGTCAGCTTGTCGAGGTGCACTTCCGACTCATCGCGTTTGGCGTGGCAGCCGTAACACTGCGGCACCCAGGTGGAATGGCAGGCCTCGCAGGTCACCCGTTTGTGGGCAGTAAAATCACAGACCCCTTTCTTCGGGCCGTTGAGCGGATAAATTTTATCGTTGACCTTGCCCTTCATCACCATTTTACCGTCCTGCTCAAAAATGGTTGTCACTTTGTCGCCCTTGCGGGTGGTCCCGGGCGTGGCGGAGTGGCACATCTCACACGATATCTCCAGCTGCTCCTCATAGTGCGCGTAACTGGTGCCGTCACCCATGATCTCGTTGCGGGTATGGCAGTCGATGCAGGCCAGCTCCTTTTGGTGGTGGACATCTTCGGCAAGCTCCAGATAGAAACGCGAACCTGGAAGCTGTTTGGAATTCATACCGCCTTTTTCAAAAGGCGTTCCATATCCTTCAGACTCAAAGACACCGGTATAGGAGATGCCGATACGGCCGGAGCGGTTATGGCAGCGGATACAGTTGTTTTCCACGACTTTTGCCGTGATCAGCGGGTGGATCTTGGTTTTGGCAATCATTGATGAATCGCCTGACTGCTCCACCTTTTTGCGCTCGCTGCCCTCGGGCATCATAAAGTGACATGCAGAGCAGCCACCGCCCTTCTCATTAAAAAAAGGTGGCGCCTCGGGCAGATCATTTTTCTGTTTCCAGAGGTGACAGGTGGCGCAGAGTTTTCGAAAATAATCGAGCGCCAACGAGGTCTCGCCGCTTTCAAGAAGCTGCTCCACGGTGAGATCACTGTTACGGGAGTCGGTTTCTCCCCAGTAGTAGAGAAGGGTGCCGATGATACCACGGTTGGTAGCCATCAGCGAATTCATCACCTTGCCCACATCAGTGGGATGACATCCCTCAATGCCACAAGTTTTTTCAACCACCCGCAGGTCGCCGGGGTTAATCACCATATCCTTGTGGGCCTTTTCCTTATCAATGGCCAGCGCATCGCCCAGGTGACAGGAGGCGCAGCCGATAACCTTTGCGTCATGGGCCGGATCCAGCTTTTCATTCTGATGACAGGTGAGACACATATCGATCCGGCCGGAGCTGGTGATATGAATCTGATCGGGCCTTTTGATCTTCAACTCCTGATAAATCAGGACCCCGATCACAGCGAGAATGACAAGCAGTGACAGCTGACTGACAAGTACACTTCTGCGACTTTTTTTATTTTGCTTGAGTTGAGGCGATGCCATGACCAGCTACTTCTGAAAATTCTGAACGGTTGGAAAACGACGGCCGTAGCCGAATGCCTTGGATGTCACCCGAAGCCCCATGGGGGCCTGCTTACGCTTATACTCGTTGATGCGGACCCGACGCAGAACGTCAGCCACAACATCCTCCTCAAATCCGTGGGCAGTGATCTCATCCATACCAAGACCGCCTTCAAGGTGATGGGCAAGAATCTGATCGAGGATCTCGTAGGGTGGCAGGTCATCCTGATCACACTGGTCCGGTTTGAGTTCAGCGGTAGGTGGCCTGGTGATGGTCCGATGGGGAATCCACTCCCCTTCCCTGTTGACATGGTGGGCCAGTTCATAGACCAGCATCTTGGGAACATCTGAGATAACGGCCAGGCCGCCGCTCATGTCACCGTACAGGGTGCAGTAACCCACCGCCATTTCTGACTTGTTGCCGGTGCTGAGCAGCATTGAGCCGAACTTATTGGACAGGGCCATGAGCAGGTTGCCGCGAATTCTGGCCTGGAGGTTCTGCTCGGTGACATCCTCGGCCATGCCTGCAAAAAGCGGCGCCAGGCTGGTTTGAAATCCGTCCACCAGATCCCGGATGGGGATCACCTCAAAACGACAACCGAGGTTTTTTGCAAGCTGCCGGGCATCGGCCAGCGACTCATCGGAAGAGTAGATTGAGGGCAGTGCCACCCCGGTCACATTACCAGACCCAAGGGCCTCAACGGCCAGTGCTGCGGTGAGTGCCGAGTCGATGCCGCCGGAAAGCCCAAGCACCACAGAAGAAAAACCGCATTTACGTACATAGTCACGCGTCCCCATGACCAGCGCCTGGTACACATCATGAAGCTCGACTTCCGGCTCTGCCAGGTGCATCTCGCCCTGCCAGGAGTCACTGTCCAGTACCACCATGTCTTCCGCAAAACCTTGGCAGCTTGCAGCCACCCGACCGTTTTGATCGATGAGTCGGGAGCGGCCGTCAAAGAGCAGCGAGTCCTGGCCGCCGACCTGGTTTGAGTAGATCAGCGGCACCTGATAACGGGTACAGATGGAGGAAAACAGCTCCCTGCGTACCCGTTCTTTAGACAGCTCAAAGGGAGAGGCAGATATATTGACCAGGCAGTCAATGGCTACCCCCTGTTGCGTCGCCCTGTTCATCAATTCCTCGACAGGGTCGCTTTCATAGAGGCCGATTTCCTCATGCCAGATATCCTCGCAGACGGTGAGCCCCAGGGTCAGAGAACCAACGGTGAAGAACTCGCCGGAAGGGCCGGGCTCAAAGTAGCGGCGCTCGTCAAACACGTCGTAGTTGGGCAGCAGCTGTTTTCGTACCCGGTGAACCACCTCACCCTGTTTAATGACCAGCAGGGAGTTGTAGAGCAGCTTGCCCTGTTTTTCAACCCGTGCTTCAATAGCACCGAGGATAACGGTAAGCGGCGACAGCTCGGAGAGCAGCCGGCCAAAGGCCTTCTGCTGGGCCTCGACAAAGCCGGATCGTTCAAGAAGATCCTGGGGAGGGTAACCGGTAACGGCCATCTCCGGAAAGACAACCAGCTCACAGCCCTGTTCGTAAGCCCGGGTCGCCCATTTCCTGATCTTTGAGCAGTTGGCCTCAAAATCACCGATGACGGGATTGAGTTGGACAAGAGCGATTTTCACAGGTCTCGACCACCATCGAAAAGGTTAAAAAACAAACTACTCTTCACGACCGTAAACATCATCAAAACGGACGATATCATCTTCACCCAGGTAGGAGCCGTTCTGCACCTCGATGAGTTCGATATCCATCACTCCGGGATTTTCCAACCGGTGGGTGACGCCTGCCGGAATATAGGTGGACTGGTTTTCATGGAGGAGGAAATTCTTGTCGCCGTTGGTAATCCGCGCTGTGCCCGAGACCATCACCCAGTGTTCGTGCCGGTGGTGATGCATCTGCAGGGAGAGCTTCTGGCCGGGATAAACGGTAATCCGCTTGATCTGGTATCTTGACTGCTTTTCAAGAACGGTGTAGCTGCCCCACGGGCGGTGGACCGTGGTGTGGAATCGAAACTCTTCGCGAGCGTCACCCTTGAGCCGGTTGACGATTTTTTTCACATCCTGGGACTTGGAAAGCGGTGCCACGAGAACGGCGTCGGCGGTCTCCACCACCAGGGTGTCTTCAAGGCCAACGGTGGCCACCAGGGTGTCCTCGGCCCGGATGAGACAGTTTCTGGTATCTTCCAAAATGACGTCTCCCTGGGTGACATTGCCGTGCTCATCCTGCTCCAGCACTTCCCAGAGGGCGTGCCATGAACCGATATCGCTCCAGTCGAGATCGGCTGCGACCACTGCCGCCCGGTCCGTCTTTTCCATCAGCGCATAATCAATGGAGTCACCGGGGCTCTCTTCCATGGCCGACTTCTCGAGACGGTAAAACCGGTCATCACGCACCCCGTCGTTTGCCGCCCGGGCCATGCAGTCAAGCATTTCTCCCTGGTACTTTGTCATCTCCTCGCGAAAGGTCTTGATCGAAAAGGCAAACATCCCCGAGTTCCAGAGGTAATTACCCGAGGCCAGGTAGGTCCTGGCCGTCTCAAGGTCGGGTTTTTCACGAAATGAGCTCACCTTTGATCCCTCACCGCGCTCAATATAACCGTAACCGGTCTCGGGACGCTGCGGCTCGATACCGAAGGTGACGATGGCTCCCTGTTCAGCCAGTTCGGCCGCCTCCTTCACCGCCCGACCAAAGGCCTCGCGGCGCATGATCAGATGATCGGCGGGCAGAACGAGAAGAATGGTCTCCTCATCCCCGCCAAGAGCTGCAAACTCAGCAGCAGCACAGACCGCCGGTGCCGTGTTTCTTCCCACCGGTTCGAGAATGATGGAGTAATCGACTCCCAGATCAAGACCGTCCACCTGGCTCTTGGTGATAAAGCGATGCTCCTCACCGACAACGATCAGGGGCGGCAGGATATCCGGCAGACCACAGACCCGCAAAACCGTCGTCTGGAGCAGCGAGGTCTCATCGACCAGCTGAAGAAGCTGCTTGGGAAAAAGCTCCCGGGACAGAGGCCACAGCCTGGAGCCGGTGCCGCCGGCAAGAATAACCGGTTGAATCTTTGCCATCTTCTCTCCTGTCTTAACTTGAGGCTATCTTGAGCAATTTTCTTTAAAATTTCAGCTAATGACGTACAGCGCTACTCTCTGATGAGGGCCAGCAATTCGTCGGTTTTTGCCCGCATCAGCTCTGCATCTCTCCGGCTTTCAACATTGAGACGCAGCAGGGGTTCGGTGTTTGACTGCCTTATATTAAAACGAAACCTGTCAAATGTCACACTCAAGCCGTCGATATACTCTTTTTTTCCCTGGGAAAAGGCTGCCTCCACTCGATCGATCGCCGCCTGCGGGTCATCAACTGTCGAGTTGATCTCGCCGGACACCGGATAGGCGCTGATCCGCTCGTCCACCATCCGCGCCAGCGGTTTTCCGCTACGACTCATCAGGGAACAGACAAGAAGCCAGGGGATCATCCCCGAATCACAGTAACCAAAATCCCTGAAATAGTGGTGAGCCGACATCTCGCCTCCGTAAAGGGCGTCTTCTTCACGCATCCGCTCCTTGATCAAGGCATGACCGGTCCTGGTTTCAATGGGGACGCCTCCGTTTTCGCCGACCAGTTCGCGGGTATTCCAGACCAGGCGGGGATCGTGGAGAATGCGGCTGCCCGGGTGATCCTTGAGCAGGGCTGTTGCCAGCAAACCGACAATATAATAGCCCTCAATAAAACGTCCGTTCTCATCCCAGAAGAAGCAGCGGTCAAAATCGCCATCCCAGCCGATGCCGAGATCAGCCCCTGACTCTCTTACCATCCGGCCGGTCTCCGCCCTCTTCTCCGGGAGCAGGGGATTGGGTACCCCGTTTGGAAATGTACCGTCCGGCTCATGGAACATCCTGACAAAACTGAACGGCAGATGGGCTTCCAGGAGATCGACAACAGGACCGGCACAGCCGTTGCCGCTGTTGACCACCAGTTTCAGAGGTTTGAGCCCATCTGTTTTCACATAGGAGAGGAGGTGGCTGATATAGTCATCCTTGGTGGTTGCTGTGGTTACCCGGCCACGTGTTGTAGCAGGTTCCGGCAAGGTGTCTGCAACAATCATCTCCGCCATTTCTTGCAACCCCGAGTCACCGCTGACCGGCTGCGCCCCTCTGGTGACAAACTTCATGCCGTTGTAATCCGACGGATTATGACTGGCGGTCACCACGATACCACCATCCACGCCCTTGTCTTCAAGGCTGAAGGCTGCGTGATAGATTTCCTCGGTACCGCAGAGGCCAAGGTCAAGGACATCAACACCCGACTCAAGCAGCCCCTCGACCAGTTCACTGCAGAGCGACGCACCGGAGAGCCGTATATCCCGGCCGACCGCCACTTTTTTCGGAGAAAAACAGGCCGCAAAAGCGCGGCCGATGTCTCTTGCCAGACCTGGACCGAGTTCATCGGGCACCCTGCCTCTGATATCGTAGGCCTTGAAACAGGCCGGAATTTCAGCAACCATTTTTTCAGTTTCCTTTTCTTGTCAGCGGTGTAGTATCTAGGCGTCCGACCGGAGCAACTCCGACCGGCCGAAGGTAAAACATTGCGGAACAGTTACCAAAATTCATACTATTTAACAAGCGGCATCCATGAAAGGAATTATACTTGCCGGCGGCTCCGGCACCAGGCTCTACCCCATCACCCGTGTGGTCTCCAAGCAGCTCATCCCGGTTTATGACAAGCCGATGATCTACTATCCCCTGTCGGTCCTCATGCTGGCAGGCATCAGAGAGATCCTCATCATCTCCACACCCCATGACCTGCCCCGTTTCAAAGAGATGTTCGGCGACGGCTCCCACCTGGGCCTGAAAATAGAATATGCCGAACAACCAGAACCGGAAGGCCTTGCCCAGGCCTTTATCATCGGCAAATCCTTTATCGGCGATGACTCCGTTGCCCTCATCCTTGGCGACAACATTTTTTTTGGTGTCGGATTTTCAAAAATCGTCCGGGAATGCGCCAAGCTGAAAGAGGGTGGGCTGGTTTTCGGATACCTGGTGCGGGACCCGGAACGTTACGGTGTTGTGGAATTCGACGAGGACAAGCGGGTCATTGGCATTGAAGAAAAGCCGGAGCATGCCAAATCCAAATTTGCCGTTCCCGGCCTCTATTTCTATGACAACGACGTGGTCGCCATCGCCGAGCAGATCAAACCGTCTCCCCGTGGAGAGCTTGAAATCACCGATATCAACCTGGAGTACCTGAAACAGGGTCGCCTGCGGGTCAAGCCGCTGGGCCGCGGTTTCTGCTGGCTCGACACCGGCACCCACGAATCGCTGCAGCAGGCCTCAAGTTATATTCAGGCCGTCCAGGAACGACAGGGACTAAAAGTTGCCTGTCTCGAGGAGATCGCCTGCAAGCTCGGCTACATCGACACCGAGCAGCTGAAACACCTGGCCAGTGACATGCTCAAGAACCAGTATGGTCAATACCTGATGGAACTCGCCGCAGAGCTGGAAAATCCCGGTGACTGAGGTGGCTGAAAAAAAAGGTTTCAGAGTCCTGATCAGTGGTGCCACTGGCCAGCTCGGCTCCGACTGCACTGATCTGCTCAGCTCCGGTCACACTGTTTTTCCTTTCAGCTCGGCACAGCTGGACATCAGCAGCCGGGACACGGTCGATGACACGGTTAAAGAAACCTCTCCCGATATCATCGTCAACTGCGGCGCCTATACCGCTGTAGATCTGTGTGAAACTGAGCAGGAACGGGCCATGGGCGTCAACGCAAACGGCCCCGCCTATCTCGCTGCCGCTGCCAGTCGCCATAATGCACGACTGATTCACATCTCTACGGACTATGTCTTTGACGGTCGCAAGGCTGTCCCCGCCCCCTACCTCGAAGACGACGCGGTCGGCCCGTTGTCGATCTACGGCAAGAGTAAGCTGGCAGGGGAAAGAGGAGTGCAGGAGAACTGTGCCGACAGCCTGATTCTGCGAACGGCCTGGCTCTACGGCCACCGGGGGAAAAACTTTCTTAAAACCATGCTCCGTTTAACCCTGGCTGACCGCAGACGAGAGATTCGGGTGGTCAATGACCAGTATGGCTCCCTGACCTGGACTCACAGCCTGGCCCGCCAGGTTGAACAACTGCTGGACAGTAGACTTTGCGGGATCGCCCACGCCACGGCTGAAGGCTACTGCACCTGGTTTGAAGGAGCCTGTTATTTTCTCGACAGGATGGAAGTCCCTCACAACCTGGCCCCCTGCACCACTGCAGACTATCCGACACCCGCACCACGGCCGAACAACTCAATCCTTGAAAACGGGCTGCTCAAGCGGGAAGGACTTATGGTCATGCAGGACTGGAAAAAAGATATTGATGTTTTTGTTGGCAGATACCGCGACACGCTGCTTCAGGAAGCTCAGTCCTGAAAACCGAAATCGCTGATCAACTGCTCCACCACCAAACGGGTTTCAGGCTCCATGTCGTTGATCTGAAAGCCGATCAGGTAAAAATCGGGGTTGACATCCTTCTGGCACCAGCGGCTGGTGGCGCTGAAAATAAGCTCCTCATCTTTCACAACCTCGGCAGGCAGTCTCATCCGCAGCCGATAATCTTCATTGACGGCTACCCGTTCATCGGAAAGCACCATCACCCCTTTGGGTGAGATATCGACCAGGTTGCCGACGATCCGGGACGACATCCCGTCAAACACCCGAAGGTAAAAAGCCAGATGGCGTCTTTCAATGAGGCGCTTCTCTTCACTCTGGTCACTGCTTCCTGTCGTCATATCAGCCCCCTCCTTTTATCTCCACCACTGTAAAGCAATCAATTTCCCCCCAGGCGGACCAGCTCAATATCGCCAACCGCACCGATAAGGTCGTCACAGATGATCACCACCCCCATGAGATCATCAATGGTCTTTGCCGCCTCAAGCGCCTGCTCAAGCCGCTGCTGTCGCCTCTGCCCTTTACCGACCTCATTGCCGAGACGCGTCGCCGCGGCATCGGCCAGTGGAGTCGAGCGGGCAAGGACGGTCACTGAATCGGCTTCCCCCAGACTTAAGGAGTGACCGACGGTCCCCGATGATGTGCAGAGTCCCATCGGCATCTGGTCGGGGCAAAGTTCAATCCCGACCCGGTTACTGAGCGGTGAACGGCCCGCATAAATGGCCGCCCGGCACACCTTGCTTCTCTGCAGAAAAATATCACCGCCGTTTTCAATGATGATCTCACGGGCCCCTTCACCGATAAGATCCTGCCCCACGGCCTCGGCAATGGTTCCGGCAACGGCGGCCATGGGTCCAACTCCGGCGGTGATGCCCGCCCGCATCATCGATCTCACCAGCTGCGGTGCAAAAACATCCTCTTCCATTGGGGCAAGCGTTGCGGAAAACAGCCGGTGCTTTATAATATAGTTTTCGATCTGAAGACGGTACTGAAAAACCAGCTCCTCTGCCCTTTCGGCGACATCACGATCGGCCAGGATGTGCAGATCGGTCTCCTGAACCCGGATGCGACAGGATAGCAGGCCGGTTGTATCGAGCATGGTCCGGTAGCTTCTGTTCCGGTACGCTTCAGGTCTTTTTTTTCCTTTCCCGCTCACAGTAAACCACGGCCAATGTGCGACATCATTATTCTCTTCACCCGTTTTCCGGAACCGGGCAGCTGCAAGACCAGGCTTATTCCCGCACTCGGCAAAGGCGGTGCCGCCGGGCTTCATCGGCAGCTGGTCGCCAAGGTACTCAATGAACTGGACACTCTGCAGGCCAGCCGCGAGTTCAAGCTGGAGATCTTTTATCACGGCGGCTCACAAGAGGCCATGGAACAGTGGCTTGGAACCGGCTACTGGTTTGCCCCCCAGAGTGGCGGTGATCTCGGTGAAAAAATGGGTGAAGCGCTCAGCCAGCGATCAGCTGACAAAGGAAAAGCCCTTCTCATCGGCAGCGACTGTCCGGAACTCGACCCCAATCTTTTCAGTGAGGCATTTGATGCCCTTGAAAAAAACCGGCTGGTCTTCGGTCCGGCAGCAGACGGTGGCTACTATCTCATCGGCATCCGCCGCAACCTGCCGGAAGGACTCATCCGGCCCCTGTTCAGCGATATCGACTGGGGCAGCGACAGTGTCCTGTCACGGACACTGAAAACGGCCCGTCAACTCAACCTGTCTTACCATCTTCTCCCGACCCGACATGACATCGACACCCCGGATGATCTCAGACATATCAGTAATCACCCCTACTTTCAATGAGGAAAAGCAGATCCCGGCCCTTGCCGGCCTGGCGGAACATGTCAGGGAGCTGATCATTGTTGACGGCGGTTCCCAGGACAAAACCGCTGAAGAGGCTCGAAATGCAGGGCTAATGGTTGTCAGTTGCTCTCCGGGAAGGGGTGGCCAGCTCAACCTCGGTGCGCAAAGGGCCTCGACCAATATTCTGCTTTTTCTCCATGCCGACACCCGGCTGCCCGATAACTTCCAGTCCATGATCACGGACTGTCTCTGTGATCCCGAGGTAATCTGCGGCGCCTTTTCCCTGAAGATTGCAGACAGCACTCCTCTTCTGAAACTCATCGCCGGGGGAGCCAACCTTCGCTCAAGGCTTCTCAGTCTGCCTTACGGCGACCAGGCTTTATTTATCCGCAAAGACAGATTTTTTGACCTTGGTGGCTTCCCGGATATTTCCGTCATGGAGGACTTTGCTTTTATCCGCAGGGCAGGTAAAAAAGGCCGGGTTGAGATTCTCGATGCATACGTCACAACCTCGGCGCGCCGCTGGCAAAAAATGGGTGCGCTGCGCACAACACTCATCAACCAGTTGATGATTATCGGATACTTCCTTGGAATTTCACCTGAGAAACTGGAGCGGTTCTATCGCCAAAAACGGTGAGAGGTATCCTGCTCCCTCAAATAATCACTGAGGGGTGGGCTGCTCCACTGTTTCCGTAGACTCTTCAGGCTGCTTGAGTTTGCCGGATTCATCAACCTCAACAATTTCTTCCACCGGTGTCGGCACAAAGGGTCGTACCACCTGCTCACTGATGGCCTGCTGCTTCTGCTGGAAGGTCTCCCGCAGCTCCTCATCCTTGAGCAGCTTTTTAAATCCTTCCTCGGCCTGGTTGAGACGGGGGCACAGAGTGCAGGACTGAAGCATTTCACTGGACGGCGGCAGCAGTCCGGCAAGGATCATATGGAGAAGAACAACAACAATCACCGCCTTGGCAAGACCGAGAAGAGCGCCGAGCAGCTTGTCAAACCAGACGGCAATGGTCATCTCCACCACATGGGACAGTCCCTTGCCGATAAACATGGTGACAACGTAGGTGACACAGAACAGTATGACGTAGGCGGTCCAGAATACCACCTGAGGATTTTCGGAGACACCTTGTAAAAACGGCAGGAGTCTGTCATGATACTGACCGGCCATCAGATAGCCGACGTACAGGGCGATGAACACCGTGATCTGTCGAAGAAAGCCGACCCAGATACCACGTCCGACAAAGAGGCAGAGCAGTCCGATAATGACAAAATCGTACCCGGTCAGGTTAACTCCGGAAATCATACTCTCTCCTTCTGCTCTGCTGAGGTTGTTATCCGGGAAACGACAATGCCCCTCCGGGTAATCTTGGCTAAATTGTTAGCAGGAACATGTGAAATTGCAAGATTTTTCTTTACCTTCAATCCCCCTGAACACCCTCCGGTTTTCCGAATCCATCATGGAGGACTGGTGCCGTCTCTTTCCATCGCATCACTTCAGTCCGGCCATCATCGACCTCCATCAGCTGCAAAGAGACTGGCCGAGAACGGCGGTCATCACTGAATCAGCAGGGCTGCTCACTTACTGGGAACGGGAAAAAATAAGCAGTTTCAAACGTGACAAACGCTTCTACGAATGGCTGGGAGGACGCCTTGCCGCAAAACTTGCTGTCATGCGTCAGCTGGGGCTGGATCACACACCTTCGACTTTGTCGGAGCTTGAAATCCGAAACAGCGAAAGCGGCCGCCCCTGGCTGAGTGCGCCAAAAACAGCACCGACAACAGAACCGGTTGAAATCTCCATCTCCCATTCCGGCCGATACGGCCTGGCCGTGGCCGCCGGATGTCCCTGCGGGATCGATATTCAGGAAGATCGTGACAGCCTGACCCGGGTCAGAGATCATTTCTGCGAAGATGCTGAAGAAGCTATCATGGCTGATCTTTTTCCGGCAATCGACACGCAGCTGCGCCTTAACCTGCTCTGGGCCGCCAAGGAGGCGGTCAAAAAAGCCCTCAGTTCAACGAAAATGCCCGCCTTTCTTGATATCGAACTCCTCTCCAGCTCTTCTGCGGCCAATACCACAGGCTCACTCAAATTCAGCATCTACTCCAATTCCCATAACGGTCAACTGGTATCAGCTCTATGCGGCCTCAAAGAGACCTATGGCCTGGCTCTCTGTCTTATTGACAAGTAAGGGCCACCTTGGAAAATTGCCTTTCGGAGTCTACACTTACCTCACCCTGCTTCTTCGTTATGAGAAAAATTTTATACCCGGAATAATTAAGTTTAGCCGAGCACTTTGTACCCGGAAGAATAAAGGTAAGCCGAGCACCTTGTCCTCGAAATATCAACTATATGTCTGTGCTAAAATTTTTCTCATGCCTCGATTCTGGACGAAGATACTAATTTTTCAAGGTACCCTAAAGGCTGATCGCGTCGTATTTATACCCTTCAGGGTGAAAGCTCTTCATCTCAGCTGTTATTTTTTTACGAGTTTATCACAGCTCGCTTCACAACATTGGCGGAACATTTGACAGATCATTGAGCCAGATGATATTGGGAAACTAGACTGTTTTGTTGCCGGGCAATGATCGAGGACTATTCGCCATCCCCGGCTGAGCTCAACTATTAACCCATTTCATTTTATCAGGGAGTCACCATGCTGATGACCAACACAGAGGAAATTCCGGGCAAGACCATCACCGTCTGCAAAGGTGTTGTCTCCGGAAGTACAGTTCGCGCCAAACACGCCGGCCGGGACCTGATGGCATCCATCAAAAATGTTTTCGGCGGTGAGCTGGCAGGCTACACCGAGCTGCTCAGCGAATCCAGGGACCAGGCAATCACGCGAATGAAGGAGCAGGCCGCCCAGATGGGCGCCAACGCCATTGTCAATATCCGTTTCTCCACCAGCTCTGTTGCTGCAGGCGCAGCTGAAATCTATGTTTACGGTACTGCCGTAACTGTGGAGTAGACCATGGAACTGATTATTGTCCTCACTCTCCTGGGAGCCGGCTTTGTCTTTGGAACAATGATTGAGAAAAGCCACTACAAATCAATCAACGAGAGGGAACAGAAATATCTCCGGTTACCGACAACAACCTCCAAGAAACCCATCGGCCAGCTTGGTCCGGTAAAGGAGTGCCGGCTGGTTTCAGGCAGCGTCGTTATCTCGGTGGACTACTTCAAACGAATGCTTGCCGGACTGCGCAACTTTTTCGGCGGCCAGGTCTCTGCATACGAGACCCTTGTTGACCGCGCTAGGCGGGAGGCCATCCTGCGCATGAAGGAAAAATGCAGGGACGCCGACCAGCTCATCAACCTGCGTATTGAAACCTCATCCATCTCCAAGGGAGGCCGCCAACAGATCGGCTCTGTTGAGGTGGTGGCTTACGGCACGGCCATCTACTGCGAAAAAGAGTAGGGCTGTCAATGCGTTATTCGCCCTCTCTGCCGGAAGACAACAATAACATCACCCACACCAACCCCCTGAAGGAGTTTTTTATCCTCCTGGCAGGAGCCGCAATACTTCTTCTGGCTGTTTATGCAGTTCTCGGCTTCCTGGTCGACGGAGTTGTCGACCGTCTCTCTCCTGAAAAAGAGCTCAAACTCTTCAGTTATATCCCGACCGCCACCTTCGGTGTAGATGCAGAAAAAAACGACGACCCAAGGCTGGCCCGTCTCCAGCAGCTGACAGACAGCCTGGGGCAGTGCGCCGGAGTCGATATCCCGATCAGGCTCCACATCTCCCCCGACAGAACTGCCAATGCCGTGGCTCTGCCGGGTGGCCATATTGTTTTCTTCAAAGGACTGCTCGACAAACTCACCACTGAAAACGGCCTGAGCTTTACCCTTGCCCACGAGCTGGCCCACTTTCACAACCGGGATCACCTCAGGGGACTGGGCAGGGGCATCGTCCTCATGGCCATTGCTGCCGCCTTTACCGGGCCTGACTCAGGCCTCGTCAGGCTGGTCGCCCCCACTGCCCAGCTCGGTCAGGCCCAGTATTCCCAGGATCGTGAAACGCTCGCCGACCAGTCCGCGCTGGCCACCCTCAACTGCTATTATGGTCATGTCGGCGGTGCCGACGAACTCTTTCAGATCATCCTCAGGGATCAAAAAGAGGGGTTACCGCTGACCCACTACTTTTCCACCCATCCCCAGGCTGAAAATCGAATCAGCGAGCTGAAGCAGTCTGCCAAAAGCAACGGCTGGCATGAGGACCACCCCGTTCCCCTCTCCTTTTAGCCCCGGACATGACTCAGAATATGTCGCAGTACTCTTTGCCCGACAGTACCTGAACTGTTGCTGTTCAACCCGATCTGACAATTTCAGGGCTGAGACTGCATTAAAACTGACACTTACAGTCTCTTATCCAGAGACTGATCCACCAAAATAGAAAAGTCAGTATGACCTGTTCACGCATTTAATTTTTACTCTGATCCCATTTAATTCATTTAATTGCAGTAGCTTGGTGCCTGCTGTCAGGGAATTTCCCACTGTATCTCTGCCTTGTTCAGCAGCTGGAAGTTGCCTGGCTGAGAAGACTGCAGCCCCGGAACATGCACATACTTGACAGACCCGGTGATACCCTTAAACATACCTGTTCCGCCAACAAGGGTAATCTGGCCTTGAGGCGGTTTACCGGGTTCACCACCCATCTTCATGGTGCCGTAGATTTTTTCCTTGTCAGGCCGAGTCCAGACGATGAAACCGATGCCCGTGCTGGAACCACCCCCTTTATATTTTGAACCAAGTACTCGAAAGGTTGCGTTGTGCAGGGGACAGTTTGGCGGGGCGCCGGTGATCACCCCCAGGACCTCGACATTGGCCTGCATATGGCCCATATCCGTCTTCAAGACAGTCATCTTGGAGTTGCCGGCAGCCTGGTATTCGGCAGTTCCTTTTTTGGCTGTTTCTGCATGAGCCCCTAAAGTGAAGCAGCAGACCGCAACGCAAAGAATTCCAGCAATCAATTCTCTTTTCATTTTGTCCCTCCTCTTACCACACCTTGTTAGTAGTAACCTTGCGACCTGAGCAATCCGCAAGGCATAAAAAAACCGGGCGACCTTTGAGTAAGGCAACCCGGCTATCATTACAGACCCGTGATTTTCCGACCCTGCCTCGCGACAGGTGTGGCTTTATCTTATTTAATCGTGTTCATAAACACGATTAAAAGTCAAGCTTATACTGGTCGCTACCACGAACAATTAGCAGCTTCTCTCGGCAGGGAACTCCACTCAATGGTGAAGAGCAGCCCCCCTCGCCCTCACGCGGGTATTTGTGAAGCACTTCCCACCCCTGCGGCTTTTGTGTAAATCAGTTTTCTTCGGGCCGGAAAAGAACCGTTGATACTCTCATCACCGTCTTATCTTTTTTATCGACCAAGCAGTCGTCCCACATGCAGGAGCGGCTCGCCCATCAGGATCAGAAGATAAGGAAGAAAGAAAAATACCGTAGTGATAAAGACCAGTTTTACTGGAAGCTTAGCGGTTTTTTCTTCAATGGCCAGCTGCCGCATATCGTATATTCGTTTAGAAAGATCAGCCAGTGAGTTCGAAATTGAGCTACCCATTTTTTCGTTCTGGATCAGAACGTTGGCCAAATACTGTATTTCCGGTGTTGGATTACGGGCAGCCAGCTGGTTGTAAGCCTCAACACGATCCATACCTGTTTGTATCTGATCAAAAAGATGGGTGAATTCCAGGCATATTTCAGGATGAATTTTTTCAAATTCGCCAATCACTTTTTTCACACTGCTCAGCCACCCCAAACCCGCAGTCATGCTAACGTTACACAGATCAATAAAGTCAGGCAGAGCCATGGTAATCTTTTGCAAGCGCCTTCTGATGAGTATCGGTAACACGATGTCAGGCAGAAACAGAAAGAGGATAGAAAAAGCAATGACATAAATGGCGGATGTGAGTCCAGCCAGGTAAAGGGAAAGCCCAATGACAGCGGCCGCCATCACACAGCAGCATTTCAATAAATAGTAGTTAATTATATGTTTTTTCCGGCGGAACCCGGCAACTTTCAGTTTCTTCCTGATCTTGTCCTGTTTGCCGGTCGATGATGGTACCATTGCCGCACCGAGTTTTTCCAGGAAGGGCAAGTGGTGCTGAGTTTCAACAGGTCGCAGTTGGTTGATGTCAGAAACACTATCATCAAAAACCCTCCTGATACGTTGCCCGGTTCGAAGAGCTGGTATCCCCCCGACAAATTTTATATAGAGCAGCAAGCCGATGCACGCACCGCACAGGGCGGCGGAGATCAGGGTGGCAGGCAGGAGAAAAACCATCAGAAAGTGATCCTTGCCATATATTTAAGTAATATCAACCCGGTGATAATCAAAGCCAAACATATCTTGAAGAGAAACAGGCCGGTTGGGTCATGCAGAAAAAAAACCATGCTCTGGGGATGAAGGAAAAAGCGGGCAGAAATTAAAAAAACTGACAGACCGACAAAAAAATAGGCCGTAAATCGCGGTTCAGCAGTTACCGCCTTCAGCTTTCCGTTGAAGGCAGCACGTCTGCGGATAATTCCGGTAAGCTGCTCAAGAATTTTGATAAGCTGTCCACCTGTTTCCCTGTGGACAATCAATGCCATCGCCAGATAGTGAACCTCGGCAATGGATAACCGTCTCCTGAAACCATTCATGACTTCCTTAAATGGCAGTCCATGTTCAATCTGTCTGGAGATTTGCTTGAACTCATAACCAATCGGGTCAGGAAAATCACTGCTGATCATCGATATGGCCTGGTTTATACTGCTGCCTGCAGAAAGGGATCGTATTATCGCATCGATAGCATCAGGTAGCTGGCGGACAAAAAGCTGCCGGCGGCGCACCATATTAATGAGAATAAAGAGAGGGACTACGAACGGCAGCAAAACGGCAGCAAACTGAACGACCGGCCCAAGCTTTACAGGGAGAATCATCAGTAAAATGCCAAGTCCTGCCAGGGTCAAGCCACAGATAAAGACAGTGTTCATCTTTTCTTCTGCAACGCCTGCCTGTAAAATATAATGCTTCAGCCAGTCCAGTAATCTGGCCACCGGTTTTTTTCTGGCAGCGGCTGGACGGTTGACAATGGTAACAGGCAGACCGATACGTTTTTTCAAACGTTGAATAGTCTTTCTCTGGCCCAGCCATGGTCTTTTTATCTGCCAGACAATGAGCAGAGCAAACGGCAGCAGCACAGAAATATAGAGAAGAATATCGAGCAGGTCCATGACTGTCAGACCTCAACTGCACAGTTGAAGATTGATTCCTTGTCGATTTTCATTTCATAACCCGATTTGCTCGTACCTTGAGGCACTATTCCAGTTGCCTTAAATATGCCCTTTTTGCCATTTTTGGACTCTGCAAATGATTCATATTTAAAAATTTCCTGAAGGACAATATTGTCTTCCTCAATGCCGAGAAGATCTGTGATGGAAACTATGCGACGAACGCCGTCTCTTCCCCTGTCAACATGAATAATCAGGTCAATGGCACTGACAATCTGTTGCTGGATCGCTGCAGTAGCCAGGCTGATGCCGCTAAGGTTGATCATAAGTTCAAGCCGGCTGATCGTATCACGAGGATTGTTGGCATGGACTGTGGCCAGTGAACCGTCATGTCCGGTATTCATGGCCTGAAACATATCCAGCACCTCTTCACCACGAACCTCACCGATAATTATACGGTCTGGCCTCATGCGCAGACCATTGCGCAACAGGTCACGCTGGGTTACCTCTCCAACGCCCTCGGCATTGGGGGGACGGTATTCCATGCGAACGACATGCTCCTGCTGCAGTCTTAATTCAAGGCTGTCCTCTATGGTTATGATACGCTCATCATCGGGAATCAGACCACTCAGCATATTGAGAACAGTGGTCTTGCCGCAACCCGTTCCGCCGCAGATAAGAATGTTCAACCTTGACTTAACTGCCTGATCAAGAAACGTATACATCGGTTCCACCATGGTGCCGGTGGTGATCATATCCTTTGCCCGCAGATGCTGTTCCGGGAATTTTCGTATTGATACAGTAATACCACCAACCACAAGGGGCGGAATGATGATATTTACACGGGAACCGTCCGGGAGGCGGGCATCTACCCGGGGAGATGCCTCGTCAACCCTGCGACCTGTGGTATATAAAATTCTCTCGACTTTGTTTCGTAAGTGATCCTCATTGACAAAGGTGACATCTGTTTTTTCTATTCTTCCGTGCCGCTCTACATATATCTGGTTATACCCGTTAATCAATATATCAGTTATGGTCGGATCAGCCATAAGGTGCTCAAGTGGACCCAGTCCATAAATGTCATCGAGAAGTTCTGAGCCAAGGTGTCTTATCTCATTTTCTGACAGGTGATGATTCAATGCCTTTGATACATCACGAATTAACCCTTCAACCCTGGGGGTCAGTTCAGATCTCGTTTCAACTGAGTCGGGCCGGTAAAATGCCTCATCCTCGGAAGCCCGATATTGACACTCCTGCCTGATTCTGCCAACCATCACATGATCATTGAATTGAAAACGTGATGGATTCGATTTTTTTTCAGGTTTTATGGCAGCAGGTGCTATTGCTCCCGCTCCTGACTGGCTGCGCAGCCTTTTTTGTAAGTTCATATCTGCTCCTCAAGCCGGGCTTCCCCCAGGAGGCTGTCCCAGAATAGGCATTTTGTTTTAAGGCCACCTTGAATCGAAGAATTTTTGAAAAATAAGCACAGCCATATGTTTGATATTGCGAGCATTATTTTTCAAAAATTAAGAAGAGTTAGGGCAAAAGGACATTCTCGGATAGCCTCCTAGCTCTTGCTCCTGAAGAGAGTGGCTAACCATCCTGTTTCCTTTTTGGAGCTGATTGCCGGCCCATGTTCAGCACTACCGGGCAACAGCATGGCTGCAATTTTTTTCATCTCCATGTTGGCTACGGATTCCGGCGCGAACTCCTCCAACAGCTTGCCCTTTTGCAGTGCCTCCAGAAAAATCAAATAGTTATTTTCTATTTCCGCTACAACAGGAATTCCCAGGGCATCAAGCAACTCACTGACAAACTCAGCACCTTGTGATGTTTTTCGATTAAAAATAAGTTTCAGTCTCTCGGCTGTATAACCCAGCTGCAGGCAGGTATCATAAGCAACACGAACCGCCCGCATGGAAGAAAGAGACGGTTCAGACACCAGCATTACAGTTGATGATTCATCCAGACAGGCCAAAGTAATGGGACTAAAATCACTGGCGCAGTCAATGATTACATAGTTGTAGTGATGACGTAACAGGGTCAGGACCATCTTTATGTTAACGTCGGTGACATTTTCCAGTTCCGCCAGATTCTGCGGCAAGCCGAGATATCTCAGTCCCGATTCATGGCGGGCAATAGAGCTGTCAATCAAATCATCATCCATTTTATTGATGTTCAGGATGAAATCATTGATGTTATAGCTGTTCCGTTTTTCAGGGTTGATATAGAGAGAGGTATCTCCCAGAGGCATGTGAAGATCAAGCAGTATGGTTGACCCTCCAGTGTGGAAGGCAAGTTGTTCCGCAACATTCACCGATATGGTGGTGGTCCCCACCCCTCCCTTGAGGCTGAAAAATGAGCAGATTTTGCCGGAAAAAGCCCCATGGCTCCGCTGCTGTTCTTCATGGATAATGGATAGAATGTCAGGGAGATCTTCGGGCATTTCTATAAAACCCTGAATACCCCGCTTGCTGGCTCCAAAGAGAATATCCCCATCACGACTGTCAATTATGACAAAAATTGGTACCGGCCCTACGGCGTCGCGGATGGCAGGAATCAAGGAAACAGCCTTAATCCCATCTTTACCGACAGCCTCAAGGAGAACAAGATCTACAGATATCGATTGCCAGGAGACAGGTCCGAGTTCCTCCCGGTTCACATCGTAAAAAAGTGATAAGGCCTGTGCAATTCTGATGAAATTTTCTCCATCAGCACCAATATAAATGGCTGTTTTTCTAACGTCGGACTGTGCGGTATTGATTTGTGCCATCAGGGATTCTCCTGGCCTGCAAAAGGCAATTTTTTCAAGGTAGCTTTCAGTCTTTTCCCGGGCAATGTTTCATTCAATTGAAGCCTCTTCAGTTTTCTGAAGCAGGGTATCCAGGGTTAGAACAGAGGAGGATTCCACAATCTTCTGGTTAGTACCATCGCGCAATGCGAGATGGATCTTTCCAGTTTCCATGACCAGGGCCAGGTCCAGTGCCTGTTCAGGAGTCACCTCCAAAGTGATTGTTGTCACCTTGGGAGTCTTGCTTTGCTTCTCTTTTTGTTTGCGGCTGTCATCAGGCATATTTTCGGTAGCAGGACTGTTTTTTATCAGCCTGTTAGCGACCGCCAGGACACGTATATTCTGTAAAACGATCTTGCTGACTTTCTGCTGGCCCGATTCGCCAGGCAACACAGCCAGGACATCAACCATAGATCCCGGCTCAATCAGGCCAATAAGACCTCTGGTCTGGTCGAGCCAGAGGCGAAACGCCCTTTTGTCTTTGGCCATGACCGAACTGACTTTTGAGATATTATAAAGTCTTTCAGGGACTATCCATTCCCCTTTATATATTTTGTATTGTGCCTTTCGGTTTATTATCTGGCCTGGATCGGAGATTTTATTGGCATCACAAATGGTTTGTTCGTTAATTTTTAAAACCATCAAATCATCTTTTTCGATGACAGTACCTGCAGCAATATCCGCAGCACAGACTACCACATTACAAAATTCGTGTTCATCGGCAAGCGTTGCGTATTTCTGCTCGATTTCCTGGTGGGCATTTGAGATCTTGGTGTTGACATATATATAGACCAGGCAGACAGCAAGCAGTGCTGAAAAAAGTGTCATGGTGATAAGGACAAGATTCGCCTTGTTTTTCACGTCATCTCCTTGAAAAAAATGAGCGGATCACAGATAACAAGCATCTCCGGTTAATGATATGCTGCTGAGTCTCCGGTGCTGCAAAAGAAGTAGTTAAAAAGAATGGCTACAGGTTGCCTTGAAAAATATACTATCACTACTGTCAAGAGTGTCAAATTTGTGTGTAAATTTCAACTTGTTATAATTTGATAAAAGCTCCGCCATGACCAGAAGTAAAAAATTTGTTGCGAGACCGGGGCTGAAAGATTGCTTATCGCAGGAACAAACTTTTGCTGAAGCGGTTACGTTGCTTTAACTGGATTTGACAAGACAGTGTGTTGAAGCTGGAACCTGTCAGATCCAACTTGAACTGTCACGTATAAAACCTGCTCGCACTAACCAATCCCAGTAACACGGCTGTTGTCAAGAAAATACTCAAACGCCCAAGCCAATCCAGTGGCAGGTTTTCGACAAGGAAATACGTCAAATGTTACTCAACCCGCTTCAGAAAAGTTCAGATCAAGTATGAGTAACTACACCTAAGCCAGGCCTCTTATCCTATGCTGCTGTAACACGTAATCACCATTCATAATAAGCAGGAACAATGGTAGAATACCAGTAAAGGAAAAACTCTTCTCGATCATGGAACAATGCTGCCCGGCAAAACTGTGGCCAATTCTGCCGATTCTTCCGGGAAGCTATCACGGCAACCAGGCAACTCATGGATGCACCAGGTGGAGACATGCGTTTACCCAGACTTCGAACCCTGTATGCTTCCCTAAACAGTGACTTGAAATCGAACACGCGACTCAGAACAGGGCTTCTGTCCCGCCTCAAACAACAGCTGATCACTGGACACGCAATTTTTCTGGTGATCCTCACGGCTCTTCTTTATATTCCGCTTCCATCCCATATCTTTTCACAACCGCTCCAGGAGGTGAAAATCGGCGTGCTGGCCAAACGAGGCGAAAAACATGCCCTGCACAAATGGGGGGCTACCGCTCAATACCTCTCCGCATCCCTTCCGGCATACCGGTTTACCATTGTCCCTCTTGACTTCACAGAAATCCATACCGCCGTCCAGGAGGATCAAATTGATTTCGTTCTTGCCAATTCGGCATTTTATGTGGAGCTTGAGAAACTCTACGGCGTCAACCGGATCGCAACTCTCATCAACAAACATCTCACCGGCAGACAAACAACCATATTTGGTGGTGTTATTTTTGTTCGTGGCGACAGGAATGAGCTGAAAAACATCCGGGATCTGCAAAACAAGTCATTTATGGCCGTTGAATCACGCTCGTTTGGCGGCTGGATCATGTGCTGGCGTGAGCTGAAGCGGTTAGGGATTGATCCCGGCCGTTTTTTCTCAACACTGAATTTTGGAAAGACCCACGATGCCGTTGTGTTTGCAGTCCGGGACGGAGTCGCAGACGGCGGCACAGTCCGCACCGACACCCTGGAACGCATGGCCGAAACAGCAACCATCAACCTGGATGACTTTCGAATACTCAACCAGCAGGACGGCCTGAACTTTCCCTTTAAACTGAGCACCGCCCTGTACCCCGAGTGGCCATTTGCCGCGGTCAAAACCACCTCGCCGAATTTAGCGCGCCAGGTTGCCTCCGCCCTCCTCGCCATGGACGAAAAAGCCCCTGCCGCCGTGGCCAGTAAAAGCGGGGGCTGGACCGTGCCCCAGAACTACCAGTCCGTCCGCGACTGCCTTCTGGAACTTCGCATAGGTCCCTATGCTGACTATGGCCAGTTCACATTCATCGATGTGCTGAATCGCTACTGGCGACAAACGGCTCTACTCCTCTTTGCTCTCACCTCCGTGGTCCTCATCTCCTTTTATATCCTGCGCCTCAACAGGACCCTCCGCCAAAAAAACCTCGAGGTGGATGAGCTCAACAGGACCCTTGAAAGCAAGGTTGAAGAACGAACAAAGAGAGTCAACGTCCTGCTCGACCGCGAGCTGTACCTCCGGGACATCATGGAAACCATCGCCGAAATAGACAGCCTGCTTCTCTCTGCGACAGACCTGAAAACACTGCTGCAGGAGGCGTGCAGGGTGATGGGAGAACATGGCCATTACGGCTATTGCTGGATCGGTCTCCTTGACAGGGATATGGTTGACACAATTTTTACCACAGACAACTCCATCAGGTTTCCGGCTGATCCGCCCTATGCCCCCTTTGACAGCAACGACTCATTTTCCTCAACGCCTGGTGCCCGCTGCATGAAAGAAAACCGGACGATTGTTGTTCAAAAAAACAATGGTGTCTCCACGGTAACCCCCTGGCTTGATCAGGTTGCGGTCACAGGATACCGGGCTGTTGCGGCGCTGCCCCTGCGTGGTGATCAATACTCGTCACCCCTTGGCGTTTTCAATGTTTATACGCACCGCCTGGAGGGATTTGAAACCGAAGAGGTGTCCATGCTCGAGGAACTGGCCGGCGACATCGGATTTGCCGTCAGTTCTTTCATGCAGAAGGAGATGGTGACAAAACTTGAGAATGAACGTACTGAAAACTATGAAGAAACCATCCTCTCTTTTGCCAACATGATCGACCACCGTGACACCTATACCGCAGGCCATACCCTGCGGGTGGCTCATTATTGCAAGCTGCTGGCCCGGGAAATTGACCTTTCCGCCCATGAAACAGCAGTGCTGCAGAAGGCTGCGACTCTGCACGATATCGGTAAAATCGCCACGCCTGACTCCGTCCTGCTTAAGCCGGGCACCCTTTCCCCTCTTGACTATGAGCTCATCAAGCTCCATGCCTCTGCCGGGTATGACATGCTGTCAAATATCACCATGTACAGGGAACTTGCAGGCATTATTCGCCATCATCATGAACGATATGACGGGACCGGATACCCTGACCGGTTACAGGGAAAAGAGACGCCTTTGCTTGCAAGGATCATTGTGGTTGCCGACGCCTTTGATGCCATGACAACCAACCGGATATACAAGCCAAGAAAGGCCATCCCAGAGGCAATGGCCGAGTTAAATGAGCTGAGCGGAAGTCAGTTTGACCCGGATGTTGTGCTCGCTGCCAACAAGGTCCTCAACGGTGTTAGCGTCCCTGAATCGATCACCCAGCTCCCCAAAAACCAGATGGAGCAACGCCGCTTTTCCTACTTTTTCAACGATAAAATGACAGGGCTCTACAATGAGGACTATCTCAAGGTCATCCTGAGAAACAACAAGGAACTACAGGAGTACCAATGTCTGCACAGCCTGCATTTGAAAAACCTGTACAGCTACAACCGCAAGCAGGGATGGGAGCAGGGCAATATTCTGATGCAGAAATTCGCTGCTGAACTGGAGCAGACTTATCCGGACACTCTACTGTTCAGAACCTATGGCAAATATTTTGTAATCATTGCCAGAAGTCATTTTGAGATGGCCGCAGAGAAGTTGTCGTTCAACAGTTTCAAAGACACGGGGGTGGAGGTTTCTGTTGATCATATTGACCTGAAACAGGATACCGCTTACTACATTCAGCGGATGGAAAAAATCAAGTTTCAGGCCCGGTAACAGTCATCGCTAAAACAGGTGGTGGTAAATTTACCCTCCCGCCTGGACTGCTAATTAAAAGCGGGCTAGAGTCTTGTAGCACTAAAGGTATCGCAATGATCCATACTGCCGCTCTGGTAACCGCGGCGGAACCAGTGAACACGCTGGGTGGAGCTGCCGTGGGTAAACGAGTCGGGGGTCACGTAGCCGCGCGACTGTTTCTGGAGGCGGTCGTCACCGATGTTTGAGGCGGCAGTGAGTGCCTCCTCGATATCACCCGGCTCGACAACATGACGCATCCGGTCGGCATGGTTGGCCCAGATACCGGCCAGACAATCGGCCTGCAGCTCCAGCTTGACGGACATCTTATTATAGTCCACATCGCTCAACCGCTGTCTTGCGGCATGGACCTTATCACTGATGCCCAGCAGTTTCTGGACATGGTGGCCGATCTCGTGGGCCACAACATAGGCCTGAGCAAAGTCACCGGGTGAGTGGAGCTGCTTTTTCAGATCATTGTAAAAGGAGAGATCAATATAGACCTTCTGGTCCCCCGGACAGTAAAACGGCCCCATGGCCGACTGGGCAAAACCGCAGGCCGACTGGACCGAGCCTGAAAAAAGGACCAGAGTGGGTTCCTGATAGCGCCCCCCGGCCTTCTGAAAAATGGCGTTCCAGGTATCCTCTGTATCGGCGAGAACCACTGCGACAAATTCGGCGAGCTGCTTTTCTTCGGCCGAGACCTGAACCGGGGTGCTACTCTGCTGAGTTGCTGTCATATTTGATCCCAGGTTAAGGATCATTCCGGGATCCACCCCGAAATACATCCCCACCAGGGCGAGCAGAATAATACCGATGCCGGGCAGCTTCTTGCCACCGGGAATCCTGCGTCCACGTCGATCCTCAACATTGCTGCTCCTGCGTCCATCCTGCCAGCGCATACCATGTCCTCCTGTTAATATATACTCTCAACAGTTTAGCCATTTTTTTCCACTGAAACAAGAGGCAATAGCTACTCAGCTGAAAGCACCGGTCGACAGGACGCGGGTTGTTATTGTTCCGCGCGGGAGCTTTCCACGGGATATCTCACCTCCATCGAGTGCAAGACATATCTTCCCGCTGTTTTTCCCGGGTCAAGACGGACCCTGGTGCTGATATTTTTTCCTGGGAGTGAAAGGAGCAGATCATTTTTCCCCTCTTTAACCTTGATGCGAACACTGTCCCCCGAGCTGAAGGATTCCATCCCCTCTGCCAGATAAAAAAGCTCCAGCACGGTTGGTGCCGGGCTTGTCAGCTCCAGTCGCACCAGGGCCCCGGTTGACAGTGACTGCTCCATGCTGAAAACCAGAAATGGATCGCTGCCGCTGCTCTCAAGAATCAGCCCCTGACTACTGGACTGTGTCTGCAGCTGGTTGGCGGACTCAACCACTCCACCCCGGTGTTGGCCGGTGATCTGCAGGGCGACACCTCTCATCTTATTAAAACGATCACCAAGCCACTGGTTGCGCGCGGCAGGATCGGAGCGAAGAAAAGCTTTCATGGTCCTTGCTATACGCTGCTCAATCACCACGTCCGGTCTTTTTTCGAGGATGTAATCCCTCATCCCGTCAAAATCGGAAAAGCGCATATAGGTCACCTCCCTGAAATACTCGGAGAGAAAGGGACGCAGAAGCCGGCCAAACGAGTCATGGATCACCAGGGCAGTGAGCTCTTTGTGCGGACAGCCGTTTGTCACCGGCAGGTAAATGGGGTTATCGGCAAGCTTTTCATTTTTATTGACAAACCCTTCCAATCTCTGGCCATATCGGGGACTGCACCGCTTTTCCAACTTCAATAGCGGAGTTGTCTCAACCAACTCCCCTTCCATATTGAGCATCACGACCAGATCGCCTTTTTTGTAGATGGTGCTGCTCTTTTCCAGCCCATCCGTCGGGATCAATGCAAGCTGCGGGAACCA
>JBDLID010000024.1:0-30153 GCA_039715055.1 Thermodesulfobacteriota bacterium | reverse complement strand
AGAGAAGGGATACTCCGCCCAACTGCTTCACAACCTCGGAAACAGCTATGCCCGCAGTGGTCGCATTGGTTATGCAGTCCTGAGTTATGAAAGGGCGTTGCGCCTCCTGCCCTCAGCCGGTGACACTCGCGGCAACCTCGAACTGGTCAGAAAAGAAGCCGGGCTTTTTAAAGAACAGCAATTTTTTCGAGACTACTTTGAGCCACTGCTCCAACTCGACCAGTGGCTGCTTTTTCTTCTCTGCCTGATTATTCTGACAACCACGCTTGAAGCAGTAACACTCTTGCGTCCTCTGCCCGGAAAAAACCACCGCCTGCTCCTCTGCTGCCTGCTGTTTCTGATAACAGCAGCGGCAGCAGGGACTATTTTCAAATGGTATGATCTGCACAGCGGTGTGGTGGTCACCAGTAACAGCCGGCTGATGCTCTCACCTTTTGACTCAGCCCCTTCATCAGGAATCATTGAAGAGGGCCGTATGGTTCAAATCATGAGTACACACGGTGATTTCGTCCGGGTTCGTACCCGCTCAGGCCGGGAGGGCTGGCTCTCCATCGCTCCCCATGAGCCGGATGTCGCCCCCTTACGCAAGTATTAGTGCCTTACTCCTGAATTCCTGTCATAAAAAACAAGAAATTGAGGAGGGGTAATTGCAATCAAATGGCCACCTTACCACCAAGGCACTTATCCAGCGACTCTAAAAGCTTCCGACTTGTCGGGTTAGAAACAGATCAGCCTAAGATAAAGAACAGGCTGTAAGTGGGACGATGCCTTTCAAAATATAACAGATGATATTTTCAGATCAACAATCTGGATAACTCCCCGGGAGGACAAGATGAGAGGAAAAGTTCTGGTCTGCAGCTGCATGATTCAGGTTGTGATGCTGCTTTTTCTTAACTGTGCAATTGGCGGTCAACGCCTTGAGCTCACCTCCAGTGACAACCACCCGCTTATCGGTGAGATGAGCCTGCCGGGCAAAAAGGATATTGGGGCAGCGGTCATTCTACTCCCCATGTATCGCCACACCCGTCAGAGTTACCAGCCCCTGCTTTCCCACCTCACCCGAAACGGTTTCACCGTGCTGGCCATGGACCTGAGGGGACATGGTGAGAGCCGGCTGGCAGCCGACGGCAGTGATGACGAACAGCGGGTCATTGACCGCGACCCGTCCATTTTTAACGAAATGTACCGTGATGTCGAGGCAGCGTCACAATATCTGGCCAGGACGACAGGGATTCCCCAGCAGCGCCAACTGATAATTGGTGCCAGCGTCGGTTGTTCCGTGGCCGTTCACAGTGTCAGTAAGGATGTTATCCGACCGGCAGGTGTTGTCCTGCTCACTCCGGGAGAAAACTATCTCGGCGTACCAACCCTCGAACATGTCACGACCTGGCCCGGAACCCCTCTGCTCATTCTCTCCAGCAGAGAAGAACAACAGCGGGGCGCCGATGCGATATATGAAGCTTTAGGTGACAATGGTGCAGAACTGCACCTCTTTGACAAAACGAATATCCACGGCACCAGGATGTTCGGCCAGGTGGGTGGAGTGGAGCAGCTCATTGTGGACTGGCTGGCGGCAAAAATTCCTCCGCCTCCTCAGAAGGACAGGCAATAGCCCGGACCGGCTGTTCCAGACCTACTCAAGAAAATCAGCAAGCATTCTCTTCAACTGTTCAAACTTGTTGCTGATATCCATTGGGCTGCCGCCGTCGTTAGCACTGAACTCAATGTCCCTTGCCAGTTCAGCAATATCGCCCAGACCGGCGTTGAGCAGGACACCGACCATGGTATGGGCCGCCTTTGAAACCTGTTCCATATCCTGTTTTTCAAGGGTTGCTTCGAGTTGTTGCCGGTTCTCCAGGAGAGTCGTTTTCATGGAATCCAGCAAGCTTCCGACCTGGTCATCCTCCAGCCCATAGGTCTCCTTCAACTGCTTGATAACCCTCTGCTCAATATCAGCCCCGTCAGCCCCGCTGTCATCATTCACCGTGGGCTCAGGGGCAACCACAAGGCTTCCACCCATATGGGTCAGAACCTCTGCCAGCTCCCGGGGCTGAAACGGCTTGGTCAGATAGAAATCCATACCGGCGGTCAGGCATCTGTCACTATCACCGCTCATGGCATGAGCGGTCATGGCAATGATCGGGATATGGCCGTCCCGGAGCCTCTCAAGCAGACCGTCGGGAGCTTTGTCAGAGACTTCACCCTGCTCCAGGCCGCGAATGATTTCAGTGGTGGTCAAACCATCCATGACAGGCATCTGGACATCCATCAAAATCGCATTGAATCTATCGGTTAAAAGTATATCAAGAGCAACGGCACCGTTGACGGCTTCAACAATCTGATGGCCCCCCTTCTCAAGTGTCATACGGGCAAGATCCCTGTTAACCTCGTTATCCTCCACCAGCAGGAGTCGCAAGGGCTCTCCATGCTTGACAGGCCCGTTATCGCTATCGTCAACAAACTTCGGCGCCTCCTCCCCCTCTGCAGCCTCGACAACCACCGAGAACATGAATACGGCGCCTTCTCCCAGGGTGGACTTCACCGTGATATCACCACCCATCAGGCGGCATAATTTTCTGCAAATGGCCAGGCCAAGGCCGCTGCCGCCGAAATGCCTGCTGACAGTGGCATCCTCCTGGGCAAAACTCTCAAATACGGCCTCAAGATTTTCAGGTGCAATCCCACAGCCGGTGTCTCTGACCTCAATGACCAGTCGCAGGGCACCGTTGTCAGCCTCTTCCTGCCCGACCCTGACATGCACACTGCCGCTTTCGGTAAACTTGACCGCATTGGACAACAGGTTCAGGAGAATCTGACGAATCCGGCCTTCATCCCCCCTGGCGACATTGACCACATCCGGATCGATGGTGGCATTCAGTTCCAGGCCTTTGCTCTGAGCGAGCACGCCCATGGTCTGATTAGTGGCCTGGACAATGTGTCTGACATTAAACGGCCTGCTCTCCAGCTGCAGTTGATCAGCCTCCATTTTTGAAAAATCAAGAATGTCGTTGATAATGATAAGCAGGGCATCGGCAGAGGCCTGGATGGTCTGGAGAAAACGACGATGCTTTTGCCGGTCACTGCAATCACCTTCCAGGGCCAGGCGGGTCATGCCGATAATACCGTTCATGGGGGTACGAATCTCATGACTCATATTGGCCAGGAACTGTGACTTCACCTCGTTGGCAGCCTCGGCCTTTTCCTTGGCCTTCTCCATCTCAAGCTTTGCCGCTTCCAGCTGGAGGGTGATACGATGCAGTTGCCTGGCAATGAGAAAACTGATGCCGAGCACCAGGCCGCAGATCATAACAATTAAAAACACCTGCAGACTGTTATAGAAAAACTTCCGCTGTTTGATTTCCGTATCAAGCTCTTTGAGGTTCTGGTAGCCGTAGTAATAGAGGCGGTTGGCGTTTTCCTTGATCCGCACAAAGAGAGAACGGGTCGTCTTGACCTGGGTCCTGATCTTTTTCATTGCGGTTCTGCTACCCCCCTGATCAACAGTGAATAACTGGTTACGATCTGCCGTGGTCACAGCAATAATATTGATCTTTTCCCGAATCGTAATCAGTTTCGGCTTCAGATCGACTACCTCGAGGACAATATCGTGCCGTCCATCAGGCTGATAGGAGATGGTATAGTGAAACTCATAAATATCTTCCAGGTTGAGGCGGGTACTGATACTGAGGGTACCACCCTCTTCAAGGACATCAAACGCCTGGAGAATATGGTTGAAAGAATTCTCCATATCGATCAGCTGCTTCTTGTGCTGGCGCGAATCCCATGTGGTGACAAGGGTGTAGAAAATACGCTCCAGCTGGTTCAGATCGTTAATGATCTGCTGACCGATATCAATTCTCGCCCGTTCATTTTCCACCTGCTTATCAAGCCCCTCGATCAATCCGAGAAAAAAGACATTGAGCACAATCAGCAGGAGAATACCCACTATAAAGGCAATACAGAGGGCAAGGATATTTTTAAATACAGGGGTAGCCAGTCTCATGGACAGCCAACGGTTCCAGGTGAATATTGGGGCCCCAAACATAGATGGGCAGCCACTAGAAGTCTGTCGAAGAACGTTCTTTTCCCAATTTGTTGGTCACAGACCAAATGAAAAGTGCTCATTTATGCCCTCTGGGTGCATATCAAATATATGGCGCGCGTTTCCATTTGTCCTGTTCCTTGATCTTGGTAAAATTAGAATTTTCCGACTGGCTCCCAGCTTAATCCAGAAAGCCGAAATCACGAAAAATTCTCTGTCCCCGCTCTGATGCGGCAACATCCATGAAGGCCCGGGCCAACTCGGGCCGGGCAGAGAAACTCAGGAGGTTAATCAGCAATTTATTTTTCGGTGCCACAGAGGGATCCAGGGACAATGCATCCATTTTTGCACGATTTCCCTCAAAAAATGCAGTGGCCCGCCAGTTAAAGATGAGATCCGCCCGGCCGTCAAGCAGTTGTTTATTCATGTTGCGCGAGTCAGCGGCAAGGGTCACAGCATTATCTACGACCTGTTGGAAAATGCCGGCCTTGGTCAATATCTTTTCCGCCTGCTTGCCAATGCTGCAGGTCTCCGGATTACCGATCACAACGTTGAGACTGGAGTCAGTCAGGCTATCGATTTCGGCGCTGACCTGCTTGGGGTTTCCTTTGGCAACAACGAGGGCCGCCTGGTTGTATCCCACCTCGACATAGTCTCCAAGCAGTCCCTCGGAAAGATGCTTTTCACGATAGTATTGAGACCCCGGCATGTAAAGATCACCAACCCCGCTCATCTTGAGACTCTGGTAGAGGTCTTCAGACCCACCCTGGACAATGGTAACTTTACAGTCTTGAGCGGCTTCGACCAGAGAGGCGATCTTCTTCATCGGATGGACCATGGTGATCCCGCAGTAGACAAGAAGCTCCTTTTTTGCCTTGTCACTGCTGTCCTCGCCTGTACAACCAGCCAACACCAGAACAAGGGTGGTCACGACAAGGTATTGAAGTAATCGATGAATCATTTTCCCTCCCTAGAAGAATGAAACTTATCGGATCCAGGTACGGCAATCATATCACTTGAGTGCCTGTGGTTTTTGTTCAATTGATCAATAACACATTTTTTAACCTAATCGAATAACGTTAAAAAACAAATAGTTTTATGAATGATAATCAAAGTCATTCTCTGATTATGTCTGCTCAGTAACCACTCTTTGATTTCAGCTTTTAATCAATCAACGCCTGGTCCGCCTCTAACCCGGGGGGGCAGGCACAACTTACCCTGAATCAGGCCGTAAGGGTTTCAGGAACCAACCATTATCCTGAGTCATTCACTGCCAAAAGAGAAGCACACTCCACCCATTATAATATATACCTCGGACATACTAAGAAACTCTATTGTTATATGTGATTTTTTTTAAAATTATGGTAACATTGTTCTAGTAATAAAAAGCCAAACCTGCTGAGAGGCAGGGACGGAAAGCCACGGGGCTCAAGAGAGTCAGCCGGGTTGCCCATTTATTCAGGAGGCAGCTCGGCTTTTTTGGTTTCTCCACAGGCACCGCCTAACCTACACAGCAAGGGAATAATTATGATTTCCAATGAACGACGTGATTGTAGACGGATTGCATTGAATCATGCGGTAATGATGGGAGTAGGAGACGGTTTCGGCCAGCGTGGTGAGATTGTTGACGCCAGTGTTCAAGGAATGCGTGTGCGCACGACTCAGTCCGGCTTCTATGTCGGTCAGGAGGTGGATATCTCCTGCTTATCGCAACAGGCCCCAATTGCTGTACAGCCGTTTCGCTGCCGTGTTGTCTGGGAAAATGCGAACAACCTTGAAGTGGGCCTGAAGTATCTGCACTAGAAAACTGCAACTTTTTCGATACTCTCCCAGCCTCATCTCCGAATCCGCACCGGGCGCAATGATCATGCGCTCACCTCTTTCTAATCCCCCTTGATAACTTTGTGCATGGTGTCGGCCAGAACCTGGATGGCAACGGGTTTCTGCAGAAAGGCTTTGATGCCGCTTTCCAGTACCTTCTTCTCGGTGACCACAGAGGAATAACCTGTGGAAAGGACGATGGGAAGATCCGGCCGGATCTTCATCAACTCCTCCGCCAGGACATTGCCCGGCAGCCCGGGCATGGTCTGGTCGGTGATGACAGCAACAAATTTGTCCGGTGACTTTCTAAAAATTTCAAGAGCCTCATCTCCTGACAATGCGCTGACAACGGTATATCCGAGAAACTCAAGGTAGCGGCTGCCGAGGTCGAGCAACTCAGCCTCGTCATCGACAAAAAGAACACAGCCGCTGCCCTCCTTCATTGCAACGGCCACATCGCTGCTCTCAGTAAATTCCCTGGCCACCACCGGAAAGAAAATATCAAAAACCGACCCCCTGCCGGGTTCACTGGCTACAATCAGAGTCCCACCGCAATTCCTGGTAATTCCATGCACAACAGAGAGCCCCATGCCGGTTCCCTGACCCTTCTCCTTGGTCGTAAAAAACGGATCAAAGATACGACTCTGCATGTTTTTATCCATCCCCTTGCCCGTATCCCTGACTCTCAGCTGCTGATACTCTCCCGGCTCCAAATCGGTTTTACGTCTTGCTGTGGCCGTATCAATCTTGACCGACTGCAGGCTCACTTCGATGACTCCCCGCTCATCCTCAATGGACTGGTAACTGTTGGTGCAGAGGTTCATGACAATCTGGTGAATCTCAATGGGATCGGCCATGATTTTGTCTTCGACATCTGCAATATCTGTTTTAATTTCAACAGTTTTTGGAATAGTTGCCCGGAGCAGCTTGATCGCTTCCTTCAGCAGGGGAGTGATTATAATAGGGCTCCGACTGGTACTTGCTTTTCGCGAAAAGGTTAAAATCTGGGCAACCAGTTCCTTGGCGCGAAGCCCTGCTCTTTTGATGTTGCGGAGATTCTCCTTCAGGTCGGGCGACAGTCTCTCAGCCATGAGGCTTACCTCGACAAAGCCAAGCACAGCACTGAGAATATTGTTGAAATCATGAGCAATACCTCCGGCCAGGGTGCCGATCGCTTCAAGCTTTTCGGCCTGGAGAAGCTGCTCTTTGATCATTTTCTGCTCGGTAATATCCCTGGCCACATAGACGGTCAATATTTCATCATCACTCAGCTGAAGAGGTGAGGCAATGAGCTGGAAATGACTGCCGAGATTGGGATGCTCCATCTCCCAGCTGCAGATGGTTTCACGAGCCCCCCTCTGGGTGAGAGAGCACCCCTCGCAGGGTGAAGTGGAACCGCGAAAGACCTCATAACAACACCGTCCGACAATCTTTTCTTCAGGGAGATTAAGCAGGTCACAGCCGGCTTTGTTGACCTGTCGAACATGCATGGATGAGTCCTGTATCAGGACCACATCGCTGATGGCATCGAAAGTCCCCTCGTAAAGCTGGGTTGATTGGCGAAGCTGCCGCCTCTGTTCGAAAAGCTCAAGAAACACCCGGATTTTATTGCGCAGCATCCGCGGCTCAAAGGGCTTGGAAATAAAATCCACTGCCCCGGCGTCGTAGCCTTTGAAGATATGAAACTCATCGGTATAGATTGCCGAGATAAAAATAATCGGCAGGTGCGCTGTCTGCTCCCGGCCGCGAATAAGCTGAGCAAGCTCATAACCGTCCATTTCCGGCATCTGCACGTCAATTATGGCCAGAGCAAAATCGTGGCTGAGAACCTGTTTCAGAGCATCATTACCGGATGTCGCCCGAATAAATTCGGCATCAACATACCTGCAGGTCATCTCCAGGGCGACCAGGTTGTTCTCCTTGTCATCGACTATGAGAATTTTCGCTTTATTCATTTCTTTTCACAGGGATACCATTAACCCGCAATTAACTCATATAAAATCAGCTTGTTCCATCCGGAAGATCACGTTTACCCCCTTCGGTTCCCATCTGCTTGCGATAGATCTTCTGCCTCTCGTCCACACGGCCATAGAAATTCGAAAGAGTTGAAAAACGGATGGTTTCCCTGGAGCCCAGGCAGAGAAAACCACCGCGGACAAGACTCCCGTCAAACAGCTCGAGCACCCGCCCCTGAAGTTTTTTATTGAAATAAATCAACACATTACGACAGAGAACCATGTGCATCTCGCCAAACACCTGGTCAGAGACCAGGTTGTGGTTGGCAAAGGTGATATTTTTACCAAGCCCTCTGTCGAGGACAATATGCTCCTGGTCGGCATGATAATACCTGCTCAATGAATGAACGCCGCCGGAGTCCTGATAGTTTTTTGTATAACTGCGGACATGCTCCAAAGGAAAAATTCCCTCCCGTGCTCTGTCCAGAGCCGTGTCGTTAAAATCAGTGGCAAAGATAGTGGCCCTCTCATAGAGTCCCTCATCTTTGAGGAGAATAGCCAGGGAATACACCTCCTCACCGGTGGCACAGCCCGCGTGCCATATCCTGATAAAGGGGTAAGTTTTCAAAAGCGGGATCACCTCTTTGCGAAGAGTATGATAAAAACCTGGATCCCGGAACATTTCCGTCACCGGGATTGAAAAATCAACGATCAGGGACTGAAAAAAGCCGGGATCATACAGTACTCTCGGCAACAGCTCACTGACCCGTTCCACACCGGCCTTTACAGCAAACTGCCGGATACGCCGGACCATGGTCGCCCGGGCATAGTCACGGAAATCATAGCCGTAACGTTCATGCAGAGCCTCAAGAAGCAGCGAGACTTCAAGGTCTTCAATTTCGCTGTTTTCCATCCGCTTTTTTTCCCATCGCTGAAGTTCCTACCTGTAAAGCCATACCCGCATCATCGAAAACAACCGTTCAAGATCGACAGGTTTTGCCAGATAGTCACTGGCGCCGGCCTCGATACATTTTTCTCGATCATCCTTCATCGCCTTGGCGGTCAGGGCGATCACCGGAAGTTTCCAGAACTCCTCCTTCTCCCTTATCCTGCGCATTGTTTCATACCCGTCCATCACAGGCATCATGATATCCATGAGGACAAGATCAATGTCCGGGCTGCTGTCAAGAACCTCCAGTGCCTTCCGCCCGTCTTCGGCTATGAGCACCTGTATTCCTTTATCCTCCAGGGATGTCGACAATGCAAAGACATTTCGCATATCGTCATCAACCAGCAGTATTTTTTTATTTTTAAACATCAGGTCCCGGTTATGGAGGTCGGCAATAATCTGCTGCTTCTGCTCGGGCATCTTCTCAACCATACGGTGGAGAAAGAGCGAAACCTCGTCAAGAAGCCGCTCCTTGGAGCGGTCATCCTTGATGATGATCGACCTGGAGTATTTTCTCAGCTCCATTTCCTCCTGCCTGGTCAGATCCCTGCCGGTATAAATGATCACCGGCGGAATAGCGACGGAATCCTTTTCAGCCAGCTTCTGCAACAACTCCAACCCGGGGATATCCGGCAGGCCAAGGTCCAGAACCATGCAGTCAAAACGGTTGTTGCGCAGAAGCTCCTCGGCCTCTTTTCCGTTTTTTGCCGGAGTTGCCCGAACGTCACCGTTACCAATCACACCGATAATAACATCGCGCAGTGTATCGTCATCCTCCACCACCAGCAGTTCTTTGAACTCACGGTTTATAACCGCCTCAAACCGACCGAATATTTCGGCAATCTGCTCTCTATTCAGCGGCTTGGTCAAAAAACCGATGGCCCCAAGTTTGAAAGCGTTACTGCCGGCCTCGTCTGCTGATACGATGTGAACCGGTATATGCCGGGTCCGGGAACTGGACTTCAGGTGACTCAGAACAACCCAGCCATCAATTCCCGGAAGCCTGATGTCAAGAATTATGCCGGCTGGCTGGTAGTGCTCCGCTATCTCCAGCCCAGCCTCTCCCGAGCCGCTAACCAGTGCCTTAAACCCGCGTTCATGGCATTGATCGCGCAGCAGGGCAGCAAAATGTTCATCATCTTCAATGATCAGGATCGGCTGCTCTCCATCCAGATGATCGCGATCATCCTCCACTGTGGCCCTTGAGGACAGTTCTTGATGGTTGCCAAACACCTCCTCGGATCTGGATTCTCCAGCAACAGCCTTGTCAGGTTCCCGGGCTGCAGGCAGGAGATCCGGCTGCGTTCCCTTTTCAACAGACAGCGGCAGATAGAGGGTAAAAGTTGAGCCACTCCCCGGTGTACTGGTCACCTGGATCTCTCCGCCGATTAAGGAGGCCAGTTCACGGGAAATGGAAAGCCCGAGCCCGGTTCCGCCAAACTGGCGGGCTGTGGAGCCATCCCCCTGCTGGAAGGCCTCAAAAATGACCTTCTGTTGATCAACAGGGATGCCGATGCCGGTGTCGGCAACGCTGATAGCGATGGCCCGCTCCGGAGCAAGGCCGCTTGTCGCCAGACTAATATCATCAGTCACCCGGGAAAACCCCAGTGTTACGCCTCCGCTCTCGGTAAACTTTATGGCATTTGAAAGAAAATTTTTAATAATCTGCTCGATTCGGCCGAGATCACTGGTAATGGCAGACTGCAGCCCATCGTTTATGGATACCTCAAACGTGAGCCCCTTCTCGCTGGCCATATGGGAAAAAAGCAGGCCACTGGAATCGGCAAGCTCCTTCAGGCTGATCTCTTCCAGCTCAATGTCCATGCGACCGGCTTCGATTTTGGAAAGATCCAGAATGTCATTGATCAGCTCGAGCAGATCCCTGCCGGAATCGTAAATAATAGCTGCCGCCTGGAGCTGATCCGCTGTTAGGTTGTCATCCCTGTTTTCGTTTAAGGACTGGGCAAGCAGCAGAAGACTGTTGAGCGGCGTACGCAGCTCATGGCTCATATTGGCCATAAATTCTGACTTATATTTTGAGGCAAGAGCCAGGTCCCTGGCCCGTTCTTCGATTTCCTCCCTGGCTGTAACAAGGGCCCGGTTTCGACTTTCAATCTTCTTTTTCTGATCTTCCAGTGTCAGTGATTTTTCTTCCAGTTCACTGTTGGTGGCCTCCAGCTCTGCCTGCTGGTCCTCCATTTTTTTCTGTGAGGCATGCAGAGAAACTGTCTGAGATTCCAGCTCTTCATTGGTCGCTTTGAGTTCTTCTTCACGGATCTGCAGTTCTTCTGCCCGCTGCTTTGATTCCTTGAGCAATTCCTGAAGCCTGTCCCGTGACTGGGAGACAGAAACAGCAATACCGATTGATTTTGCTGTGATCTTTAGAAATTCAATGACCTTGGCCGGAAACTCATCCAATGCCGCAAACTCCACAATCCCTTTGAGCCGATCCTCATGAAAAAACGGGAGGATGAGGATGTTTCTTGGCAGAGTGTTACCAATTGCGGTGACGATCCGGACATAATCTTCGGGGACCTCAGTAAGTGTAATCAACTCCTTCTGGAGAGCAGCCTCACCGATTAACCCTTCACCGAGCATAATCTCTTTATTGAGTACATTTTTATCGGGCAGGGCATAACTGCCATTTAGCTGCAGCAGTCTGTTCTGCTCATGAAAGATGTAAAATGCACCCATCTGGGCACCGATATAGGTACAGAGTAAAGTAATTATCTTTTTTGACAGCACGCCCAGATCGTCTTCACCGCGCATCTCCTCATCAAGAAAGGTCAGGCCGCTTGTTACCCAGTTCTGATGGATATTCTGCCGCTCAGATTCCTGCAGGCTGTCGATCATGGAGTTGATCGAACCGGCAAGGAGATCATTTTCGCTCTTGACCGGCAGGGCAACCGAAAGGTCTCCCTGAGAGACGTCATGGGCAATGGCCGCAGTCCGCCGCAGGGTCTCTGCCATATCCTGCATGGCAATCCCCAGTGTGTCCCGGTCGGAACGCGGGGTGACCTTGACGTTGAAGTCTCCAAAAGCAATAAACGAGGCAGCCCTTGCCAGGTCAGACATATTGGTCAGCAGGGCACTTATTGATGTTGCCATGCGGCTCAATTCGTCCCGGCCCCCGGATTCCAGGCTGACCTCCAGGTCTCCACGGGAAATCTTCTCCACACTCTCGGTCATTCGGTCAAGTGGGCGGGAAATAGAGCGGGTAATGAGTATAGAGAGGATTATGGTGACAATGAGAACTACGGCCAGAATAACAACCGTGTCAATCAGTGCCTCGTGACTGCTTTTCACACTGCTTTCAACGAGACGTTTGGCCTCACGGCCGGCAAAATCGATCATTATCTGGATCTTTTCATGAAGAAGGCGAACGTGGTTGGCACCGTCCGTCCTGGTGATACGGGCACCACTCTCCAAATCACCTACCTGCACATAGTAGAGGACATCATCACGAATATATTTCCACTGGATAAAAAAGCGTCTGGCAACCACTACATCCTGTTTATCACCGAGAAAACGATCTTCAACCTGCTTGAAATTCAGTAAAATTTTATCTTCATACTCCTTAACCAGCTCGATATTTTTTTTGAGCTGACGCTTGTCCTCAGCCATGGCCACATCCTTCATGGTACCGTGGATGGCTATGATGTCGGCCTTGATATCGCGAACCGCGTTGTTGACCACCAGCGAGTGGTAATACATCTGCTCCGTATCGACGGCCAGCTTCTCGATTTTCCAGACAAGAAACAGACTGAGCCCCAACGTCAGGAGAATAATGATTGCAAACCCGGCTCCAAGGCGGGGTCCGATTTTCAGGTTACGCAGTATCATTGATGATCTTTCCTAGAGTGAAGTGGAGGGCTGACATTTTGTTGTTAATTATTCTAAGTGATTGAAAGAAGGTTAGTCAAATAGCTTTTATACTTCGTAATCAAAGAATATCATGAAAATTTTCGCTGCGGAGGTCCCTGCTCCCTTCTTGCAGAACAATCACTGTGGATCACTTGAATACTTGTCGACCAGAAACTTATCATCACCGTCTGTCAAAAATTTAAAATCACCCTGTATACACTGCAGGGATTAATTCAGCAGATCATGGCAAGGATAACGATGGCGCCAGGCAGAACTTTATCGGTTCAGCTCTGATTATTTGCTTTGTGGAGATAAACAGTATAAGATGTTCTGAAGCACGCGACATTACAACTGGTCTGAAAAAATATCGTCTTATTCTCCCATGGGCAATCGCTCTCTGCCTGCCAGAGCTGCTATTGCCTGAAACTGTACTCGTACGCGCGGCTGCAAATGCGGCAGCACTGTTAGATGGAGACGAACCGACAAACGTTCAATTATGGCTATAACCAACCGAAAGCACCAGAGAATTGACGTGCAGAGAAGTGTCATTCTTCTTTCCGGCTCTCTGGATAAGATTACCGGCGTCACCTCCAATGTCAGCCTCAACGGCTTACTGATTTCCGACCTCTCCGGACCTGTTGATCACTCAGTTGACTATAAAATTGAGATTCTTTCAGCGGGGCATCAATCAATCTTTCTCACAGGAAAGGCTGTCTGGGAAGGTGACGGACAGGTGGGTATCAAAATCAGCCGTTACCACCTGGATGGGAAGAACCTACTGAAATCATTCATTGAAGAGCTGAAAGCCACCAATGATTTAATCGATCTTATTGATGACGGCGGGCTCGAGCACCTGTTTGTCGACGAAAAGGGCGAGGAGTTGAAGATACAGTTTCATTGAAAAATCAGGCGCCAGGCAAAAAGTAACTCTCCGGGGCCAAGAGGCCTGTTTTTTAGAGACTTGGTCAAAAGTAAGGGGAGTGACCAAAATAAGAAAGCCGGATTGCCTGCAAAGGGCAGTTCAGCTTTTTTTATCCCATGTGCCTGACTAATTTTTGGCGCATATTAATACTCAGATGATCTTTACTCCTTTTTGGCTGCCAGTGGACAACCTGTATAATCACGTTCAGTCATCTTTAGGGGCAAACGCCTTGATCTGACCGTACTTGCAATCCATGGTAATCGTCTGCCCTTCTTTGAGTTTGACTGAAGCGTTTTTGACTCCGGTAATCACAGGAATATCGAGCTCCCTGCCTACCAGGGCAGCGTGACAGGTCAGGCCGGGCTGCTCGGTGATAACCCCGCCGACTCTATTTAATGGAGCCACCATGGAGGTATCCGTTTCATAACAGACGATAATGTCACCACTTTTCACCCTGGCCAGATCCTCCTGACCATGGACGATCACCACCCTGCCGGTCACACGTTTTGTACCGATCCCCTGGCCATGGAGGTCGATATCGCCTATGGCCTGGATGCGCAGCATATTTGTTGATCCGCTGCTCCTGAAAGGCAACCCGGCGGTAATCACCACCAGATCACCATTATGCAGCAGGTTTTTTTCCTTTGCCGCCTCAATGGAGTTATCAAACAGGCTGTCAATGGAATCGCCGTCATTGGCTTCAAACGGGGTGACTCCCCAGTACAGCTGCATCCTTCGTCTTGTCACTGCAGAGGGACTCATGGCAATAATCCGGGTCCGGGGACGATGGCGGGAGACCATTCGAGCCGTCAAGCCCGACTGGGTAGCGGTAAGAATGGCAGCAGCAGCCAGGTCATTTGCGATTGCGCAGGAAGCGTAGCAGATAGAGTTGGTCATCGTCTGGGTGGAGTAACGGCCCCCCTTGGCAAGCAGATCATCATAGGGCAGGTCCGCCTCGGACACCCTGCCGTTTTTAACAAGAAAGCGAACTGCCTGCTCCGGGTAGCTGCCGACTGCGGTCTCTCCGGACAGCATGACAGCGTCGGTACCATCGAGGATGGCATTGGCCACATCCGATGACTCGGCCCGTGTCGGACGTGGACTGTTGATCATCGACTCAAGCATCTGGGTAGCAGTGATCACCGGTTTGCCCATTTGGTTGGCGAGGCGAATAATTTTTTTCTGAATGATCGGCACCGTCTCAGGCTCCAGTTCAACACCGAGATCACCGCGGGCAATCATCAGGCCGTCAGAAAGCTCGAGAATTTCTTCGAGATTGTCCACCGACTCCTGATTTTCAATCTTGGAGATAACCTGCTGAGAGCCGCCGACCTCCTCAAGAACCTTGCGCACGGCGAGGACATCTTCACCCTTACGGACGAAGGAGGCAGCGATAAAATCCACCTCGGCCCGCACCCCGAAACGGATATCTTCCACATCCTTTTCGGTGAGGGGCGGCAGATTGACAACCACGCCGGGAAGGCTGACCCGCTTACGTGACCCGAGTTTACCGCCGACCAGAACCCTGGTATGTATTTCTGTTCCTTTGACGCTTTCAACTTTCACTGCCAGATTACCATCATCCATAAGGATCCGGTCACCACTCTTCACATCCTCAACGATACCGCCGTAATTAATGGCAACTCTATGGGCTGTTGACTCGATTTCCTCACTGGTGAGAACAAGTTTCCCGCCCTTTTCAATCACCAGGGGACCACCCTTAAGGTCACCGGTCCGGATCTCCGGACCACGAGTGTCAAGAAGTATGGCTGTTTCTTTACCGGCCTGCTCCCGTGCCATTTTAACTGCGGCAATAAGAGCAGCCTGTTGGTGATGCTCTCCATGGGACAGGTTAATCCGGAAGACATTGACTCCTGCCAGGATCAGGCCTCGAATAGCTTTAACACTTTCCGTGGAAGGGCCAAGGGTGGCGATGATTTTTGTTTTCACAATGACTATTCCCTCAATTCACTCAATTAATACAATCGTATTTTCAGGTATACCTGAACACCTACCTATCTTCTAATTCATCACCAAGAACAGCCAGAGTCTGGATGGCGATCTCTGCTTCCTCATTGGTGGGCACAACCAGCACCTTGACTTCTGCACCCTCCAGACTGATTTCCCTGACGCCGGCACGCTGCTGTCCGTTCTTCTCCGGGTCGATTGCGATACCGAAACGCTCAAGCCCCTGGCAACTACTCTCACGCACCTTCATGCTGTTTTCACCGATCCCGCCGGTAAAAATCAGACAGTCAACCCGGCCAAGAGCGGCCAGGTAACCACCGATATATTTTTTTAGCCGGTAGCAGTAGAGTTCAAAGGCCAGCACGGCTCGTTCCTCTCCCTTCTCCCTGGCCGCAATGAGTTCCCGCATGTCATTGGTCCCGCACAGCCCCTTGAGGCCGGACTCCTTATTCAGCATATTATCAATCTCGTTTACATCAAGCCCGGCATGACGTTCGAGGTAGAAGGTGATTGCCGGATCGATGTCGCCGCAGCGGGTTCCCATCACCAGCCCCTCCAGGGGGGTCATTCCCATTGAGGTATCCACGCTGACACCGTTTTTTACGGCGCAGGCGGATGCCCCGTTACCGAGATGGAGAATAATACAGTTGAACCGATCAAGGGGGATGCCAAGATAGTCCGCCGCTGTCCGGCTGACATAACTGTGGGAGGAACCGTGAAAACCGTAACGCCGGACATGGTGCTCCTCATACAGCTCAAGGGGCAATGGGTAGTGAGAGGCATATGCCGGCATTGACTGGTGGAAGGCCGTATCAAAAACCGCCACCTGGGGAACATGGGAATAACTTTCCATGGCAATTTCAATGCCGAGCAGGTTGGACGGATTATGGAGCGGAGCAAGGGGGATCAGCTCCCTGATGACGTCAATCACCTGCGGTGTAATGCGAACCGGTGAGGAAAAGGCCTCGCCTCCATGCACTACACGATGACCGATGGCGGCGGGGTTCAGCCTTTTTTCTTTGGCCAGCTCCTCCTGGATGGCAGCAAATCCACGGCGGTGATCAACACCGGGCAATTCCAGTTCAAATCGGTACTCACTGTTATCCAGGTGAACCTTGTGAACAAGATACGTCCCCTGCCCGCCTATTTTTTCGATCAGGCCGGAGGCAAGTACTGACCAGTTGTCTATTTCAAATACCTCATACTTGATGGATGAGGAGCCTGAATTAAGTACAAGAATCCGCATAATCGTCAGTTCCCAAAAGAGTTGCCCCAGGTAACCAAGAAAAATTCAGCACATGGGGATGTCCATTTCCGTTGCCATTGGTGCTCAGAACCTGCTGATCCAGTTATATCATATCAGCATCAAAGGTCGAGCTGTACCGGTTGACGACAATGGTCACAAGAACCGCTGAGGGCGAGGACCAGGGGATGGAAAATACCACACCATATGCGCAGTGTGTGTGTATATTTTCAACATCCTGTGCCAGAAATCTGGTAAAAACTGTTATTTTTTTCAACTTGAAACCTGGTCGATTAAATACATGATCGACATATACGGAATACCGTTATTGGCTGTACAGCCGATTTCACAGGTTCGGCTGTTGGAGTAGCCTGCCACCGCACCTTCCCTTTTAATCACTGCCCCAGCTTTACGCAGACCGTGGCTGTTGAGGTCAGGCAGGTAAAAACCCTTGTCGCCGGCAAATCCACAGCAGTTGACATCTTCAGGCAGGATCACCTTCTCGGCGCAGAGCCCGGCCACCTCTCTGAGTTTTTTCTCCAACCCCATCTTTTTGGTGGAGCAGGTGGCATGGATGGCGATGGTCTCCTTCCTGGGTGTCAGCTGCAGTTTATCAAGGAGAAACTGATGGACAAATTCCACCGGCTCATAAAGGGCAAGCCTCTCCTCCATGACCCTGCGCATCCGGTACAGGCAGGGCGAAGTATCGCAGAGTACGGGATATTTACCGTTTTCAGAAGCCTCAAGAAGGGCGGTTTCCAGCTCAGATGATTTTTTATCTGCAGTCTCATGATGCCCCTTTGACTCCCAGGGAGTGCCGCAGCAGAGCTTTTTCATATTTTTCGGGAAGATGATACCATATCCAGCCCTGGCCAGGACCCTGGTGGTGACCTCGAAGATGGAGTGCTCCACCGGATCATCCTTTGCAGGACCCATGGATCTTGCAATACAGGACGGAAAGTAGACCACTTTATCTTCTGCTGCGGGGTTGACCTCGGCCTCTTTGAGTGGTGACACCCCACCGGGCATGGCCGGAGTCCACCGGGGAATCCGATTACCGCTGATTTTTCTCAATGAATCACCAATGGAGGTGAGATTCTTTGCACCAAACAGCCCCTGCACACCTCCCACAACATTCAATCCCATGGCACCAACCGAGGTGACCAGGTCCAGATGGTTAGCCACCCAGCTGCCGATCTTTTTTGTTCCGGGGCTCAAACGCTCACCGCGTATCTGTTTGATATATTTGCCGGTGTCGATTGCAACAGGACATGAGGTGGCACAGAGGCCGTCACCGGCACAGGTCTCTTCTCCCTGGTAGACAAAGCCCTTTTCCAGCTCAGCGAGCCTCTCCGGATTGTCACCACTGTTTTTCAGCCGGCTGATTTCACGCTGCACCACAATCCGCTGACGGGCAGACAGGGTGAAGTGGTTGGAGATGCAGTTGACCTCGCAGAACCCGCATTCAATGCACTTGTCAATCAGGGGATCACACTGCGGCAGCGGCTTGAAATTCTTCAGGTGACACGCCGGGTCATTGTTGATGATCACTCCGGGGTTGAGAATATAATCCGGGTCAAAGAGCTCCTTGACCTCACGCATCAGTCCATAGCCCTTCTCCCCCCACTCGCGGAGGACAAACGGTGCCATATTACGACCGGTACCGTGTTCCGCCTTGAGCGAACCGTCATACCTGTCAACGGTCATACTGATGACCTCTTGCATCATCGCATCGTAGCGTTCCACCTCTTTGCAATCTGAAAAATCCTGGTTGATGATGAAGTGGAAGTTGCCCTCCAGGGCATGACCGTAAATAACCGCATCATCGTAGCCGTGGGCGGCAACGATTTTCTGCAGCTCTGCGATTGCCCGGGGCAGGGTATCGAGATGATAGGCAACGTCTTCGATGAGGCAGGTGGTGCCGATTTCACGCATGCCACCCACCGCAGGGAAGACACCCTTCCTGATATTCCATAACTTGCCATATTCCCCTGGGTCCGAGGTGAACTCAACCGGGCGCACGGTTTCAAAATCGACAAGAATCCTGTCAATGGCACCAATATTTGCGGTAAGATTTTCCTTATCTGGCGCCAGGGTCTCCAGCAGAAGGGCTGTAACGGTGGCGTCTAATTCCTTAATAAAGGGAGGAATACCCTCCTTGTCCTCCACGGATTTAAGAGCCAGCCGGTCGAGCAGCTCGGCCCCGTCCACCGGCCCCGCCCTGAGAGCCACCACTGCCTCGCAGGCGGTGACAATATCCGGGAAATAGACCATGGCGCTGGCCCTGCAGGGATGATTCATCACCGAACGCATCACCACCTCAGAGATAAAGGCCAGTGCCCCTTCCGAACCGATGAGCAGGTTGAGAATTATCTTGAAAGGATCATCGTAGTCGATAAATGGGTTGATCGAAAAACCGGTGGTGTTCTTGATCGAATATTTTTTTCTGATCCGGGCAGCGAACTCTTCATCTGAACGGACCCGGTCACGGATTACCTCGATTTTTTCTACAAAGCCGGGCTTTTCCAGCAGAAAATTCTTACGGCTTGCCCCATCAGCGGTGTCAAGCAGGGTTCCGTCAGCAAAAACAATCCTGGCCGACTCTATGGTTTCATAGGCATTTTCATGGGTACCGCAGTTCATTCCCGAGGCGTTGTTGATGATGATCCCGCCCACCATGGCCGCATTGATGGAGGCCGGATCAGGCCCGAACTTTCGACCATAGGGGGCAAGAATACGGTTGACCGCACCTCCGACAATACCGGGTTGAAGGCGGATTTTGGTGCCCGACTCCAGCACCTCGTAATCGTTCCAGCCTTCGTTTGCCATGAGCAGGATGGAATCTGTGATGGTTTGTCCGGAAAGAGAGGTGCCCGCCGCCTTAAACGTCACCGGCAGCTTGCGAGACGCAGCCTCACGGAGGCAAAGCCGCATCTCCTCTTCATCTGCCACCCGGACAATCACCTTGGGCTCGAGCCGGTAGAAACCACCGTCAGTTCCATAGGCCAGGCAGCGCAGACTATCGGTGAATATCCGCTGTTTATTGATATGGCCTGATATGGCCTCAATATAGTTCTGATACTCAGGTGCAATCATAATAATCTCCCAAAATGCCGAATATATGACCGGTCTTAACTCCAGGAGCTCGACTTGTCAATCATCATGAGCCTTTTTTGACGCCAACCCGAATACCTCTGTTTCTGCACCTTTTGCAAAAGCTCTCCCGGAAAGCAGATAAAAGCTTTCCACTGAGGCAGAATTTAGATAAACTGAGTGATGTACAACTTGCTAATGAACTCTGTTGTTTAAGGTAGTATGGTTCGACATCACCTGTCACTCAAGCTCATTCTTAGATATCCATGACACCGGAATTTTTTTTAAAAACCCTTGCCAGCCTTGATCCTCCTGGAGTCATTGCCACCGTCGTAGAAGCCGCCCGGAGAGGACCAGCCAGAGTCGGAGCCAGTCTCTACTGCAGAGCCGGCCTCCTTCTTACCGGTACTGTCGGAGGCGGACTCAATGAAAAACAAGTGCTTGAGGCAGCATCGGATTTACAAAAACCATTTGAATTTGTCGATATCGGAGAAGAAGAGGAAGGTGACTCCCAGTCAACCGGCTGCAGTGGACCAATCAAGGTCCTGCTTGAAAAAATCGATCGTGACGACTCGCTGCAGAAATTCTGGCAGGAACTGGCCATTGAACTCGACACCATCGAACCCATGACCCTGCTCAAGGTTGTCGCCGGAAACAACCCTCCCTGCTACTTTGCCGGAACTGCTCAGGGTCCGGCCCTGCATCACTATTCTAAAAGCCATATCGCCGCCATCGTCGAAAAACAGTGGCTTTCATTTTTTACCCTCGCGGAAACAGTTCTTGAGAAACAAACCCTTTCAGACCAGCCCATCCACTTTCTCAGCCAACCCCTCAACCGGGTGGGCAGGGTGCTTATCTTCGGAGCAGGCCATATCGCTCAAGAGTTGAGCCGACTTCTGCCACGGCTCGGCTTTCCCCTAATCATTATCGACCCCAGGCCGGAACTCTGCAACCAGGTTAATTTTCCCGAGGTGGATCTGCTCGTTGATACCTCCTACCTTGACTATTTTTCCACAGGCCGAATCCGTGAAAACGACTATCTCATCATCATGTCGCCCGATCATGGGACAGACCGTACCATTCTGGAACTGGCCGCTCTGAGTGGTGCCGGCTACATCGGTCTTCTAGGCAGTCGTGCCAAACTCGCCTCCTTTGAAGCCACTCTTCAGGAAAAAGGGCTCTGGGACGAACTATCCGGCCGACTGCACTCTCCAATCGGCCTCGACATCGGCTCCAAGGCCCCTGCCGAAGTGGCCATATCCATCGCTGCAGAACTCATATCAGTCCGCCCGAAAATCCATCCACATACACCGTGATGAGCGGGAGTAGGAGAGTGGAGAGGAAAAAAGGGAGCTCGCGGTTGCTATATACACTATCAGATTATTCCTCAGAGCCTTCTTCCTGTTCTTCCATTGTCAGGCCATAGCCCAACCGAATTTTACTGTCGATATCCGCATACATCTCCGGGTGGTCACCGAGGAATTTTTTGGCATTTTCCCGACCCTGGCCAATGCGTTCATCCTGGTAGGAGTACCATGAGCCGGATTTGTCAACAATATCCTGCTCCACCGCCAGGTCAAGCAGATCACCAGCCTTGGAGATCCCTTCGCCGTAGACGATGTCAAATTCAGCAATCTTGAACGGCGGTGCCACCTTGTTTTTGACGACTTTGACTCGAGTGCGGTTGCCGATTATCTCCTGGCCGTCCTTGATCGCGCCGATACGGCGAATGTCAAGACGCAGCGACGAGTAGAATTTCAGGGCGTTGCCGCCGGTGGTGGTCTCGGGATTGCCGAACATTACACCGATCTTCATCCTGATCTGGTTGATGAAGATGAGGATTGTATTGGAGCGGTTGAGTACTCCGGTGAATTTGCGCATGGCCTGTGACATGAGACGGGCCTGGAGACCCACATGGGAGTCTCCGACGTTGCCGTCGATCTCTGCTCTGGGGACGAGCGCTGCCACCGAGTCGATGACGATAACATCAATACCGCCTGAGCGGATCAGGATTTCGGCAATCTCAAGGGCCTGCTCGCCGAAATCCGGTTGTGAGACCAGCAGGTTGTCGGTGTCCACACCGAGGCGGCCGGCATATGAGGTATCAAGGGCGTGTTCCGCATCAATGAAGGCTGCGGTGCCGCCTTGTTTCTGAGCCTCGGCAACGACATGCAGGGCCAGGGTCGTTTTTCCCGAGGACTCCGGGCCGTAAATCTCGGTGATTCTTCCTTTGGGCAGACCGCCCACACCCATTGCGATATCCAGGCTCAGGGCGCCACTGGACACGACAGGTATTTTTTCCGCCTCCTGGCTGCCGAGACGCATGATCGACCCCTTGCCGAACTGCCTCTGAATCTGCCCGATGGCGTTGTCAATGCTCCCCTCTTTCTTCTTCTCTGCGCTTGCGGCCATATTTTTTTCTCCCTGGAGTATTTGATTATGAGCTGTTACTGGTGGCGACCATATTTCTTTTTCATAAAGAAAGCTTAATATGGCCGGGGTATCACAGAGTGATCACCCGTCTGTAATTTTTCAAGTCGGAACAAAATATTTCAGTTTTTCAAAATTCTATTCTCTTTTTAACAGAGTGGTGCGGATCAAATCAAGCCCGGTGTGAGCGGTGAGTTTTCGAATAGTGGTCCGTTTGCCCGAAAAGTTGAACCGATGGACCACGGTACCTTTAATGTCGGCCAGTCCCATATAAACCGTTCCCACCGGTTTTTCTGCTGTACCACCACCCGGCCCCGCAATGCCGGTCACTGACAGGGAAAGATCTCCGCCGCTTGCCTTAAGCACACCTTCAGCCATGGCCGCGGCGCACTGCCTGCTCACTGCCCCGTGCTGCTCCAGAATGGTGCGCTCAACACCGACAAGATCTTCTTTCATGGAGTTGGCATAGGAAACAACACCGCCGAGAAAATAGCTGGAACTCCCCGCCACATCGGTAATCATTTGACTGATCAGCCCCCCGGTGCATGACTCGGCAAATACCAGCCTGATGTTGTGGCGACTGCAGAGATCGCCGACTATTGAGGCCATGGTATCCCGGTTCGATCCGTACAGAGAATCGCCAAGCTCAGCCTCTATCCTGGAGCAGGCCTCCCGGAAGAGTTCGTCCGGATCCTGCTCCCCTTCGCCGCGGTAGGTGATGGAGAGGTGGATCTCGGGAAAAACAGGATAGTAGCCGATATGGATCTGTTCCGGCAATGACAGCTCAGTGACCCTCCGGTTGACCTCGACTTCATCCATTGGGAAGATTTTATAGACCCGCTGCAGGGTATCAAGCTGTCTTGCGTCATGCCATTGCCTGAGCCTTGGCAAAACATGGTTGACCAGCAGAATTCGCATCTGGTAGGGGATGCCGGGCAGGAAAAAGATGAGTGTGTCGTCATGGATCAACTGGTAGCCGGCCATTTTTTCCCCACTGTTGAGCGGGTCAGCCCCCTCGGGAAGCCAGGCCAGTTTCTCCAGGGAGTTCATGGCGGGGGCTGAGTTTTTATCGAGATGGGCACGGATACGGTAAAGAATGTCCAGGTTGGGGATGGTGGGGCGGCCCAGCGCCTTGGAGACCGCTTCATTGGTCATGTCGTCATCGGTGGAGCCGAGTCCGCCTGTAACAACAACGAAATCGACCCTGCCTATGGCCCGCAGCAAAGCTTCACCGATGAGATCCGGGGTGTCACCGATGGTGTGCATGGCATAGATTTCATGACCACCTTCAAAAAGATGCCTGGCAGCAAAGCCGCTGGTGGTGTTGGATATACGACCGGATGTCAGTTCGTTGCCGATGGCAATAATTTCCCCCAGCACGATTCTACGCCCTCTCACCCAGAGCGACCTGGCCGTCGACATCTGTGATGCGGACCTGGACGATACTGTTCATCAGCTCATCGTCCCCCTGGAAGCTGACCGGTATGTAGTTGTCGGAAAATCCCTTGAGCCGTCCATTACCATCACGAACCGATTCAACCAGGACCGGTCTGCTCTGGCCAATGAATCGGTGAAAAAATGTGGATGACTTCTGCTGACTCAACTCTCGCAGGCGGGCGACCCTCTCGTGGCGGGTGGCCTTGTCCACCTGATCGGTCATGGCCGCCGCTATGGTGCCCGGCCTTGCTGAAAAGGGGAAGACATGGAGATAGCTGAAGTCGAGAGTTTCCAGAAAATCGCAGCAACTGTCGAATTCCTTTTCTCCCTCACCGGGAAAACCGGCTAACAGGTCGATGCCCAGCGCCGCTTCGGGAAAACGTTTGCGGCAGTTTTCAACAACTTCAGCAAAATCAGCTGTGGAGTACCGTCGGTTCATTTTTGCAAGGATGTCGTCATTTCCAGACTGGAGAGGGATGTGAAAATGAGGCATGAAATTGTCATATTCTGCCATGAGATCAAGGAGACGGCTGGAGAGTTCCATGGGCTCAATTGAACTGAGCCGGAACCGGGTTTGGGGAAGTTGTCTGTAGAGCGCTTCGAGCAGGCTTACGAGATCATTATTCTCGGAGAGATCGCGACCGTAAAGGCCGACATGGATGCCGGTGACAACAATTTCCAGATGACCTGCGGCAACGAATGTTTCGGCCTGCTCAAGTACTTCGTTAACAGGCAGGCTCCGGCTTGGTCCCCGGGTGTAAGGAACGATACAGTAACTGCAGAAGGAGTTGCAGCCGTCCTGAACCCGCAGGTAGGCACGGGTACGGTTGGCAAAACGTTGAACAGGCAGCCTGCTGATTTCCTTTTTATGAGAGATCTGGCCCATGAGCAGTGTCATGTCACAGGGCTTGCTGCAGAGCGCAGCCTCAACCAGCCGGTCCTTGTTGCCGTTACCGATAATACAGACCGATCCGTCGATGATCTCGATCAGCTCCTGGGCAGCCAGCTGGGCATGGCAGCCGGTGATCACCAGCTTGGCGTCAGGGTTGCGGCGGATCATCTTGCGGATGATCTGCCTGGACTGGGAACCGGCGGATGCTGTTACTGTACAGGTGTTGATAACCACGATGTCGGCGTCTTCTTTGTCTCCAACAATGGTATGGCCAGCCTTTTCAAATTGGCTGCGAAAGGAGGCGGATTCAAATTGATTAACCTTGCAGCCAAGGGTGGAAATGGCAATTCGCTTCATGGTTCTCTCACAATTTCACCACTGGCCATCACCTGATCGTCATCGTAGATCACGGCAAACTGGCCCGGGGTTACGGCCCGTTGCGGGACCTCAAAGTAAATCCGGTATCCTCTATCCTCGATTGGCTCAACCGTTGCCTTCTGACTTTGGTGACGGTAGCGGATTTTTACCTGGTAGGGGTAATCCGCTTTGAGCCCTTCTTCTGTCATATGAAAACAATTCCTGATGACGAGACTTTTTCTTTCCAGATCCTGCGGCTTACCAACGATGACCCGGTTGAGATCCACATCGAGATCCACCACGTACCACGGGCTGGTGTCGGAGATACCAAGCCCCTTGCGCTGGCCGATGGTGTAGCGGGGAAGCCCCTTATGGTTGCCCAGTCTGTTGCCTGCCATATCGACGATATCGCCTGCGGTCATCCTGCGGCCGTCGGGGAGTCGTTCCAGGTAGTCTCCGACCTGGGTGTCGGTAAGAAAGCAGACGTCCTGGCTTTCCCGGCCGCGGAAATGATCGAAGCCGCACTCCTCAACGAACAGGTAGACCTCCTCCTTTGTCATTTCTCCGAGGGGGAAGAGCAGTCGGGCCAGCCGGCTGTGATCCAGTCTGGCAAGGAAATAAGACTGATCCTTCCTGTCATCTTTTCCCCTGAGCAGTCTCGCCACAGGTCGCGAGTGGTCGATGCGGGCGTAATGGCCGGTGGCCATGTAGTCCATGTCCCGACTGAAAATAGCGTCCATGAAGAGTCCGAATTTGATCTCCCGGTTGCAGACCATACAGGGATTGGGAGTCCTGCCGTGATGATAGGTGGCGGAAAAGTAATCCAGAACTCTTGCGGTAAACTCTTTTTCAAGATCGATAAAATTCAGAGGGATATTCAGGCGGTCGGCAATGGCCTGGACCTCTTTTTTCTGCCTGGTGAGGTCGGGCTGGGCAAGCTCCATGAAGAAGCCATGGACCTCGTAGTCTTTGGCCAGGAGGATTGCTGTTGCCGTGGAGTCCACCCCGCCGCTCATGGCTATACCGACTTTTTTTTTGCTCACCTGAACTCCCGCGGACCAACGGATTTTGATGACCGGGGCCGCCTTGATATTGTTCAGATAATATTACTCGACCACAATAAAAAGAGCAAATGGTCTCATTGGCTTGAACAGAACTTTCGTCCTCTCTGGGAGCCTGCCGGAGAGTTGTAATTTTCCCCAACAGACTCCTAGAAAACGGTTTGAGCTTGGCGGGCCATGGTGTAGAGTCACATTAAACGTTACGGTGGGTGATTTTCATTCCTGATCACAGCTGATCGAAGAGTGTCAACTGCCACTGAAATATTGATTTTATAAGAGATAGAAAATGGAATTTCGCTATATCGGCAGGAGCGGTTTACGGGTGAGCCCGATCTGTCTGGGCACCATGACGTTTGGCTCCATGTGCGATCGAGCTGCAGCCTTTGCGATCATGGACAAGGCCTATGATCATGGCGTCAATTTTTTTGACACTGCTGAGGTCTACCCGGCACCTCCCCGGCCTCAGAGCATCGGCCTGACCGAGGAAATCGTCGGGGAGTGGCTGGCCACTAAACCGCGGGACTCAATCATTATTGCTACCAAGGTGGCGGGGGCGGCCTCGGGCTGGTTTGTGCCACCCGTTCGCGGCGGTCTTACGGCAATCGATGCCCACCATATTGTCAAAGGGGTGGAGGGTAGCCTGCGACGGCTGAAGTGTGACTATATCGACCTCTACCAGATGCACTGGCCCGACACGGTGGTTCCCCGTGAGGAATCCATGGCAGCCTTTGATTCACTGGTGCGTTCCGGCAAGGTACGTTACCTGGGCACATCAAATGACACCGCTTACGGCGTCACTAAATCCAATATGACAGCTGAGTACCGCGGGTGGAGCCGCTTTCAGTCGATCCAGAATAATTTTTCACTGCTCAAGCGGCGTTTTTTAGACGAGCTGGTTGAACTGTGCCGGGAGGAACAGATCTCTCTTTTGCCCTACTCGCCCATCGGTGGCGGGGTACTCAGCGGCAAGTACAACGGCGGCCCGGGCGGACGGTTCATTGATTACGCCAGCTCGGAGAATCCGAGAATCACGGCCATGGCAGCACGCTTTGTCAACGACAAAACACTGGAATCGACCCGCCGTTACCTTGAAATTGCAAAAGAGGCGGGAATCTCTCCTGTGACCATGGCGGTGGCATGGTCAAAACAGTTCGACTTTGTTGCTTCAACGATTATCGGCGCCACCCACCCGGACCAGCTTGATGAGTCGCTGGCGGCAATGGATCTGGAATTGCCGGGCGAGGTGCTGAAGGCCTGTGACAGGGTTCATGAGGATATCCTCTACCCCATGGGCTGGTAGCCTTGATTGTGATGAAAAAGATCCTGCGTCCAAAGATCCCCGAACTGCTGGCCCCGGCCGGCAACTTTGAAAAGATGGTCACCGCCATCCACTACGGGGCCGATGCTGTTTATATGGGCGGGAAATCATTTTCGCTGCGGGCAAGAGCCGGTAATTTCAGTGACGAGAAGATGGCCGAGGCACTTGCCTACTGTCGCAGCCATGGCGTCAAGCTCTATGTGACGCTGAACATCTTCGGTCACAACCGGGACCTTGAGGGACTGGACAGCTATCTTCTCACCCTGGCAGAGCTAAATGTCGACGGCCTGATCATCGCAGATCCCGGTATCCTCAGCCGGGCGAAAAAACTGGCCCCGCAGATCCCCATCCACCTCTCCACCCAGGCCAATGTCACCAATGGGGCCTCAGCCGAATTCTGGTTGAACCAGGGAGTCAACCGTCTTAACCTGGCCAGGGAACTGTCGCTTGAGGAGATTCGTGAAATCCGGACGCAGGTCTCGGGCGAGCTTGAGATTTTTGTCCATGGCGCGCTCTGCATTTCATATTCCGGCCGCTGCATGCTCTCCAACTATTTTACCGGTCGGGATGCCAACCTGGGCGGCTGTGCCCACCCGTGCCGCTACTCCTACGGGCTGGTTGAGGAGAAACGGCCCGGCCAGGTTTTTCCTGTAGAAGAAGACGAACGGGGGACTTACATTTTCAACTCCAAGGATCTCTGCCTCCTGGAGCGGCTGCCGGAACTCATTGGAGCGGGCGCTGATTCCCTCAAAATCGAAGGACGGATGAAATCGATTTTCTATGTGGGCGGTGTGGTACGCATCTACCGGGCCGCTTTGGACCACCTGGCCTCATTGGAGGATGAAGCGTGGGCAGAGGTGGACAAGATCAGGCTGCCGCGGAATTTTCGTGACGAGATCGAAAAAACCGGTACCCGGGGAACAACTGAGAACTTTTTTGTTGACTCCCCGGGTGCGGATGAGATGATCTATCATGAAACACGCATAGTGCAGCCCTGTCAGCCGGTTGCTGTAATCCGCGAGTCGGGAGTCCCGCCGCTCATCGAAGCCAGAAACGTAATCGAGACCGGAGATGAGATTGAGTATATGGGTTACGGCCTTGAAATTACCCCGCTCAGGGTCACAAAAATGAAAAATGAAAAAGGTGAGGTTGTGCAGCGGGCTAATCCGGGAAACCGGATTCACCTTTCCACAGAGCCGCCCCTTGAGGACAGCCAGGTCAATTCCATTCTGCGTGGCCGGGTGAAGTAATGTTAACGCCTGCAAGTCGAGAGTAGACGATGAAAAAAATTATTGAGTTCATACAGAGGGAGAATCTTTTTCAGATCCTGATGGTGATCCTGATCATGGTTCTGGTCAGCGCCACCCTGGTGGCATGGCTGGAACCGGAGCTCTCCTTTTTTTCTGCCATCTGGTGGTCAATTGTTACCCTGACTACTGTGGGCTACGGAGATATCTCGCCGGCAACCACCGGTGGGCGGGTGATTGCCGTGGTCATAATGTTTTTTGGAATAGGTGTGTTGGGAATGCTCAGTGCCAGCCTGGCAGCCATGTTAATCAGTAAACGAATGAGGGAGAACAGAGGTATGTGCAAGATGGAACTCAGCGATCATATTATTCTCTGCGAGTGGAATTATCGGACAAAGGCGGTTCTCCATGAGCTGCGGGCCGATGCAAAGACCAGCGATATGCCCATTGTCCTCATTGCCGACATCGAAGAAAAACCATTGTCTGATGACAATTTGTTTTTTGTCAGGGGGCAGGTTAACGAGGAGACTCTGGAAAAGGCCAACCTTGACAAGGCACGTACCGTGGTCGTCCTCGGCGATGACAACCTGGAGGCCACCTCTCGTGACGCCAAGGTGGTGCTGACTACCCTGACGATTGAGTCCATGACTGAAAATGTTTATACCGTGGTGGAACTGGTGGACAAGGCCAATGAACTTCACTGCCGCCGGGCCCACGCCGACGAGATCATTGTCGGAAGTGAACTGTCAAGCCATCTGATGGCCTCCGCTACCCTGGATCACGGCATCAGCCGGGTGGTCTCCGAATTGCTCAGCTCCCGCTATGGTAACGAACTCTATTCTGTTTCAGTTCCCAGCCGGTTGGTCGGCAGTACATTTCTCGATGCCCTGGTGTCCGTCAAAAAGGAGAAACAGGCCACGGTGATCGGGGTGCAGAAGGGACGAGGTGGGGAGGTACTGGCTAATCCTGACGGCGACTACCAGCTTGATCCGGAGGATTACCTGGTCCTGGTGGCCAAGGATAGGCCGCAGCTGTAGGGTTTATTTAACAGTACTGGAGTATTGATCTGCAACTGCCTCCCGTGCCAGGTAAGAGTGATACTCGCGAGGACTAATTGTTAGCCTTATGGATTTTCTGACAATATGCGGCATAGCTGTTGCTCTTGCCATGGATGCCTTTGCCGTGGCACTCAGCGCGGGCGTCCTTCTTGATCCGATTACTCCCCGCAGGCTCTTTCGTCTGGGATTTCATTTCGGTCTTTTCCAGGGCATGATGCCGGTGGTCGGCTGGCTTGCCGGGGTGGGACTCAGACAGTTCGTCACTGTCTACGCTCCCTGGATCGCTTTTGGCCTGCTCATTTTTGTGGGCACCAAGATGATCCATGAGGCAGTCGCCGATCCTGGTGAGGAGAGTACACGACGAGACCCTACCAGAGGGATGACCCTTGTCATGCTCTCTGTGGCCACCTCCATTGATGCTCTGGCTGTGGGCTTTTCCCTCTCTCTTCTTGGTGTCGGTATCTGGGCACCTGCCGTTGTTATCGGGATTATTACC
>JBDLID010000023.1:0-30224 GCA_039715055.1 Thermodesulfobacteriota bacterium | reverse complement strand
TGAACTCAGGGAACCCTACAGGGAAACAGCAGGTGAGTCGCAGTTACGCCTCGGACAGTTTGTCCAGGCAACCATCCACGGCAAACTCTTTGACGCGGTCTTCCGTATCCCATCCCATGCCCTTTACACTGGAGATGAGGTGTTTCTCTTCAAAAACAATATGCTCCAGCGGCAGTCTGTAACAGTTCTCAACCGTGAAGGTGACTTTGTTGTGATCAGTCATGGTCTTGAGCCTGGAGAGCTGCTTGTCACCACCCCTCTGGGCAGTGTGGTTTCCGGCACCAGGGCCAGGCTGGCCGGTAAGGCTAAGAGGCACCAATAATGCATTCATGGATCGAATGGTTCACCAAAAACCATGTTGCCGCAAATCTGCTGCTCATTTTTATCTGCTTTATGGGCTTCAGAGCCCTGTTTACCTCGGTACCCCTTGAGGTTTTTCCGGCCTTTGAACTCGATATCATCAACATCCGGGTATCCCTGCCGGGTGCCACCCCGGAAGAGGCAGAAGAAAGTCTGGCGATCCGGGTCGAAGAGGCGATCTACGATCTCGAAGGAATCGACCAGATGACATCGAGGTCCAGCGAGGGGGGGACCACTGTCACGGTTGAGGTGGCCTCCGGCTATGATGTACGGGAGGTACAGGATGACATCAAGACCCGCGTCGATGCCATCAATACTTTCCCAAACGATGCCGAACGCCCTGTTGTCAATCGCAAGCAGCGTCAGCGGGAGGTGATCAGTGTTACTCTGGCCGGACCGGTAAGTGAACGGGAGCTGCGTATTCTCGGTTCTGAGGTACGTGACGAACTGCTGGCCCTTCCCGGCATCACCCAGGTGAGCCTGGATTCTGTCCGGCCCTACGAGATATCCATTGAAGTTTCGGAGCAAACCCTCCGGGAATACGGGCTCACCCTGGCCCAGGTGGCCACCAGTGTGGAGCGTAACTCACTGGACCTCTCCGGCGGTGTAATCAAAACCCGAGGCGGTGAAATCCTCCTGCGTTCCAAGGGGCAGGCCTACACCGCTGAGCAGTTTGCAGCCATACCGGTCATCAGCCTTGCCGATGGTACCCGGATCCGCCTTGGCGACATTGCCACTATCCGGGACGGCTTTGACGAAGCCCCGATCAAGGTCCGCTTCAACCGGGAACCGGCACTGCTTATCGAGGTCTACCGGGTCGACAAACAAAACGCAATCGTGCTGGCCCGCCAGGTTCGGAACTATATTGAACTCAAGCGTGCAGAGCTGCCCGACCAGGTCAAGATCGGCTTCTGGCGTGATCGCTCCCGCATCGTCAAGGCCAGGCTGAAAACTCTTCTGAACAGCGCCATGCAGGGCGGGTTGCTGGTTGCCCTGCTGCTGTCTCTTTTCCTGAGGCCGGCCATCGCCTTCTGGGTCTGTATCGGCATCCCGGTAAGTTTTCTGGGTGGTATTTGGCTCATGGCACCCCAGGGAGTGACACTCAACCTGATCTCACTGTTTGCCTTTATTACTGTGCTCGGCATCCTGGTGGACGATGCCATTGTCACCGGCGAAAACATCTATAAACACATGCAGGCAGGTGATACGTCCCTTGAATCGGCCATTAACGGCACCAAGGAGGTGGCCGTACCGGTGACCTTTGGCATCCTCACCACCATGGTTGCCTTTTTTCCCCTGTCCATGATCGGCGGTTTCCGGGGACAGCTCTTTGCCCAGATTCCCGCCATTGTCATCCCGGTGCTGTTCTTCTCCCTGGTCGAATCAAAGCTCATCCTGCCTGCCCATCTCAAACACCTCAAGCTCCTCGATAAAAACAAAATGGGCCGCATGGCCCGGGCACGCATGGCCGTGGCCGATGGATTTGAGCAGGCCATTATCCGTTTCTACCGCCCAGTCCTCAAGCGCTGCCTCAACTCGTCGCTCATCACCCTGGCTGCTGCCACCGCCATCCTTATCATTGTCCTGTCCCTGGTATTTTCCGGCTGGACCCGCTTTGTCTTTTTCCCCAAGGTGCCCAGCGAACTTGCCAGAGCCTACCTCTACATGCCCGCCGGGACCTCCTTTGCGATCACCGACAGGGCTGTTGACCGTATGGTCAGCCAGGCCCAGAAACTTCAGGAGAAATACCGGGACAAAGAGTCCGGCCAGTCTGTCATTAAAAATATTCTCGCCACATCCGGTTCCGGAGGCGGCAGCGGCTCAGGGCAGAGTCACCGGGGCAGAGTCCTGCTGGAACTGGAGCCTCCGGAAACACGTTTGATAAAAATCGACTCCCGAAAACTGGTTGGACAGTGGCGAAAAATGATCGGCGGCATACCCGGTATGGAATCACTTTCCATGCGGGCAGAGATAGGCCGCGGCCGTTCGCCCATTGACGTCCAGCTTACAGGTCAGGATTTTAGCGAACTGAGGCGCATGGCACAACATATCAAGGAGCGACTGGCCAGTTTCCCGGCGGTATTTGACATCGAGGACTCACTCGCCCGGGGCAAACAGGAACTGCAGCTGAAAATTCGGCCGGAGGCGCAATCCCTGGGGTTGACCCTTACTGATCTTGCCCGCCAGGTCCGTCAGGGCTTTTACGGCTATGAGGTACAACGGATTCTCAGGGCCCGTGATGATGTGCGGGTCTTTATCCGTTTTCCGGAAAAAGAAAGGAGTTCTCTCACCAAGCTCAACGACATGGTAATCCGGGCACCGAACGGTGCGGAAATCCCCTTTGGCCGGGTGGCTGAGCTGGTCAGCGCCACAAGTCCGTCTCGGATCAATCGCATAGATCAACGTCGGGCGCTGAACATCACCGCTGACCTGGACAAACAGAACGGTGATATCGAGGCCATCAAGCGGGACCTCAACCAATTTTTATTTGAATTATCCCCAAACTTCCCCGGAATCCGTTTCAGCCTTGAAGGTGAAGCCAAGGAGCAGCGCCAGTCCTTTCACGGCCTGAAGATCGGTCTCATCCTGGTTCTTTTCATCATTTACGCCCTGCTGGCCATCCCGTTTCGTTCCTACTGGCAGCCACTGGTGGTCATGTCGATGATTCCCTTCGGCACGGTGGGGGCCATTGGCGGACACTGGATCATGGGCAAACCGCTGACCATCATGAGCCTCATGGGCATGCTGGCCCTGACCGGCGTGGTGGTCAATGACAGCCTGGTACTCGTCGATTTTCTCAACCGTAAACGACGGGAGGGCATGGAGCTGCTCGAGGCTGTACAGGTTGCCGGTGTGGCCCGTTTTCGGGCGGTGACACTGACATCGCTCACAACCTTTGCCGGTCTGATGCCGTTGATCTTTGAAAAATCGACCCAGGCCCAGTTCCTCATCCCCATGGCGATATCACTGGGTTTCGGCATCCTCTTTGCCACCGTCTTCACCCTGATCCTGCTGCCGGTGAACTATCTCCTGTTCGCCCGCCTTGGAGAATGGATCAGCCCCACAGCAGCCCTCACCCGACAAAAAGGAATAAAATGATATTTCTCCTCTCGCCCTCAAAGGGCCAGGATTTCAACAGCCAGCTTCCCCCTCACACCTCCAGCCAGCCGGAGAACCTCGACCGTTCGCAACAGCTCGTTGACTGCCTCCGTGAGTATGACCAGGCAGGACTGGGTCAGCTGATGTCAATCAGTGAAAAACTGGCCGCTTTAAACCACGCGCGATTCCAGAACTTTCAACTTCCCTTTACCGAAGAAAACGGCCGTTCAGCACTCTTTGCCTTTACCGGTGACGTCTACTCGCAGATCCCGGCATTCGACTACAGTGAAAAGGATCTGCAGTTTGCCCAGGACCATATGCGAATTCTCTCCGGCCTCTACGGCTGCCTTCGCCCCCTGGACCTGATCCAGCCCTACCGGCTGGAGATGAAAACCAGGCTGAAGAACCCCGGCGGAAAAAACCTCTATGAATTCTGGGGTGACACCCCCACCGAGGCCCTGAACCACCTCGTGGCAAAAAGAAATGAAAAGTCCATCATCAACCTGGCCTCCGGGGAATACTTCAAGGTCATCAAGGCAAAAAAACTTGACGGTCAGCTGATTACCGTTCAGTTCAAGGAAGAAAAAAACGGCGTACTCAAAACCATCGCCATCCATGCCAAACGGGCCCGCGGCATGATGGCCGACTTCATCATCTCCGGCCACCTGAATGAGCCGGAACAGCTCAAAGATTTCACCGGTGGCGGCTATCGGTTCAGCCCGGAAGGATCCAAGACCGACACCTACCTCTTCAGCCGTTGAGATATGCCCCAGACAGCCCTAATCAATTCTCTTAAAAAAAACTATTCATACAATTGATTGGAACTCCTCCTGCGCCCATGGTATCAGTTGCCGCAACTGACAATCGGCGCCAATTACGACCTTGTCGCTGAGTGCAACCGAACAAAAGGAATCCAATCATCATGACACAGAACATCAGCCAGGAAATCTCTCCAGCCCCGGGGATTGCGATAACTCCTGCCGGGGAGCAGGATAAATGTTTTATCGCCTGCCCGATCTTTGAAAAGGAGCTCCGCGCTGTTCTGGGTCTGTTGGCTGAAACTCCTGCAATCCGCTACATGCACTACTCCATCCACAACAATCCTTCAGTGATGGAAAATGAGCTGTCCACTCATGTGGAGCAGGCACGGGCGGCAGGAGAAGAGGTCCGCTTTCTGGTTGGTAAAAACTGCAAAGGCAAACGGGATATCATGGAAATTGCCGAAGGGTGCAGCGGCAAAGTCCCCCGGGCCCGTAACTGCATAGAGATGCTGGTCGGCCGGGAAAAGACCCGTGAACTGCAGCAGAACCGAACCTCGGTGATGACGCCTGCCTGGATTTCCATGATCAATCAGTCCATCCGTGATGATCAATGGACCGTGGAAGACGCTCGCATCAATCTCGGCTGGTACAATCAGGTCCTGATCCTTGACACCGGCGTTGAACCGCTCGATGACGAGATGATCATGGAGTTCTTCGACCTCATCCAGGTTCCCATCGATATTCTACCGGTGGAGCTCGATCACTTTTGCGGTGTGGTGAGTGACCTTCTTCAGTAGACAACTACCCTCTGCAGCCACTACCACCCTTTTCCAGATTCGCGGGTTCACCGCCGGCCAATCCGCTGGTCTTGTTCCTGCCGCTTTTTCCATGGTTTGACAAAAGATCTGTCCTTCCTGAAAAAACACCAAGCAACTGAATAAACGTCCTTTCTGCACACTTACAAAAAATCCCAGACGTTCATTTTTTTTTCTTTTCTCAAGCTTCTCTTGCCCTTCACTATCCGGATACGCTACTATGCCCGGATAGTGACAGAGTGATCATTTTTTCACTTTTCTTCAATTGAGCTTCAGGCTCAACCCTACAACTCAGAAAAACGGCGAAAGATTTTTTTCGACCCACCCGACAGGTGCAATAATGGGATCAATCGTTACACAGCTCTACCGGAAATTGGACGACTCCAGGGCCCACTGTTTCAATATTGAATCATCACAGCCACTCACCGATCAGGAGCTCGACTGTTTACGCCAGATCCTGGCCGACGGTTTTATGATTGAAACGGTTTCACCTCAACCGGTGCTTGGAGGAGAACGGGTGATAGAGGTAGGGCCGCGGTTGAACTTTGCAACGGCCTGGTCGTCCAACATGGTCTCCATCTGCCGGGCGGTGGGCCTGGACACAATCAGCCGGGTGGAACGGTCCAGGCGCTATGTGGTTCCCCATGACCGGGACATTGACGATTTTATTGCAGAACACCATGACCGGATGACCGAATGTCCTTACCCGGAACCTCTGCAGAGTTTTGAGACCGGTATGGTTCCTGAGCCTGTCTACGACGTCGACCTCAAATCAAGCGGCCCCGACGGTCTGCTCGACATCCCCGGTATTTCCATGGATGAATGGGATCGCAACCTTTACTATGACTACTTTGTTAAAAAGAATGATCGCAACCCGACCATCGTCGAAATCATGGACCTTAACAACGCCAACTCGGAACACTCCCGGCACGGCTTTTTCAAGGGCAAGCAGATCATCGACAACAAAGAGGAATCCGCCACCCTCTTCGACCTGGTGACCGAAACACTGACAGCCAACCCAAAGGGGTCGATTATCGCCTTTAAGGACAACTCCTCCGTGATCGCCGGCTATCCGGTAAAAACAATCTACCCCATGACTCCCGGTGAGCCTTCTCCCTTTGGACCGGCAGAGGTCGACTACCATGTCCTGCTCACCGCCGAGACCCATAACTTCCCCACCGGCGTTGCCCCATTTCCCGGTGCTGAAACCGGTACCGGCGGAAGGCTGCGTGATGTCCAGGGCACGGGCAAAGGCGGGTTCGTCATTGGTGGCACCGCCGGCTACTGCGTCGGCAATCTCCTTATCCCCGGTTATGACCTGGGCTGGGAAGAACGGACCAAGGTGCCGGACAACCTCGCCAGCGCGCTCCAGATTGAAATCGAGGCCTCAAACGGTGCCTCAGATTACGGCAATAAATTCGGTGAACCGCTGATCCAGGGCTTCACCCGTTCATTTGACATGCGACTACCGACAGGTGACCGGTGGGCCTTTCTCAAGCCAATCATGTTCACCGGCGGTATCGGCCAGATCGACGACCGCCACACGGAAAAAGACAAGGAAGAAAAAGGCATGCTCATCGTTCAGGTGGGCGGCCCGGCCTATCGGGTTGGCTTCGGCGGCGGTGCCGCATCCTCCATGCTCCAGGGTGAAAATGCCTCAGATCTTGACTTCAACGCTGTCCAGCGCGGTGATGCCGAGATGGAACAGAAGATGAACAGGGTGGTTCGGGCCTGCAACGAGATGGGTGACAAGACGCTGATCGACGTGATTCACGATCAGGGAGCCGGAGGACCGGCCAATGTTCTCAAAGAGCTGGTGGAACACTCCGGCGGCCGGGTGGAAGTTCGCAACATCCGTGTCGGCGACCCGACCATGTCGGTGCTTGAGATCTATGTTGCCGAGTACCAGGAACGAAACGGCTTTCTCATCAGTCCGCACAACATCGAGCAGTTTGAAGCAATCTGTAACCGGGAAAAAGTTGCCTGTGAAATCCTTGGCGAGGTCACCGGCAACCTTCGTTTTGTTCTCCATGACGCTGAGAACGACACCACCCCTGTAGACATCGAGCTCGAGGCCCTGCTCGGTAACATTCCCCAGAAGACTTTTACCGATGAGCGGCTCGACGGCCGGTTGAAACCGCTGAACCTTGCCGCCAATCTGAGCGTCCGTGACGCTCTCAAAGATGTCCTCCGGTTACTCAGTGTCGGCTCCAAACGGTTTCTCACCAACAAGGTGGACCGGGCGGTGTCCGGCCTCATCGCCGGCCAGCAGTGCTGCGGCCCGCTCCAGCTCACAGTGGGTAACGTGGCAGTGGTGGCCCAGAGCCATTTTTCCCTCTCAGGAGGTGCCACCGCCATTGGCGAACAACCCGTCAAAATGCTGGTCGACCCGGCAGCGGGTGCCAGGATGGCGGTGGGAGAATCACTGACCAACCTGGTGTGGGCGAGAATCGAGGACATGGAGCAGATCAAGTGTTCTGCCAACTGGATGTGGGCACCGAAACTGGCTGGAGAAAGCGCGGCCATCTATGATGCCGCCAGGGGTATGTGTGATGCCATGATCGAGCTCGGCATGGCTGTTGACGGCGGCAAGGACAGCCTCTCGATGGCCACCATGGTGGATGATGAAACCGTCAAATCTCCCCGTCAGCTGGTCGTCTCGGCCTATGCGGCCATGCCCGATATCAGACGGTTCGTCACCCCCGACATCAAGGCCCCCGGTTCAACACTTCTTTTCATCGACCTGAGCAGCGGCAACAACCGCCTCGGCGGCAGTGCCCTGGCCCAGGTCCATGGCCAGCTTGGTGACCGGTCTCCCGACCTTGACGACCCGGGCCTCCTCAAACGTACTTTTTTGACCATCCAGGATCTTCTCGACCAGGACCTCATCCTCGCCGGTCACGACCGCAGCGACGGCGGCCTGATCACCACCCTGCTTGAAATGGCCTTTGCCGGCAACTGCGGCCTCGAGCTGGAACTCACTGAAGCGGGTGCCCCCATTGCTGCCCTGTTCTCCGAGGAGCTGGGTCTGGTCATCGAGTGCGAGTCTTCAACAGTTTCACAAATCGGGCAGCAGCTCGATGATGCCGACCTGCCATATTCCGTTCTCGGCACCACCACGGCTGCTACCACCATCCGCATTTCCCAAAATGGTGAAACCATCCTTGATGAGTCCATGATCCGCCTCAGGCAGTGGTGGGAAGAAACCAGCTACCAGCTGGAACGACTGCAGATGAACCCTGCCTGTGCCGACGAGGAAAAACAAAGCATTAAGGATCGGCCCGGCCCAAGCTACCACATTCCTTTTGAGGTGCAGCCCACCCCGGATCATATTCTCACAGCTGCCAACAAGCCCAAGGTTGCCATCCTGCGTGATGAGGGTTCCAATTCAGACCGTGAAATGACGTCTGCCTTTTTCAGTGCTGGTTTTGAACCCTGGGACATCTGCATGAATGACCTTTTGGATAAAAAAATCGACCTGACCGGATTCCGGGGCCTGGCTGCCGTTGGCGGCTTCTCCTATGCTGATGTGCCGGAATCTGCCAAAGGCTGGGCGGCAACCATCCGCTTCAATGACCGCCTTGCAGCAATGTTCAACGATTTTTACAATCGTGATGACACGTTTACCCTGGGGATATGCAATGGCTGTCAGCTCTTCGGACTTCTCGGTTGGGTGCCCTGGCAAAACATCGATGCCCACCGTCAACCGCGCTTTTCCCATAACAGCTCAGGACGTTTTGAATCGAGATGGTCCACGGTCAAGGTGGAGAACAGCCCGGCGATCATGCTCAAGGGCATGGAAGGGTTGACATTCGGCATCCATGTTGACCACGGTGAAGGACGCCTTCACTTTCCCGACCAGACAATTGAACAGGAGGTGTTAACCGGCTCACTGGCTCCTATCCGTTTCATCGATGACGAAGGCACCCCCACTGAGCGCTACCCGTTTAACCCCAATGGCTCCAAACATGGGTTGGCCGGACTCTGTTCTACTGACGGCCGGCATCTTGCAATGATGCCCCATCCGGAACGGGTCTTCCTGCCTTGGCAGGCCCACTATCTCCCCCGGGAGATGAAAAATATGAGCGCCTCGCCCTGGCTGAAAATGTTTCAGAATGCCTACGACTGGTGTACTGAGACCAAAAAATAACGTAACTTTTCAGGTAAGCGTAGACTCCAGCTGCGCTCCATCTTCGTTCATTGAGGTCTTCTCACATAGCACAAGTATGCTTCGAATACCTCAATGAACGAAGCTAAAACACATCTAAAAAGTTACACTCGGTGTTTGTTGAAGTTTTTAGCTTTTGGCTGAATAAATACAAAATAACCTGCCCTCAAACCTCCCTGATAGATACAAGGAAATTCGTTACATGGCAGATAGCGTCAACCACTTCAGCAAACTCTCCATCATCATCCCCATCTTTAATGAAATGGAGACCCTGGAAACCATCCTCGAGCAGGTCAGGAAAGTTCCCCTGTCCCTGGAAAAAGAGATCATCCTGGTGGATGACTGCTCCACTGACGGAACCGGCGCACTACTCAAAGACAACATCCACGGCAGCGACCTTGTTAAAATCCACCATGACGTCAACCAGGGTAAAGGCGCGGCCCTGCGGACAGGGTTTGGTGCGGCCTCGGGCGATATTGTCCTTATCCAGGACGCCGACCTCGAATACAATCCCGAGGAATATCCGAAACTGCTTGAACCGATCCTGTCAGGCAGGGCTGATGTGGTTTACGGTTCCCGTTTCGTAGGGTCTAAGGCCCATCGGGTCCTTTACTTCTGGCACATGGTGGGCAACAAACTTCTGACTCTCACCTCAAACATCTTCACCAACCTCAATCTGACCGACATGGAGACCTGTTACAAGGTGTTCCGCAGAGACATCCTGAACCGGATTACAATCGAGGAGAACAGGTTTGGTTTCGAACCGGAAATAACCGCCAAGCTAGCCAGGCTGCGCTGCCGAATATACGAGGTGGGAATCTCTTACTCAGGCCGGACGTATATGGAGGGGAAAAAGATCGGCTGGCGGGACGGCCTCAGTGCGCTGCGCTGCATCATCAAATACCGCTTCGTCTAATCAACGACTTTCACCTTCAGTTACCATCCTGTCTGCAGCCCTTTCACAATCTCATCTCCCGGCGGTAAAATTTTTTTGACCACTCCTTGCTAACCGTTCTCTTTATCACTAAAGAAGCGGGCTTTTTCTCTATAATTTATTGACATCCCGGGCGAAATAAGATAGTACAAATAATTGAAGTCTCTATGCCTTTTGCATGGAGTCGAATACTGTGTAATCAATCTCTTGAGAAGAGAGTGTAAAATTCCGTAAATCTAAACAGTTGAAATAGAAATTGCACTGTTTCAAACTGCGCCAAACTTTACGGGAATAGAATTCTGTTATAAATAACCAGAGGAAGGAGGAAAAAAAGATGGTCAAGAAATTTTCCATGCTGGCCCTTGCCGGCCTGATCGCCCTGCCGGCATTGGCATCGGCTAGCGCCGGTCCCAGCAGCAGTGACGGCCTGGATCGAAAAATTGACGAGCTCTCCCGGGAGCTTGACAGGCTGAAGGCCCAGCTGGCGGAACAGGGTGACCTGTCCGACCTGCAGGAAACTGTGGAGTCCCTGGACGCCCGTTCTGAAAGTTGGGACCTGGCAGCCCGCTTCAAGTTTTACGGTGATTTTCGTTCCCGTTACGATTATCTCAATGCAGGTTCCGCCCCGGCTTACCGGGCCAACGATGTTGCCCGTGGTATGTCCATGGCAATGGGACAACAGATGGGTGCCGGACCATACAGCCTCCAACAGGTCCAGATGGCCATGCAGGGGATGATGCAGCAGTCGGCAATGGCCGCCCAGCAGATGGGTGTCAGCCCTGGTGCCGCTCGTGCCATGATGTTCCAGCAGATGGGTATCACCCCGTCCGGTGTCATCAACTATAACAATGACTCATCTTTTACCAATCGCTTCCGCCTGAATATGCGGGTTAAGGCCACTGAGGCCGTTGAGTTCAAGGGGCGTCTTGCCATGTACAAGTCCTGGGGCATGCAGTCCAACCCCAACGCCCCCATGGGCAGTGCTTATACCATGGATGCCTTTGCCTGGGACGGCAACTCCACTCGCCAGCCCATTGACAACGCGCTTCTTGTTGACCGTGCTTTCCTGAACTGGAACGGCATCGGCGGCGCCCCGATCTGGTTCTCCATCGGTCGTCGTCCCACCACTGACGGACCGCCCGCCCACATCCGGCTGGGTGCCAACTCCCGGATGGCTACACCTATTCACGTCATGGATTACGCCTTTGACGGTATCTCCATCGGTTACGCTTACCGCTGGGGTGCAGACATGGGTACCGGTCGCGTCCGCTTCTGCTACGGTCGCGGATTTGAGTCCGGAATGTCCACCACCATGCTCGACGACATGGATTTCGGCGGATTGAGCTGGGATGTCATCAAAAAGGGAAGTCGCTTCGTAAACGTCCAGTCCTTCATGGCTGCCAACCTGGTTAACACCCCGGACGGCGTCACCTTCCAGAATCCACTGGAAGCCAACGGCATCATGGCAGGCGACGGTTATCTTGACAGGGCCAACCTGGGCGATATTCTCCACACCTCACTTGTCTACACCGACAAGTTTGGACCGGTTAATATCTACGGTACCGGCGCCTGGAGTCGCACCATGGCTGACGGCTATGATGAGGCCGGCAACACCCTTCTCGGATCCTGGTGGCAGGACGGAGAAGAGGAAAAAGACGGCTACATGGTACTCGTTGGTGCCCGCTTTGATCTCGACAATGTCGGTCTGAAATTCGGTGCTGAATTCAACTGGGGGTCTGAAAACTGGGTCTCCATGTCTCCCGCTCATGATGATCTCTACAACTCCAAGCTCGCCACCCGCGGCTGGGCCTCAGAGGTTTACATGATCTGGGATCTGCCCACCGGCGAAGCAATCTCCAAGTACGCCCAGACCTTCATGCGTCTCGGATGGCAGCATTATGATTATGCCTACACCGGCAGCGGTTCATGGCTTGGTGCCCCGGTTGATATCGATGAGCTGGCCAGCGATCCGTTCAATGCCCAGTTCTACCCGGCGATCACCACCCAGGAGCAGGTCTACCTGACGTTTGAGGCCTACTTCTAGGATCATCGCTGTACAGCAGTAACTGTATTACCCGGGGGAAGGCTCCATAAGGAGTCTTCCCCCTCTTTTATTTCAGCAAAATTACCTACGGCCGCCCATGGCTACAATCCCCCTCTTCGATTCCTCTTTTCCAGAGCTTGTTGCGGCCAGCCATGATCGTCACGGCGGGGTCAGTTCGTCACCCTTTGACAACCTCAATATCAGCTATGGTGTTGGTGATATTGATTCGGTTGTCACGGAAAACCGCAACCGGATCAAAGCCGGACACGGTTTCAGCACACTCTGCTCAGGACGCCAGGTCCATGGGGACCGTATACTGATCATCGATCAAAAACCTGCTGCCGATAGTGAAGTGGACGGTTTTGACGCTTTCATCACCTCACAGCCCGGGGTTGGGCTGATGGTTCAGCATGCCGACTGCCAGCCGGTTGTGCTCTATGACCCGGTGAAAAATGTGGCGGCCGGACTACACTGCGGCTGGCGCGGCAGCGTCATCAATATTATCCAAAAAACTGTTCTTAAGATGGCGGAGACTTATGGCTGCAACCCCTCTGATATCCACAGCTCAGTCGGCCCGTCCCTTGGCCCCTGCTGTGCAGAATTTGTCAACCACCCCACAGAACTGCCTCCATCGTTTTCGGCTCATAGTGCCAAAGAGAACTACTTTAACTTCTGGAAGATTTCAAAATCACAGATGCTGGGTGCCGGCCTTCTGGCAAACCATATTTCCCTGATTCAAATTTGTACATCCTGTAATTCTGGATTTTTCTCGTACCGTAGGGCCTGTCGCGATGGTAACGGGATAACAGGTCGCAACGGAACTGTTATTGGGTTAAAATCCTTAGATCCATGGTAACTGTTCAGTGTAATAGGCAATATTCTTTTCTTGCTGAATAGTTGCGATCCATGATCCATTAAATTAAAAAGTCCCATCTGACGGGATTGTTACTCTCCAAACCGCAGTCTTCTAATTATCATGCATCTCCTTGTTGTTGAAGATGACTCCAGACTTCGCTCCTATCTTGAAAAGGGGCTCAGTGAAGCCGGTTACACCGTCACCTCCTGCGCCGACGGTATCGACGGACTGCTGGCCGCTAGCGGATCCTCATTTGAGGCGGCCGTTATCGATATCATGCTCCCGAAACTTGACGGTCTCAGCCTGATTGAAAAGATACGGGAACAGGGAATTAATACACCTGTGTTGATCCTCAGCGCCAAGCAGTCCGTTGATGACCGTATTGCCGGCCTGCAGAGAGGAGGTGACGACTACCTGGTCAAGCCTTTTTCCTTTGCAGAACTCCTCGCCCGGCTCCAGGCACTCATCAGAAGAGGAACAAAGAGTACAGAATCGACTAAACTGAGCTATCATGATATTCGCATAGATCTGCTCAAGCACGAGGTCTATCGTGACAACGACCAGATTGAGCTGCCAACAAAAGAGTATCGCCTCCTCGAATACATGCTCCGCAATCCGGAACGGGTGCTGTCCAAAACGTCCATACTGGAACAGGTCTACGGATACAACTTCGATCCCCAGACCAATGTGGTCGATGTTCTTGTCTGCCGACTGAGAAACAAGGTCGACAAAGATTTCAAAGTCAAACTGATCCATACGGTGAGAGGCATGGGCTATGTCCTTCGTATCTCATAGTCGTGGACTTTTCCTGTCCCCACTGGCGGACAAATCTTTCTGGCAACTGGGCCTGTTTCTTGTCCTTGCCCAGCTTCTGTTTTCGACCATAAATCTCAGCGGGCTAAAAAATCACATCCAGGAGGAGCAGGTCAACCGACTTAATCTCCAGGTCGACAGGTTCCTCAAACGCTCGGAGCTTCATCGCGGCGGCCTGGGTTCAATTCTCAGGGAACAGCGGCCGGAAAAACTCAGCGGGATCGATTTTATCAGGCTCACCAGGGGAGACGATCACCTTGTTCTCAGTGGAGAGGGTTCTCTGCCCGTTGACTTTCAGACACTGGTCAGACTGGAGGATGATTTTCATGGGAACTGGGTTTCCCTGACACCTCCATACGCCAAAGGCCGATGGGTCGTGATCAACCGAAGGCTTGGAGATGGAATCCGGCTTCTTGCAGGAATCAACGGCCAAAACGGCCAATTGCTCTACCGGAAACTATGGACGTCTGCAGTAAATACCTCCCTCATCCTGCTGCCGCTGTCCATTATCCTCGTCTATGTCCTGACCTTTTTCAGACGATTGCGACTGAAAAATCGAATTGATGAGCTCGGAGAAACTCTCTCCAAAAAAAATGACCGTTCCGCTCAGCGCACACCAAAAGATGAGCTCAGTCCACTGCACGACAGGCTTGTCGAACTCGCCAGTCAGAACCGACTCCTGGTGGAAACCATGCAGGAGTCACTGGACAACGTGGCACACGATCTCAGAACGCCCATGGCACGGTTGCGCTCTGTGGCTGAATATGGCCTGCAGACACAGAGAACAGAGTCCGAGTACCAGCAGCTGCTCTCCGACTGTCTCGAAGAATCGGAACGGGTACTGTCCATCCTCAAGATCATGATGGATACTGCAGAAGCCGAAGCAGGCACCATCACCCTCGACTTTGAAACAATTGATATCGGCAGAAGCCTGACGGAAATACTTGGACTTTATGAATATGTGGCTGAGGAGAAAAACATAACGCTGAGCTCAAACCTTCAGCAAAATCTTCTGATCAGGGGGGACCGGACCAGGATGGGGCAGGCCTGGGCCAATCTTCTCGACAACTCAATCAAGTACACCGCTGAGCACGGTATGGTGCGTATCGAATCTGAACTCAGGGACCAGTGGATCATCACCCGCTTCATCGACTCGGGGATCGGTATCTCGGAGAGTGAGCAGCAGCGAATCTGGCAGCGGCTCTACCGTGGAGACCGCAGCCGCAGTCAGCCTGGGCTTGGCCTTGGGCTGAGCTATGTCCGGCCGATCATCGAGGCCCATGGCGGAAATATCAGTGTAACCAGCAGCCTGGACCAGGGGGCAATCTTTACTGTCGAGTTACCGGTTTACCGTGAAGGGTAAAGTCGCAGACCAGGGGCGCGTGGTCGGAGAGACGAATATCGGGGATGCGAAAATTCTCTGCTGTGAGTTCTTCTGAGTGGAGAATAAAATCAAGATGCCGTTTCGGGGCATGGCTCGGATGGGACGGCTGGTCATCGATATTGGCATTTTTCAGACCGCTGGCGCCAAGAAAAAGCTCCAGTTCCCGCACACCACCAAATGTATTGAAATCACCAGCCACAATCACCGGCTTGTGAACATTTTTTATCAATCGGTGCAGATGCTCCAGCTGCTGCTGACGATGGCGATACTTGAGCGACAGGTGGACGGTAAAAATGGCGACCTCTTCCAGCTCCACCTCAATCACCAGTCGTTTGACGCCCTCTTCAAAATAGTGAAAACGATGACTGTCGATACTCTTGTTGGTGAGCAGGGCATTGGACTGCTTATTCAGCACCGGGATTCGACTGGCCAGGGAACCATTGCCGTACTTGGGCTCCACCACATGAAAATGATTAAGGCGCCTGGCTATGAGGTCCGCCTGGCAGTCTCTGGCTGACCGATATGAACCTGAATCCACCTCAATAAGGGCCACCACATCGGGTGAAACAGACTTGATGAACTCAGCGATGCGGCCGAGAACCTGATCGTTCTGCTTAAAAAAACCTGCAAAAGGCAGCGGCATATGGTAACCGACACCATGGCCGGTGCCGTAGCGGATATTGTAGAGCAAAAAGCGCATCTGAACAGTTATATTGCGTTGATTTTGATAGGTAGCCGATAGTTTTACCTTTCGGGCTGAATTGTTCCATGTCATAAACCTGAAATTCCCACCAGCATAATCCGATCACCAGACGGTAAATCAACGAGTTACAAACTCACCCATTGATTTTTGAATAGACATGGAGCCTTCAGATATGATAGCTCTTTCAGGAAGAGTTGACAATACAGGGCGAGAGGGTTTTATTAACCACTTTGCAGTCCCACAGTAAAAACGGCCAGTTTCAATGAGCAGTGTGATTCGCCGGCTGAACCGGCAGGTTTCCAGTGTACGGTAAAACCACTGCCAAAAATATTTAAAAAATGGTGCTGATCAGCACCGCAACGATAAAAAAGCCATGACCACTATCACCATTGGATCACGAAAAAGCAAACTGGCCATGTGGCAGACTGAGACCGTCGCCGCCATGCTCAACGAGGCGGGGCTGGAGACAGTACTGAAGACTATGGAAACCAAGGGTGACAAAATTCTTGATGTCTCCATCGCCAAAATCGGCTCCAAGGGGGTTTTCACCGAAGAACTGGACGAACAGCTGGCCAAAGGGGAAACCGACATTGCCGTGCACAGTGCCAAGGACATGCAGTCCCATCTCCCGGACGATTTTTCCCTGATCGCCTTCACCGAGAGGGAACAGGTCAACGATGTCCTCGTTGCAGATGACCGGACAATCGATATTAACGATACCACCAGGCCCATTCGCATCGGCACCTCCTCGGTACGACGGAGGGCCATGCTCCGCCACTTCTACCCCCATGTGGAGGCCGTGGACATGCGCGGTAACCTGCAGACCCGGATTAAAAAGATGCGGGACGGCGACTGTGACGCACTGCTGCTTGCCTATGCCGGGGTCAAACGCATGGAGTATGGCGACCTCATCGTCAAGACTTTTTCAGAAACCGAGTTCGTCCCGCCGGTGGGTCAGGGCTGTATCGCCATTGAGGCTGCGGGAATTCTTGACGGGGAGAAAAAAGAACGCATCCGCGCCTGCCTCAACAACCGCGACAGCGAAGACTGTTTGCTTGCCGAACGCGCCTACCTCAAGGAGCTTGAGGGGGGATGCTCCATTCCGGCCTTCGGTCTTGCCGTCCTCGACGACTCAACAGTGACTCTCACCTGTGGTCTTGCCGCCCTTGACGGCAGCAGTATCCTCCGTCACCAGGTCAGCGGCCCCCGTACGGAAGCCGAAAGGATCGGAACCGAGGCCGGTCGTTACATCCTCGAAAACGGCGGCCGGGAAATGCTCGCTGATATCCGCAAGGCCCAGGAGTAGCTGTTAATGTTTTTAGCTTTTGGCTGAACAGATACACTCTTTTCAGACTGATGCCAGCTCCGTCAGGTAGTCCAGCCAGGCGTCAAACCCATCTCCAGTTGTTGCGGACATGGGCATCACCTTCAAACCGGGATTAAGGAGAAGCGCCTCCCGGCTGGCCTCCTCTACCTCAAAATCAAAATAGGCCAGCAGGTCGGTCTTGGTGATGAGAAAGACCTGGGAACTGATAAAGGGTTTTGGATACTTTGCCGGTTTGTCTGGCCCTTCCGGCACCGAGACAGCCACCACTCGCTGATGCTCACCCAGATCGAAAGTTGCCGGGCAGACCAGGTTGCCGACATTTTCGATGAACAGCAGATCCAGTTTGTCACCTCCAGGCTCCTTTTGCAGCCGGTGAATGCCCTTATGGACCAGGGCGGCATCCAGGTGACAGGCACCGCCGGTGGTGAGCTGGACCACCGGCACTCCTTTCTTGCGAATCCGTTCGGCATCACGATCGGTTTCAATATCACCTTCGATCACACCAATACGAAAACGCTTGTCCAGTCGCTCGATGGTCTGCTCCAGCAGGGTGGTTTTACCTGAACCGGGACTGGAGATCAGGTTGATCGCCACCGCCCCCATGGCCTCGATATGGGCCTTGTTCTTAGTGGCCAGCTCCTGGTTTGCAGCCAGCAGGCTGCGGTGCACTTCGATGACCTCCGGGTCTCCTTTCCGGCCTAAATCACACCCACATGAATCACACATCTCTTTCTCCCGTTCTTCAAAGATTACTCAACCCAACTTCAGACAATAGTGTCATTTCTGTGTAACTGTTCAGCCTTACCACCTGTGATCAGCGAGTCAACCCAATCATTTCTCTTCCTCTTTGGATTTTAAATCGTCCGGCTCCTTCTGACTTTCACCCTTTTCACCGACAACAAACCCGTAGCTGAGCAGTATACGCGCCATCTCGGCCACATAGATATTGAGCTGCCGCATACCATCCATCAGCTCCATGTGAAAACGATGGGTTTCCAGTGCCTCGGGCCGCTCTTCCAGCAGCCTGGCAAGATGCCGGCGGCGATAGCGATTATCGAGACCGACATACCTTTCCTTTCGAATCTCAAGCTTCTGGGCCATGCTCAAACGTTTGGTGGTGACCAGCTCCTCCAGCCGTGAAAGCTGCTTGCCGATCTTGGTGTGGTACTCGATGAGCTCCACCTTTCCTTCACCGGAAAAATCACTGGCAACTCCTTTTTTCTCTTCAATAATGGGATAAATCGAGCGCATCAGCACCTCATTCATCTGGTGCATGTTATCCAGTACCGCGATCATCCCCGTAGCTTCGTTGGCCTGACGCTCATCAAGCTCCTGACCGCTCACCTGGAGCAGGTAATTTCGTACCTCATGCTCCAGAAAGAGCAGTTTCTTTTCCCGCATCTGCACCCCTTCCAACCGGGTCAGCTGGGGGAAAATCTTGTCAGGCTGTTCCTCCTCGGAAAAAATAGGGCGGATCAATGCCTGGTGCATCCGGTTCAACAGTTTCACCATGCGGGCAATCTCGGCCTGGGCCAGTTCAAGGGCCAGGGGCGGGGTAGTGATCATCGCCTTGTCAAGATACCAGACTTGGGGCAGCATGGACTGGGGCTGGCTGACATCGGGCAGCAGCAGGTTGATTAACCGCACCAGGACACCGGTAAAGGGCAAAAACAGCAGCGCGGCGCAGATGTTGAAACAGGTGTGAGCATTGGCGATCTGGCGGGCAACCCCCAGGTTGAGCGATCCGCTCAAATCCTTCATCAGATCGGCAAATTCCGGAATCCAGAAGACAAAGAGCAGTACCCCGCCGATATTGAAAACCACATGGGCAAGAGCAACCCGCTTGGCCTCCCGGCCGGTGCCGATACTGGCCAGACCCGCCGTCACACAGGTACCGATGTTGGCTCCCAGGATAACAGCTATCCCGCCGGAAAGACTCAACAGCCCCTGTTGGGCAAGAACAATCACCACACCGGTCGAAGCACTGGAGCTCTGCACAAGGGCAGTGAACAGGGCGCCCGCAGCAACACCGAACAACGGATTCTCCAATCCTTCCAGGGCCTGTAAAAATGCGGGATAATCCCTCAGGGGGCTCATTGCATCACTCATTATCTTCATACCGAAGAAGAGGATGCCAAATCCGAGAACAATGTCACCGGCCGCCTTCACCTGTTTGCGCTGAGAGAAAAAACGGGCGCCAAAACCAAGGGCAATGATGAGCAGGGCGTAGTCGGTCAATTTGAATGCCACCATCTGGGCGGTGACAGTGGTGCCGATATTGGCCCCGAGGATGACGGCCATGGAGCGACCGAAACTGATGAGCTCGGCCTGAACAAAACTGACCAGCATCACAGTCGTTGCCGAAGAGGACTGAATGACCATGGTGACAAAGGCACCGATCCCCAGGGCAAGGAGCCTGTTTTTTGTCAGCGCTCCGAGGATCGCCCGGATCTTGTTACCTGCCGATTTTTTCAACCCCTGGCTCATCTTCTCCATTCCGTAAAGAAAAAGGGCCAGACCACCGGCAAGACCAATGACAATCAGGGACCAGGAGATCACGGAGCCGGTGTCTGCAGAGGAGGCGCCATGGCTGGACCAGGGAAAAAATGCGATACAGGCTGCAATGGCAAGCAGGCCGCCGTAAAATCGAACTGACTCCATTCTGGGCGAAATAATGCGGTTCATCTGGAAGATCGAATCCTCATCTCATTTTTTTCAAAACACACATTGATTTACTCATCTCCTGCTCGTTTACTCCAGCTCAACTTCCTTGAGAATCAGCTCATCACCGCCGCTGGCATGGAAGAATTCAGATCCGCAACGGCCACAGCGGGCCGGTCTGTCTCTTTCTTCAACGGTCTCATGGCCGCAATCCAGGCAGGAGTAGCTCACCGGGAGTTCAACAATCTTCAGCTCGGCTCCCGCGGTCTTTTCGTTTTCCGCGGCAAGACAGTCAAAACCAAAGCAAAATGAGTCTACCACCACTCCGGAAAGGGGACCGACCTCCATGGTGACCCTGGTGACCCGCCCCTTTCCATGTTCTTCAACCAGGTCGGTCAGCTGGGCCATGAGAGACTGGGCAAGTGAAAACTCGTGCATGACCTATTCCTGTCTTTTTTTGACGCTCAGGCCGTCATCTTCGAGCCTTGCAACCAGTTGGTCAGCCACTTGAGAAACCCGGGCTTCAACCACAGGGGAAAGAGTCACTCCGGTGTCCAGCTGTTCAGGCACCACGCAGAAAAACTCCACACTCTCCGGCCCGACATCACGCAGCCTGCAGATATCGAGCATTTCAACCAGCCCAAGCTGGTGAGGCGACATCTTGGACGAGATTGTCCCGGACCGAATTTCGTCGATGTGAAAATGGTGTATGGAGCCGGGCTCACCCTCCACTGCTACGACGTCGACCACATAAATAGGATCACACTCCTCAAGAAAGGGTGCCATGTAGATTCCGGCTGTCCCGCAATCGATGACTTTGACCTCTTCCGGGAACAGGTAATTTTTCTCCATGTGGTGCACCACATGGACGCCAAAGCCTTCATCCCCCAGAAGCAGGTTGCCGGTACCGAGGATTCCGGTCAATTTTTTCTCATTATTATCCAATGGTTCTGTCATCATTATATTCTCTTCTCAACAGATTCGCGGCAACGGATTGCCATGCAGGGAGGTGACGATCCGCCGGCCGCCGATTCCGGTGTTGAGGATCACCCGCCCTCCGCGCTCACCAGATGCTACGGTACCGATTATCTCTGCCTCCTCACCATGGGGAGCCTGACGGATTATCTCCAGGGCACGCTCACCAACCGCTCCATCGACAATGGCCAGGCACTTCCCCTCATTGGCCAGGTGAAACGGGTCAAGGCCAAGAATTTCACAGCCGGAGGCAACCTCGGGATGAATGGGTACATCGTCTTCTTCGACGATTATGGCCAGACCGCAGCTTTCAGCAATTTCATTAAGCGTCGTCGCCACCCCACCCCTGGTTGGATCCCGTAAACAGTGAACAGTGCCCGCAGGCAGCCCGTTGAGGAGAGAACTCACCATCATATGCAGCGGTGCCGAATCACTTCGCAGTGCTCCTTTGAGCTCGATACCGGCCCGGCGGGTCATGATTGTAACCCCGTGATCACCCATCCCACCCGACAGAATGACCACATCTCCGTCCCTGACCTTTGTTGGTGAGAGATCAACACCTTCTTTAACCATGCCGATGCCGGAGGTGTTGATGAAGACGAGATCGCCCTTTCCCTTTGGCACCACCTTGGTGTCGCCGGTGAGAACCGGGACACCGCACTCTTTGGAGCAACGGGCCACAGAGGCCACAACCCGCTCCAGGGTCTCAAACAACAGACCTTCCTCAAGAATCAACGCCAGGCTCAAACCAATTGGCCGGGCTCCCCCCATGGCCAGGTCATTGACGGTTCCATGTACCGCAAGACTGCCGATATCACCACCCGGGAAAAAAAGCGGATCCACCACATAACTGTCAGTGGAAAAGGCCAGACGACCGGCTTGATTGTCAATGACGGCACAATCCTGAAGGGAGCTGAGCACCGGGTCATCCAGGTACTTTAAAAACAGCTCCTCGATGAGCTGCTTGCTTGCCGTTCCTCCACTGCCGTGATCCAGAAGGATCCTGTCCTGCTGCATATTACCTCTTCAATTCCAGTGGACTTTTAAACTTAACTGCTCCACTTCTCTTTTTCCTGCTCAGGGCAGAACCTACTGACCAGTGCCATACTTATAATAGGCTGCACAGGTCCCCTCGCTGGAAACCATACAGGGGCCGATGGGATTTGTCTCTGTACAACGGCGGCCGAAAAGCGGACAGTCAGGCGGCCGGCATATTCCCTTCAGGACCTGGCCGCAGAGACAGCCCTTTGGTTCCTCAACATCTTCAATAGTCAACTTCAGTCTTTTTTCAGCGTCAAACTGCTCATACTTTTCCCGGATCGCAAGGCCGGAGTCCTTGATCACGCCGAGACCGCGCCAGGGACTATCCACCGCTTCAAAAACCTCATCCACCATATCGCGGGCACGCCTGTTCCCCTCACGACTGACAAGCCTGGTATAACCGTTTTCCACCTCAGCCCTGCCCTCGCCATGCTGACGACCAAGCATGATCAACCCCTGAAGGATATCGGCGGCCTCAAATCCTGCCACTACACAGGACAGACCATACTGCTTGGCAAAATCCAAATAGGCATCGGAGCCGATTATGGCACTGACATGGCCTGGACAGAGGAGCCCGTCGATATTGAGTTCCGGGTCTCCCAGCAGGGCATGAAGCGGCGGGGGCATCACTTTCTGGGTGGAAAAGACGATAAAGTTGTCAATTTTTTGTACATTCGCCGCCATGATGGTGGCGGCCACTGCAGGGGTGGTGGTCTCAAAACCGACTCCGAGAAAGACCACCAGCTCATCAGGGTTTTTTACGGCAAGCTCCAGGGCGTCCATGGGGGAGTAGACGATATCCACTCTTGCGCCCCGGCTGGATGCCTCGCTGAGTGAACCGTTACTGCCGGGAACCCGAAAGAGATCACCGAACACGGCGAGATGATTTCGGGGTTGATCGGCCATGGAGATAAAGGCATCGATGTGACCGGCAGAAGTGACACAGACCGGGCAGCCGGGACCAGAGACCAGCTCGAGCTCTTCCGGCAGCAGGGAGCGAAGCCCGTTGCGAAAGATGGCCATGGTGTGAGTGCCGCAGACCTCCATGATCCGCATGGGGCCGGTCACTGATTCTTCCAGTCGCTTTATGAGCGAGGTGGTCAACTGACGATCCCGGAACTCCTTGAGATACTTCATGCTCAGTTCCCGCCTTCAGTCATCTCATCGAGTCCACGAGCCATCTCCCGCATCAGTTCCAGATTCCGTTCAGCCTCCTCCGGCGACAGGGTATGAATGGCAAAGCCGGCATGAATAATGACATAATCACCAACTGCCGGCCAGTGGTCAACCACATCGAGACGAATCTCTTTTTCGATACCTTCACTCTCAACCTGTGCCGCCTGTTTATTCAGAAAGTCATCCGGATCCCCGGTTATTTCAATCACCCGCATGGGTACTGCCAGACACATGAAGCAATCCTCCTATGACGGCCTGCCCGAGGGACAAACCGCCGTCATTGATCGGGACCTCACCACCGCTGACCACATCCAGTCCAGCGCCCCTGAGCGTATCAGTCAAGGTCTCAAATAAAATTTTATTCTGAAAACAGCCGCCGCCAAGTACCACGGTCCGGCTGCTCTTCTGGTGTTCAGCAAGGACCAGTTTCGCAAACCCGCGACAGAGCCACTGATGAAATGCCAGGGCCAGCAGCCCTCTGTCAGTTCCCTGCCTGAGTTCTCCAATCAGACTGCTGACCATGGGGCCGCAGCTGAGAACCCTGCAGCCTTTCTGTTCTTCCAGCCGGATCGGAAATGACGGAAGTTCGTCCCCGCCTGCCCTGGCTGCCAGGGCCTCAAGCTCCATGGCTGCCTGCCCCTCAAAATCAGAAAAACAGCAAAGACCGAGAAGAGAGGCCACTCCGTCAAAGAGTCTTCCGCCGCTTGAAGTCAGAGGAGTGTTGAACCCCTCTTCCATCATCTGCAGCAGAATCCTGTGCTTTGATATATCAATCTGCGGAAAGAACTCTTCCACCACCGTATCATCCAGCTCTTCAGCCAGACAGTGAAAAAGAAGCGCCATTCCCATTCGCCAGGGAGCCTCTGCCGCCGCATCACCACCAGGCAGAGGCAGTTGCTCAAGATGGCCCACACGCTGATAATGAGTCGGCGTGGCCACCAGCAGCTCCCCGCCCCATATTGTATTATCAGGACCGAAACCTGCGCCGTCAAGCACAACGCCTATGACCTCCTCATCCAATCCATTTTCCGCCATCACCGCCGCCACATGGGCATGGTGATGCTGAACACGGTACAGCGGCAGGCCGCTCTGCTCCGCGTACCGGCTGGAGAGGTAGTCGGGATGGAGATCACATACGGCAATTTCCGGCTCAATCTCAACGATTCTCTCAACGTGACCAATGGTCTCTTCATAAAACTCCAGCGACTCGGGACCGGAAAGATCTCCGATATGCTGGCTGAGCCAGGCCGTATTGCCGGACGCCACGCAGACGGTGGATTTCAAATGGGCCCCGCAACCAAGAAGCGGCGGCAGTTTCCAGGGCAGTTTCAATCCCTTGGGAACGTAGCCCCTGGCCCGGCGCAGCAGACGTGCTTTGCCGTCCATGACCCGGGCCACCGAATCATCTACTCGACTGACAATATCACGATTATGAAGAAGAAAACAGTCTGCAATTCCGGATAGTTTCAAAAGACCGTCCTCGTTTCCGGTACAGATCGGCTCCCCGCTGCGGTTGCCGCTGGTCATGACGAGGAGGTGCGGGCAGTCGGGATCTGCAAAGAGAAGAAAGTGGTGTCCGGTATAGGGCAGCACCACCCCCAGCTCACCCATGCCGGGGGCAAGGTTTTCGGGGAGGTCAATATCCGGCTGAAGGGGGAGAAGAACAATGGGGCACTGGGGACCATGGAAGAGAGTCCTCTCTACCGAAGAAAGACAACATAACTCCGCCGCCCGTTCAAGATCCTTCACCATCACTGCCAGCGGTTTTAATTTCCGGTTCTTTTTCCGGCGGAGGCGCGCTATGGCCTCACTGTTTTCACCGTCAACCACCAGATGGAAACCGCCCAGCCCGCGCAGGCCGAGAATCTCACCCCGAAGAAGGCGTTGAACCGACTCGGCCAGCGGGTCGCAGCCTTTCTTCACACTTCCGTCACCTTCATGGAAAGAGAGCTGTGGCCCACAGGATGAACAGCCGTTGGGCTGGGCATGAAAACGCCGGTCAAGGGGATCATCGTACTCGGCCTGACAGCTGCTGCACATTGCAAAGTCACGCATCGAGGTCATGGGCCGGTCATAGGGAATTGACTGGACAATGGTGAAACGGGGGCCGCAGTTGGTGCAGTTGGTAAAGGGATAGCCGTAACGCCTGTCGGCAGGCGATAGGATCTCAGAGAGACAGTCATCGCAAATCCGGACATCAGGCGGGATCAGGGCGGAACTGTTCTGGCCGTTATTACTGACGGAGATCTCAAAAGAGTCGCAGCGGCTGTCCACCGCAACGGTTGACTGTTCCACGGAATCGATGGACGCCAGCACCGGTGATTCAGCCTGAAGGGCCTCAACAAATAGAGCAAGCTTATGGCGGCTTCCCTGGAGGCGAATCTCCACACCTTCGCCGCAGTTGGAAACCGAGCCGCAGAGCTGGCAGCGTCCGGCCAGACGATAGACAAAGGGGCGGAAGCCAACGCCCTGAACAACACCGCGGACGATGAGCCTCAGCCCCTGCTGCTGATAGCCGTTCATTTACAGCACCTAAACATGTTTCGCTATTACTGGTAGAACACAAGACATTCTGAAGTTGACAGCAACCTCCTACGATGCTTTGTCCGCTTTAAACTTGTTTCCGGTAAAGATGGAAGAAATCAATCCCTCCGGGGAGCGAATATCGTTCCAGACCACCGGTGGCCGCTCAGCGGAATCAGCCGCCTCGACAAGTTTTGGAATCATAGCATCAGAAAGCCCCATGGCAGTCGCTGCAGCCTTTAAGGAATCCGTGCCGATTGAGCCGAAGGTCCCTCTCGTCCATACCCTACCCCTTGTTAAAAAAAATTGATGTGGTGGCAAAATATGCTGTAGACCACGCTGTCCTCCTGACAGGCAAAACGCTATCATTTCACTGTCTACGCAGGTGGTTACATCTCAACAATAGGGGTAACAGCTTATCGATGTCAAAGAAATTCACGTCAACGCTTATCACTAATATTGATAACAACAATCAACACATCACAACAAGGGTAAAAAAAGAGCATAATCCGTACGTTAGCTTATAAAAAAAAAGGACTGCCAGAGAAAAAATACTACTTTTTAAAGCCGAAAATACCGCTCTTTGCACCATGGGCAAAAGACGGCCGGGTCCGTGAGCGGGAGGATCGTTTTCTGGAAGGGCGGCCGCGTCGCGAATCAGCAGCTGCGGGGGATGATAGGTGTAGAAGCTCGTCGTCAACTGTCCCTTTCTGCCACGCCTCCAGATAGCAGCGATAGAAGAGCTGACACATCTCAAAATAACTTTTTTTCTTCAGCCACTTCGGCAAGTTACCGTCTTTGTCGTGAAGTAAAAAAAGCGGCAGGTTAGCCAGCAGGGTCGTTATCTCCTGGCGCAGGCTGCGGCGCAGGTTGAGCTGCTGACCGAGACCCTCATCAAGAGATACACGTATTGCTTTTGTCAGTTGAAAAGCCTCTCTTCCCTTGCGTCTTTTCTCAACGAGACTGAAACTGATATCAGCCCAGGGAAGCAGCAGCAGGGCAAGGAGGAAATAGTTAGGCAGAGGGACGGCATGAGTGTCTGCCTTGAGTTTTGCAACAATCCGGTCAACCACCGGGAATATTCGCTCCAGCTGTTCCCGACCGGTTTCAGAACCTGCTCCTTTTTTATAAAGCACACCCTGGTAGAGAGGAACCAGGTCACAAAACAGATCAGCCTCATGCATCAGCCTGAACCACTCACTGAGGCTGCCGCTCTGGAGGTCCTTGAACAGTTCATCACGAAGCCTCGATGGCGGACAGAGAGACAACGCTCGATGATGACTCCGAATGGCTGTCAGGCTTTTTTCCTCAATGGTGAATCCCAGGCGCGCTCCATGCCTGACGGCCCGCAACATCCGAACCGGATCACGGTTGATCCGCCGCTCGGGATCGCCGACGATCCTGATCACCGATCGATCAAGGTCTGTGATGCCGCCTACATAATCGATGATACTATTGTCGTTGAGGCTGTAGAATAAAGAGTTGATGGTCAGGTCACGACGCTGCGCATCTTCATCGAGAGTGCCGAAGGTGTTGTTGGGGGCGAGCACCGCCTCGGGGCCGTCCAGATCATGCTCGGACAAAGAACGCAGGGTGGAAACCTCGACGACCTTACCACCGTGAAAAAAAATCTGAACAAGCCGAAAACGACGACCGATGGTCTGGCTGTTGCGAAACAACTTACGAATCTGGCCGGGGCGGGCCTCCGTACTGATATCAAAATCCTTGGGGGTCCTGCCGAGATAAAGGTCTCTTACTCCTCCCCCAACCAGGTATGCCTTATAGCCGGCGTCCCAGAGACGCCGCAGCACCTTGCGGGCATCAGCATCGATCAACTCCGGCCCGATGGGATGATCGTCGCTGCCGATGACAACGGGATCAGCGGGGTAGGCACGACTATTGCTCGATCCGGAATGTTTCATTTGATTATATGGGCAGAGAAAACCCGACTGGATCCACCGACCTGAATTTGACGATGAATCACAGAGGAGTGCATGCGGGCAACGTGTCAGGCAGGGTTAAAACCGCGCCCTTCTTTAAAGACTGACTCAGCCTGCTCAACAAAACGCTTGAAAATCTCTGCGACAGGGAGGATCTCATTCATCTTGTAGGTATTGGCCCCGGAAAAAACGAGCCCCTCTTCGATGTTCCCGTCCCGGGATTTGGTCAGTCGCTCGCTGATGCAGTAATGGTGGTCACACTTTTTCAAACACTTGAACTCACAGGTCTTGGTGGAAAGATCTTCACCGTCGGCCATGGCCTTGACAAAGGGAGTTCTGATAGCCCGGCCGGGCAGGCCCACCGGCGAGGTAGTGAGGACGATATCATCCTTTTGGGCATCGAGGTAGGCCTGTTTAAACTCCGGGGCCACATCACACTCCTCGCTGAGAACAAACCTTGAAGCGATCTGGATACCGTCGGCACCATACTTGTCCATCATCTCCGCCATCTCGTATCCGTTGGTAATACCGCCTGCGGCAATGAGCGGCACCTTAGTGATCACGTCACGGATGGGAGGAAAAATCTCCCGCAGCGGGCGATCGGTACCGAGATGTCCACCGGCCTCACAGGCCTCGACAATGACGGCGGCGGCCCCAAGTCTTTCGGCAAGCTTGGCCATACCGGGAGACGAAACGATCATGGCAATGGGCATGGAATGTTCCCGACCGATCTTGAAAATATCACGGGAAAAACCGGCACCGGTAATGATCATGTCCACTCCGGCTTCAATGGAGCCCATTACCAGGCTATAAAAATTTTTCATGGCATACATGATGTTGACGGCAATGATTCCGTCACTGTTTGCCTTGGCCTTCCTGATATCAGCCTGCAGCTCGTCAACTGGAATTGCAGAACCGCCGATAACCCCTATTCCTCCGCAATTCGCCACCGGTGACGCCAGCGCGGATGTTGAAACCCGGATAGACATACCGCCCTGAATCAGGGGGACTCTGGCTGTGAGATCTGCAATCTTGAGAGGCGGTAATTTCATATGGCTGTAAAACTCCTCATTAGTCCATCCGCAAGGTCACTTTCACTAAATAAAAGACTAAGCTGAAAGGATCGATCAGTTCGTGGAGCAGACTGAAACAAATGGAAATAATCTATAATTATCAACAATCAATGGCGACATGGCCTGATTTTTTCTAAACCATCCCCGCCGAAAAGATTGATAATGCATATTTTCTCACCTTTTGTCAAGCAAAGCCGGTAAGAATGGCGGACCCGGTCATGGTTGGTTTCTCGTTGTTTTCAGATTTCCCTGTTCCAGTCCGCAGTAAGCTTGACTTTTCTAATTTTTTGCAGTTTATTTTTATGGTTTTGCATTTGATAAAATTTAACAACAGGGTGACCGATGCCTTCCAGGGCCCGGGTCGACTCTGATCATGATAAGGAGAGGCTTGTGACCATCAAAGCTCTCAACGGTTTCAAAGATATCATTCCCGGTGAAGTGGAGACCTGGCAACGGCTGGAATCCTTTGGCCGCGATCTGTTTGGACGATTCAATTTCTCGGAGATCCGTCTTCCAATCCTGGAAAAGACTGAGCTCTTTGCCAGGTCCATCGGCGAGGCAACTGATATTGTCGAAAAGGAGATGTACACCTTTGTCGACAAACAGATCACCATGCGCCCCGAGGCAACCGCAGGACTGCTGCGGGCCTATATCCAGCACGGCCTCCACGTCAAAAAACCGGTTCAGCGCCTCTTCACCATCGGCCCCATGTTTCGTCATGAACGACCCCAGAAAGGTCGCCTGCGCCAGTTTCATCAGATGGATGTTGAAATCATCGGAACCGACAACCCGCTGGCCGATGCAGAGCTGATGGCTATGGGCGCCCTCTTTTTCGAGGAGCTTGAACTCGATGTCAGCCTTGAACTCAACTCCCTTGGCTGCCCCGCCTGTCGTCCCGAATTCCGCCAGGCCTTGCTGTCATTTCTCGACGCACGAATGGACCAGCTCTGCAGCGACTGCAAAAGGCGGAGCACAACCAACCCGCTCCGGGTGCTTGACTGTAAAAACCCGAATTGCCGGGAACAGGTCAGTGAGGCACCGTCCATCCTCGACCATCTCTGCGATTCATGCTCCAGCCATTTTGACTTGGTTACCAGTGGCCTGAAACGGCTGGGTGTCAAGTACCGTCTCAACAAATTCATGGTTCGAGGGCTTGATTATTACACCAGGACCACCTTTGAGTTTCTCACCACTGATCTCGGCGCCCAGGCGGCAGTCGGGGCAGGCGGACGTTACGACGGCCTGATCGAGCAGCTTGGCGGACCAAAAAATCAGCCCGGCATCGGCTTTGCCATAGGTATCGAGCGGCTGGCACTGCTCCTTGACCAGCAGGAAAGCAGAACTGCAGAACCGGCAGAACTTGATATTTTTGTCGTTGGCCTGGGCGAGACCGCTTCCGATACTACCTACGGACTGGTTCACCAGCTCCGCAGATCAGGTCTGCGAGCGGCCATGGACATTGAAGGCCGCAGCCTCAAGAGCCAGATGAAGCAGGCCAACAAAAACGGGGCAGATTATGTCTGCATCATCGGCGACGATGAGTTGCAAAAGGGCCTCGTTGTCCTGCGCGA
>JBDLID010000022.1:0-30485 GCA_039715055.1 Thermodesulfobacteriota bacterium | reverse complement strand
GAAAAGATAGCTGGTTAGAGAGGAGCCAGACCTGCCACAAAATCTGCCATCGAAGCCCTTATTTTCGCATAATCTTCCTCGGTGACACCGGCCCCGAGAGCGACAAGTCTTGCCATCTCTTTTGTGAGGAAATCTCCGGGGCTATGGGCATCCGCATTGACCGCAAGCGGCGCACCAACTCGAGCACCAAGTGTTGCCACGTGGCCGTTCGTCAATGAGTGGCCCTTTCGTCCGGTCAATTCGAGAAAGATCTTCTTTTCTGCCGCTAGTTTTGCATCTTCTTCACTGAGCATTCCCGGATGGGAAAGCACGTCAACTCCTGCCTCTAGAGCCGCCCGGTTGGTCCCGGGAGCAACCGGTTCGGTGATGGTCTCACCATGAACCACCACTACCTGCGCACCAAGCTCCCTTGCTTTTTTTGTAAATGACGCGATGAGCGGGGGAGGGACATGGGTCAGCTCAATACCCGGGATAAGCCGCGTTTTTGAGTGACGATTGAGGTCCTTTGCCGCCTGGACAATCCGGGGAATGAGAAAGTCCATATTGGAACTGTCGGCATGGTCGGTGATGGCCACAGCCTGGTAGCCGAGCACCTCAACTCTGCGCAGTTGCTCAGCCGGTACAAGTGCTCCATCACTCAGGAAAGTGTGAGTATGCAGATCTATCATTTTATTACCTTATTTTAGTCTGTTGTCGCTATTTCTTAAGAAAACCCTTTAGGGAGTGTTGGCCGGCATGATTAATTTGGACCAGTAACAGATCACCGGGCAGAGCATCGCATTCACCGTCGATGTGAACGATATGGTTGGTTGTGGTGCGGCCATTAAAGGAATCATGGTCATTTCGCTCGACCATGACTTCGACACTGGTTCCAACAAATTTCTGGTTGTGCTTCAGACTGATCTCATCCTGTCGCTTTTGAAAGCGTGACAACCGCACCCCCTTCACATCTTCAGCCACCTTTTCATCGAATTCTGCCGAACGGGTTCCGGGACGGTCGGAATACTTAAAGGAAAAAGATCCGTGATAGCGAACCTCCTCAAGAAGGGCCATGGTCGCCTCAAAGTCATCATCGCTTTCACCGGGAAACCCGATAATCATATCAGTTGAAATGGCGATATCAGGCCTATAGTGCCGAAGCCTTGCTACTTTTTCAAGATACTGCTCCACAGTGTACTTGCGATTCATGCGGGTCAAAACTCTATCAGACCCCGATTGAACAGGCAGGTGGAACTGAGGGCAGAGAATATCAACTTCGCCAAAACAGGCCATCAATTCATCAGAGAGATCTTTTGGGTTGGAGGTGGTGAACCTGAGTCGAACAATTCCATCGATGGCAGCAACCTGGTGCAGCAGACCGGCAAAGGTGAGAGGAGTGTTGTCCCCGGTCACCGTATTGGTCTGTCCATAAGAGTTAACATTTTGACCGAGAAGAGTGATTTCCCGAACACCGCTTTCAACAAGGGCCCGAATCTCTTCAATAATATCTGACGCAGGGCGGGACACCTCACGCCCACGAGTGTAAGGAACTACACAGTATGTGCAAAAGTTGTTGCAGCCTTGCATGATGGTGACGAACTTCTTAAACTCAAACTCCCCCTCTGACGGTGTATTTGTTTTGTCATCAGTGGGTTCGGGTATAAAATTAGGTATCCGATAGCTCGACGAGAGTTCTGTTACTGTGTGGGAATGGTCTGCACATTGAGACAAAAGTTTACTGATCCGATATATGTGCTGGGTGCCAACAACAAGATTGACGTGTGGGAACCGCTTGATCAACTCCTGTCCCTCCTGCTGCGCTACGCAGCCGGCAACACATATCTTCATGGCCGGGTGAGCTTTTTTGAATTTGCGCAGTTGGCCAAGAAGACTCATAACTTTCTGTTCAGCTTTTGCACGAATTGAACAGGTGTTGAGAATCACTATATCAGCATGATCAGGCTCCATTGTTTCAATCATACCATCCAGGTAGAGGTTTTGGGCCATGATCTCGGAATCCCGAATATTCATCTGACAGCCAAATGTTTTGATATAAAAGGCTTGAGGTTTCATACTTTGCTATTGCTTAAAAGGAGCTGATTGACGGTGCCAGACTGTCCAGGAGCGTAAACATTTCTTTTTGACATGATTTTTCATAGCGTAGCCGGACGATTCCTTTGGCGATATCATGGTTAGATAATTGGCTGAGACCGTCGTAGCCTTCAAGAATAAATTTTAAATAATGAAAACGACTCGGGTCAATCTTCAGGTAGATATGTTCCAGTTTCATTGAACTGTTCTATACTGAAAGTGAAGAGTCGATCTCTCCCATCTCGCCAGAGCGCTGGTGGAGCAGGGTAGAGACAACTTCACTGATATATTCTTCAGTCTGCGCTGCCGCCCTGCCGGTGAATTGAGTATAGTCGCCAACCAGTTGTTCAAGTTCGTTAAATGAGAAGGGAATTCGCTTATCTTCTCCCAGCCGCTGAAGCAGGTCGTTGTCAAGACCCTCCTCTTTAACGATTTTGCCTGCGGCAAGTGAGTGCTCCTTTACAACTTCGTGCATTTCCTGTCGACTTTCACCTTTTTCAACGGCTGCCATGAGGATTTTTTCGGTGGACATGAACGGTAATTCCATTCGCAGATGACGTTCAATTTGTTTAGGAAAGACAACCATATTAGATGTAATGTTAACATATAACTTTAATATGGCGTCACAGAGCAAAAAGGCCTGGGGTATATCCATGCGCCTGATGGCTGAATCATCAAGGGTGCGCTCGAACCATTGGTTGCCAAATGTCGATGCAAAATTCACAGGAAGGCCCATCAGTTTACGACTAAGGCCGGTCATCCTTTCAGAGCGCATTGGATTCCGTTTATACGCCATAGCTGAAGAACCGGTTTGTTTAGCAGCAAATGGTTCTTCCTGCATTTTGAGATTGGAAAGTAATCGCAAATCGACTGCAAATTTATGAGCAGAGGAAGCGATGCCTGCAAGTGTTTCTGCTAATTTCTGATCGAGTTTTCTTGGATATGTTTGCCCAGTAACGTCGAAAACGGCCTTAAATCCAAGTTTATTAGCGACAAGTATATCAAGATCTCGAACCTTCTGGTCGTCGCCCTTGAATAGTTCTATGAACGTGGCCTGGGTACCAACCGTGCCCTTGGCGCCACGTGCCTTTAGTTGAGAAAGAAAAAAATCAACGGACTCCAGATCCATGATCAGATCTTGAATATATAGCGTATTTCGCTTTCCAACAGTAGTTGGCTGGGCTGGTTGATAATGGGTGAAACCAAGTGTGGGAAGATCTTTATGCTTGATGCAGAATTCTTTGAGATTGGAAACAACCTGAAGAAGACCTTTCTTGATTAGCGCGAAGGCTTTTTTCTGAACAATCAGGTCGGTATTACAGACAACAAATTGTGAAGTTGCGCCGAGGTGGATGATTGGCTCAGCTGTCGGACATTTTGTACCGAATTCGAAAACATGGGCCATCACATCGTGGCGTATCTCTTTTTCTTTCGCAGCTGCAGTATCATAATCGATATTGTTTATGTTCGATCTCATCTCGCCGATCATTTCGGAGGTTACAATGTCTGTAAGCCCAAGCTCGTATTGTGCTTCAGCGAGAGCAACCCAGCATTTTCGCCAGGTGGTGAACTTGGTCTCTTCTGAAAAGAGTTGTTGCATCTCCAGGCTGGTGTAACGACTGACCAGCGGTTCATTGTAGACAGTGCGATCCATATGTTTCTCCTATTATCTCCAGGGTGTTTTATTAAGTAGCAGCGAGATTAGCGCTTTGTCAGCACGATAACTCAAAAATATACTGCAGTTGCTATGAAAAATGCCAGGGAATTAAGACATGTTCCAGTCCGGGTGAGGGACACGTTGCCAGGGCAAAGGACAAATATCAATAGAAGGATAAATTAAACACAAATCACAAAAGTCGCATAATGTATATTATGTTAAATTTCTATTTGTGTCGTTAAGTCCCTTAGTTGTTATGTTTAATATTGTGAATTCTCACCTGCCACTGATGAGGTCGACGAAAACGATTCATGGTTAATGAGTAAATTACTTCACAGGGCCTGGACAGATCAAACCCCTTTGATTTATCACCAAGACCAAAACCAATTCCATGGATCACGTTGGTGCCGGCACCAAAAACCATTTTAAGATGTTTTTTATCTTCACCCACGCCACTTATTGCCTGCACCTGTGCACCGGTATCTCGAAAAATCGGCTGAGGATTGGTTGGTCCATGCGGTTCGAGCATGCAAAGATCTGATATTAAAGATGAATTTTTAAACAATTGCAAAATTGAATAATCCGCATCAATGGTGTCTGGATCCATTGTTCCGGCTCTATTACAATCAAACCGTCCAGCTTTACTATTTATTTGTTCGTAAAATTCATCAAACCTGTTCTCGTCGACAGTCAACCCTGCCGCCATTGCATGGCCACCATACCTGTTTATTGTTGAGTAGCAGCTAGTCAATAACTCAAACAAGTCAACACCGTCAATAGAACGGCCAGAACCCTTAAGTTTTACATCCCCTTCATTATCCGTTTCCTCCGAAAAGATGATGACCGGAAGACCATGTTGCTCAACAAGTCTTGAGGCAACTATGCCAATAACACCGAAGTGGTAGTCCCCCCTGACTACTATGATTTTCCGACCTTCAGCAACCTCATCCGCTGCATCTTTTCTTACATTTTCGTAGATTTCCAGACACAAGCCCTTTCTCTCTTCGTTCAGTTGGCTTAACAGCTTTGACAATTTTAATGCGGAAGATCTGACAGATGACATAATTGCTTCACATGCGATCTCAGCTTTTCCGAGCCTACCGGCTGCATTTATTCTCGGCCCTATCTGAAAACCAATGTCCTCTGAGCAGACCATATCTCCAGGTAATATATTTGCCTCCCTGAATAATGCCGCAACCCCTTTCCTCTGTTGTATGATTTCAAGGCCTGACCTTGTCAGAATCCTGTTAGCCCCTCTCATCGGCACAAGATCACCAATGGTTCCCAGACTGACATAATCCATAAACATTTTAAGATTCGGCCTTGGTTGCCCTGCCATTTGCCCGTTATTATCAAACAGTTCTTTTCTAAGGCCGGCGATAAAATAAAAGGCTACGCCGACTCCGGCCAACTCCTTATCCGGAAAGTTGCAGCTTAATTGGTTTGGGTTGAGCACTGCATCCGCCAGAACTTTTTCAGTTCCCGGCTGATGATGGTCTGTGATGACGACCTTGCACCCCGCCTCTTTAAGAGATGCAATATCTCTATTCGCACTGATCCCGTTATCAACGGTGATTATTAAGTGGTCCTGGCTCGAATTAAAATCATATTTTTCATTTAATCTATTGAAATTCAGTCCGTATCCGTCTTTTAGCCTGTTCGGGATGTCGTACTTGGGACTTAACCCTATGGTCTTAAAAAAATCCACAAGCAGCGCTGTTCCGCTGACACCGTCCACATCGTAATCACCACAGATAATTATTTGACACCCTGTTTCAATGGCTTCACTGGTGACCTGACACGCCTTATCCATCCCTTTCATCAAGAAAGGATCCGGGAGGTCTGCCAGCTTCGGCTGAAGAAAAGATTCAATCTCTTCTTTTGATTCAAGTTGTCTTTTTTTACAGATTTGAATAATTAGCGGATCAACCTCCTTACCGTTGACCCTCACGTCCATATTGGGCTCATATCCGTCAATTTTTTTTGCGATTTTAGTCATCTATAACGTATTATGCGCGAAGCATGTAATCATAAAAATAATTTAACAATACTATGGTGGTGGCTAATCCCTGCCAGCTATTGTTGAAAGAAACGGTGGACTTTAGGCTATATTTTGTTCTCTACACCAGTTTTGGATCACTTTGAGTACTGCTGTTCTGTCCTCCACATCAAACCACTTGAGCGATGTGCGATTATTGAACCACGTGTACTGTCTCTTTGCGTATCTTCGGGTGTCTCTGGCCATTAACTCCAGGGTTTGACTACGGCTCCACTCACCTTTGATATACTGGATCATGTGCCTGTAGCCAATGGACTGCATGGGCTTGAGCTCCTCACCATAGCCCTGGGCGAGCAGATCTCTCACCTCTTTTTCAAATCCGGCCTCAAACATCATCTCTGTCCGACGATTGATTCGATCATACAACCTGTCTCTCTCACAGGTAAGGCCAATCTCCAGTCTTTCTGGAAAACGTGTGTATTCATTTTTTTTCTGGTCTTTGAGGTGATCACTCCAGCGCTTACCGCTTCCCTGAAAAATTTCAAGGCCTCGGATAATTCTAAGCGTATCATTAGGGTGAATTCTTTCTGCTGAAACAGGGTCAACCTTACAAAGCTCCTGATAAATAGCTTCCTTCCCTTCGGTTGCAATCCGGTTTGCCAGTTGTTTTTTTAGTTCAGGAAATGACAGGCCGTCAGAAAAAATTCCCTGACACAATGCCTGAATATAGAGTCCTGTGCCACCGGTAACCAGAGGCACTCTGCCTTTTTCAAATATCTTTTTTACAGCTGCCAGTGAATCTCTTTCATAACAGGCAGCATCATAATCTTCATCCGGGTCAATGATGTCGATGAGATGATGGGGAACAAGAGCCCTTTCATCCACAGTTGCCTTTGCAGTGCCGATATCCATGTGCCGGTAAACCTGCATGGAGTCAGAACTGATGATCTCACAGTTAAATAGTTGAGAAATTTCAAGAGAGAGGTCGGTTTTGCCTACCCCTGTTGGGCCGGTCAGAATAAGAAGCTTAGGTATTGCTGGTATTGGTTGGTGCATGATTGAACTACTGGAAACTGACATGTTTGCGCAACATGGCTAAGCGTTTTTCTCCCACGCCTTTCACCTGAAGTAGATCTCTAGGTTTCTCAAACAAGCCACTATTCTGACGATATTTTACGATGTCAGACGAAAGGGTTTTACCAATTCCGGGTATGGTCTCAAGGAGTTCAGCTGAACTTGAATTTATAGGAATCGGTTCAAATAAAAATGGTGTCAGTTCCGCTGGCAATTTTTTGTCATATTCGTCAGGTCGATGGCTGCAGGTTACCAGTTGATGATTTTCAAAACAGAGCGTTGATGGTGCCACCCTGGCCTGCGCATGTTCTTTTTTCTCGGGCAGCAGACCCACCAATAAAAAAAGGATTCCGAGGAAGAGAAGCACCTCTACCCTGGAATCCTTCTTGGGCCGGTTAAGCCCGGTATTTGCATTAGCGTCATGCCTGCTGCTCATCGCGCATCAGCTTATAGGTGATTGCGTCAACCAGTGCCTGCCAGGAAGCCTCAACGATATTGTAGGACACACCTACTGTTCCCCAACTGGTTTCCTCATCCCTGGTTTCAACAAGAACCCTGACCTTGGCACCGGTGCCATGCTCGCCGGTAAGTACCCGCACCTTGTAATCAACCAGCTCCATCTCGGCAAGCTTTGGATAAAAACGGGTCAACGCCTTTCGCAGGGCGTTATCAAGTGCGTTGACCGGGCCATCTCCCATGGCAGCAACATGGACCTCGTGACCGCCAACTTCAGCTCGAATGGTGGCCTCGGTTTCAGGAGGCTCATCCATTGTCTGCTTCGAGTTGATGGCACGAAAGCCTTTCAGTTCAAAAAAATGGGGCTGGGTCCCCATGGCCCGGCGCATGAGCAGTTCAAATGACGCTTCTGCGCCCTCGTACTGGAATCCCTGGTTTTCTAACTCTTTCAGCTCCTTGACAATGGAACCTACAATGGGACTGTTGCTTTCGAGATCAATGCCGAATTTTTTCGCCTTGTAAAGAATATTTGATTTGCCGGCCTGATCTGAAATCAAAATTCTGCGTAAATTACCTACCTTTTCCGGCTCGATATGCTCATAGGTGAGCGGGTTGCGCTGCACCGCTGAAACGTGGATGCCGCCCTTATGGGCAAAAGCGGAGCGTCCCACATAGGGCTGATATTTATCATGGGCCAGGTTGGCCAGTTCATTGATCAGTCTTGATGTCTCAAAGAGATGGGTCAGCTTCTCCCCTCCTCCGCAGTCATAGCCCATCTTCAACGAAACTGCAGGAATGATGGAGGTCAGGTTGGCATTGCCACAACGCTCTCCGTAGCCGTTGATCGTACCTTGAACCTGGTTTACCCCTGAATCGACAGCCATGAGAGAGCTGGCCACTGCTGTTTCCGAGTCATTATGAACATGAATTCCAAGCTCAACTTTTGACCCCTTCTCACTGATATAGTGTTGAACCTGCTTGACGATCGGAGCAACTTCATGGGGCAGCATGCCGCCGTTGGTATCACAGAGGACCAAACAGTCAGCACCGCCTTCGATGGCTTTACCAAGGGTAGCAAGGGCATACTCCTTACTCTTTTTAAAGCCGTCGAAAAAATGCTCGGCATCGTAGAAAAGTTGTTCCACATGGGGCTTGAGATAGGCCAGTGATTCTTCAATGATGAGCAGATTGTCCTCAAGCTCGATACGCAACGCATCGTGCACATGAATATCCCAGGATTTTCCGAAAATGGTGATCACAGGGGTTTTGGCATCAAGCAGGGCCTGGAGATTAGCGTCTTTGTCCACTGGGTTTGAAAAAAGACGGGTGGAACCAAAAGCTGCCAGTTTGGCATGTTTGAGATTCCGGTCCTGCATGGTCTTAAAAAACTCGACGGCAAGCGGGTTGGTTCCCGGCCAGCCGCCTTCGATGAAATCGATCCCCAGCTCGTCCAGTTTGTGACTGATGATGACCTTATCAGTGGCCGAAAGGTTGAAATTTTCCGCCTGGGTGCCGTCACGCAGGGTTGTGTCGTAGATCTGTATATATCGAGACATGTCTGTCACCTCAGCCCCGGATAAGTGCGGGGTAATATTCACTGGGGGTTGTTTTCAGGTCTATAGGGATTCTTCCACTAATTGATTATCCTTGTCCAGCTCAAAGGCATCATGGAGAGCCCGAATGGCAAGTTCAGTATATTTTTCCTCGATGATGCAGGAAACTTTGATCTCGGATGTGGAAATCATCGAGATATTAATCCCCTCTCTGGCCAGTACTGAAAACATGGTGGAGGCAATACCGGAGTGATTTCGCATGCCAACGCCGACAATGGAGATTTTAGTGATATCTTCTGCACCGAACACCGCAGCAGCTCCAATTTCCTTCACCACCTCCCTAAGGAGATTCATGGTTCTCTGGTAATCGGTACGAATGACGGTAAAGGTCATATCGGTGAGCCCGTCACCCGTATCCTGGTTCTGAATGATCATGTCGACAATAATATCCTCGTCAGAGATCGGGGTGAAGATTTTGGCGGCAATACCTGGTTGGTCAGGCACTCCGGAGACGGTTATACGGGCTTCATTCTTGTTGTACGTGACACCGGAAACAATGATACCTTCCATGAGTTTTTCCTCCTCAACGACCCAGGTCCCTTCAGCTTCCGTAAATGTAGAACGGACGTGGATCGGGACTTTATGACGTTTTGCAAATGTGACTGAACGGATATCGAGAACCTTGGCACCGAGGCTGGCAAGTTCCAGCATCTCGTCGTAGGAGATGCGGTCTACTTTACGGGCTTTAGTGCAGATATTTGGGTCGGTGGTGTAGACGCCTTCGACATCGGTAAAAATTTCACAGGAATCCGCTTTCAGGGCAGCAGCCAGGGCAACAGCCGTGGTGTCGGAGCCACCTCTTCCCAGCGTGGTGATGTCACCGTTTTCATTGACTCCCTGAAAGCCGGCAACAGTGACAACTTGTCCCCTGTCAAGCGCCTCTGTGATTTTTTCCGAGTCGATTGATTCAATCCGGGCCTTGGTGTGGACCGAGTCGGTATTGATTCTGACCTGGTCACCGAGAAAAGAGATCGCATTTTCGCCTGCTGCCTTGACAGCCATGGCAAACAGGGAAACGGTAACCTGCTCGCCCGTGGAGAGCAGCATGTCCATTTCCCGGCTGTCGGGAAACTCCTGCATATCCATGGCAAGGGCAGTCAACCGGTTGGTCTCACCGGACATGGCAGACAGAACCACTACCACCCGGTGTCCCTGCTTTTTGTATTTTAAGACACGTTCGGCGACCGCTTTAATCTTTTCCGGACTGCCAACCGAGGTGCCGCCAAATTTCTGTACAATTAGGGCCATAGTCGCAAACTCTCCTGCTCAACGGGTATCACCATGTTCCGACCCCGCTGATCTTAAAACGGCAGACGCTTTCAGGCTGCCTCATTATAGATAAAAAAGAGTAGATATTTTAATTCTTGAATGTAAAAATGCAACACCTTATTCCCGACCGGCCAGATCGGCCGTTTTTTACACCCATCTTTCACCCTGATGAAATCATGGCAGACAGCAGCACGACCTTTAATATTGTTCTCGTTGAACCGGAGATCCCACCAAATACCGGTTCCATTGCAAGACTCTGCGGGGCCACCAAGTCAATACTCCACCTGGTTCACCCGCTCGGTTTTGCCACCGACGACAAACACCTGAAAAGGGCCGGGCTTGACTACTGGCAGCATGTGGACATCATCCACTGGCCCGATCTCGAAACTTTTCTTGCCAACCAGGCTGAGAACAGACTCTATTTTTTCACCACCAAGGTGACGCGAACCTATACAGTTGTTGACTACAGGCCGGGAGACTTCCTGATCTTTGGAAAAGAGACCAAGGGGCTGCCCGAAGATATCCTGCTGAACTACCACGATCGCTGTCTCACCCTGCCCATGGCCGGAGAGAATATACGCAGCCTCAACCTGGCCATGACAGCAGGAATTGTCCTTTATGAGGCCCTGCGTCAACAGGAAACCTCATAGTGACCTTGCCGCTTGCTTTTTTCGCAGTAGATGTTTAGTTTTTTGCACTATCATTTCCCGGAGCACTCCATATTACCCACCAGCATTAAAAGGAGACATCATGTCAAACCGCGTTTATAATTTCAGTCCCGGCCCTGGCACCCTGCCCTATGAAGTTCTGGAGCAGGCGGCCAAAGATATCGTCGACTATCAAGGGGTCGGTATCGGCCTCATCGAGCTGAGCCACCGTTCTAAAGAATTTATGGCAGTAGCCGAGGCCGCAGAGCAGAATCTTCGTGACCTTCTTGACATCCCCTCCAACTACAAGGTTCTTTTTCTCCAGGGCGGTGCATCCAGTCAATTCTTCATGGTCCCTATGAATCTCCTTGCTCCCGGCCAGACTGCCTGTTACCTCAATACCGGTACCTGGGCAAAAAAAGCCATCAAAGAGGCCAAGCTTTTCGGCAATATCCAGGTGGCCTACTCTTCAGAGGAGCAGAGCTTCAACCGGGTCCCGGAAGCTGGTGAGTACACCATTGATGCCAATGCCGAATACCTCTACCTTGTGTCCAACAACACCATCTACGGTACACAGTTTCCCCAGTTCCCAGAAACTGACAAGATGCTGATTTCCGACATGTCCTCCGATATCCTGTCACGCAAAATTGACGTCTCCAGATTCGGACTGATCTTTGCTGGTGCCCAGAAGAACATGGGACCCGCGGGTGTAACCATCGTCATTGTCCGTGATGATCTCCTGGACCGTTGCCCGGAAACCACCCCAACCATGCTCCGTTACCAGACCCATGCCGACAAGGAATCCATGTTTAACACCCCGCCCTGTTTCGGCATCTACTGTGTTGGCGAGGTCCTCAAGTGGCTCAAGGGGCGCGGTGGTGTAAGTGGTATGGAGGAAATCAATAAAGAAAAGGCCGGCAAACTCTACACAATGATCGATTCCACCGATTTTTATCGTGGTCATGCCGAGATAAAGTCCCGATCATTGATGAACGTCTCTTTTAACCTGCCCACTGCTGAACTCGAAGCCCAGTTCATCGCAGAAGCTGCAACCATAGGCCTTAACGGACTCAAGGGTCACCGTTCCATCGGCGGCTGCAGGGCTTCAATCTACAATGCCTTTCCGGCAGAAGGTGTGGACAAACTGATTTCCTTTATGAAGGACTTTGAATCGTCAAACGGATAAGCTGCTCGACCGATGAACTACCAGGGAGACGTTATCAGGCCGCCGTCGGAGGCCGACTCGATCATTATCCAGGCCACGGTTGGGTGTTCCCATAACAGCTGCACCTTCTGCGGCGCCTACAAGAACAAAGTCTTTCGGATACGTGATGTTGCAGAGGTTGAGGAAAATATTGACCTCTGCAACCGTTATCAGCCCGAGGCGAAAACCGTTTTCCTGGCCGACGGTGACGCACTGATCCTCTCCCAGAAGAGATTGACCAGTCTGCTCACCCTTATTCGTGAACGGCTGCCGAGGATTCGGCGAATCTCTGTTTACGCCAACGCCAAGGCGATCCGAAACAAATCTGTCCGAGACCTGGCAGATCTCCGGTCTCTTGGTCTGGGCCGCATTTATATGGGGCTTGAAAGCGGTGACGGTGAAGTTCTGGCGAGCGTCAAAAAAGGTGAAACACCGGAATCCATGCTGGCGGCAGCGACCAGGGTTCGTGAAGCCGGTATTTTCTTTTCGGTCACTGTCCTTCTCGGACTGGCAGGAGACAGCGGCTCCACAGATCATGCGATCAAGACAGGTCTTCTGCTCAGCGAGATGGCCCCAAACCAGATTGCAGCGCTTACACTCATGCCCATTCCATCCACTCCCCTGTCTGATGATATACAACGCGGAATATTTACCCTGCCTGATGCCAACTCCATGCTTCGTGAACTAAGGACCATGCTCGAATATATCCACTGCGACCGAACCCAGTTCATGGCCAACCACGCCTCAAACTATCTTCCGCTCCAGGGACGTCTGCAGCGTGACAGGGACAAATTAATACACACCATTGACCAGGCTCTCGACGGCAAGCGAACCCTGTCTCCTGAATTTACAAGAGGGCTCTGATGGAACAACGAACAGATCTCAGGAACCTGACCCAGCAGGGACTGATCGACTATGTCGTATCTCTCGGTCAGCCCGCATTTCGTGGAAAACAGCTACTCCCCTGGCTCTACAAACCAGGTATTATCGAATTTCACGAAATGACTGACCTCGCCAAAGAGTTTCGCAGGCTTCTTGCTGAAAAATGCACCATCTCCAGATTTGTCAATCCGTTGACCGAGCGTTCTGCAGACGGCACCGTCAAGTTCGGTTTCCGGCTGGATGACGGCCACATCATTGAATCGGTGTTGATCCCTGAGCCTGACCGCAACACCCTCTGTGTCTCCTCCCAGGTTGGCTGTGCAATGGGCTGTTCATTCTGCCTTACTGCAACCATGGGCTTTCTTCGCAACCTCACCGTTTCTGAAATCGTCAACCAGGTCATCGGTGTCGGTGAGTTTTTGCGCTCGGAACCGGCCGACAAGCAGATAGGCCCCGACCGGGTTACCAATCTCGTTTTCATGGGGATGGGTGAGCCGCTCAACAATCTGGAGAACCTGCTCGATGCTATTTCCCTTCTCACCGAACATCGTGGGCTCAACATGGCCAGCCGCCGGATTACGGTATCCACCTGCGGCATTGCCCACAAACTTGAAGAACTTGGAGAAAGTTCCGATGTCAACCTTGCAATTTCTCTCCATGCAGTAGATGATGACACAAGGGATCAGTTGATGCCCGTCAACAGGCGTTACTCCATTGACGAACTGCTCGAGGCGTGCCGTAATTTCCCCATGCCTAAGCGCAAACGGATCATGTTTGAGTATATCCTTCTCAGGGACATCAACGATTCAGTTGAAGATGCTGCAGTACTGGCCCGGAAGCTGCGTTCCATCCCCTGCAAGATTAACCTGCTGCCGTATAACGAGTCGGACGCCCTTCCCTATAAAAGTCCGGCCCGGTCTCGAATTTTAGCCTTTCAGCAGGTCCTGCGGGACAGTGGCTATTCAGTGTTTATCCGCTCCAGTCGAGGTGCGGATATCTCTGCTGCCTGCGGACAACTCGCCAAAAAATCCAGAGAAGCTGAAGGAGACGACGATGCCTGATTTAACCGAGACCAGTGGTGTCCGGTACCTGGAGTCAACCAGATTCATGCGGCGCGACATCAAGGATTACCAGCGTGAAGCCATTGCGGAGACGGACCCGTTTAAAACCTATCCGGGTGCGAAGACGACCAGCCTGCCACGAAGCTGGGACCTGATTGAATCCGAGATCGTGCCACTGCTCCAAAACCGTCGTTCATTACGGAAGTACAGTGAGAATGCAATAGATCTCACTGAACTGGCCTTTATGCTCTGGGCCTCACAGGGTATCACCGCCCAGGCCGGCAACTATTTTTTCAGAACAAGCCCTTCCGGCGGCGCGCTATACCCCATCGAGACCTACCTCAGTGTTCAACGGGTGGAAGGACTGGAGACAGGCCTGTATCATTACAATGTTGGTGATTTCAGCCTTGAACGGCTTGAAAGTGGTGAGACCGGCGAGAAGATCGCATCGGCCTGCCTTGAACAGAAGTTCATGGCCAAGGCCCCGGTTATTTTTCTCTGGAGCGGCATCTTTCGCCGTTCCATGTCAAAGTATGGCAATCGCGGTATGCGCTATATTCTGCTGGACGCAGGCCATGTCTGTCAGAACCTGCTCATGGGGGCAGAAGCCATAGAATGCGGCGGCTGCCCGGTGGCCGCATTCTATGACGATGAACTCAATGGACTTCTCCAGCTTGACGGCGAAGAAGAATCCGTACTCTATACTGCTGCAGTGGGTAAGAAGAGAAGCTGATCTGAAATACTAATTTTCAAAGTACCCTATAGTTCTTCTTCCCAATCCGATGCGACCGATCTCGGCAGGTTGGCGAGATCAATGGCCGAGGCGGCCTCGACGCCGGCGGCGAGGGCAACCTTGTTCATATCTTCAGTCCCTTTGGGGACCCTGGCCAGTAAAGCCTTTTCCACACTCTCCATTGTGACCTGCTTGGACAGGGCGGCAACCGCCCCCAGGGCGACCATGTTGGCAACCAGTTCCCTGCCGGCTTTTTCTTTTGCCAGCCTGGTAAAGGGGATGGCAACTGCCCGACTGGTCGGAATCTGCTCTACCAGGTCGGCATCAACCACCAGCAGCCCTTCAGGCTTGATATCGAAAAAATAGGCGTCACAGGCGGCCTGAGTCATGGCCAGGAGAAGATCGACGCTGAGTGCTTTGGGGTAATCGATGGGGCCTTGAGAGATAACGACTTCGGCCTTGCTCTTACCTCCTCTCGCCTCCGGTCCGTAGCTTTGTGTCTGGCAGACATGTTTACCATCGAATGAACCTACGGCATCGGCAAAGACCACTGCCGCGGTAATGATTCCCTGACCGCCGGAGCCGGAAAAACGAACTTCGTAACGTTGCATGGTATTACTCATAGCGTTTGACTCCGTTTTTATCCTTATCTTTGGCGATCTGTTCAGCCTTCAGCTCGGCAGACTTTGCCACCCTTCGATACTCTTCACTGGAAATCGGTTTTTCAACGTCTGCCAGAACTCCAATGGTGATTTTTCCTTCAAGCTCTTCTGGGGCCATTTTGACCGCTTTTTGAATCGGTACGGCCCGTTCCTTGAAATCGTTAATCATTGTTACAGCATTTCCAAGCTTGTTACGCCGGCCGTGCTGGACATGACAGTTGGAGATGACCTCTACTACGGCAAATCCTCTTTTTTTAACCGCTTTGGCCATGAGATGATCAAGTTGATTGGCATGATACACCGTACCCCGTCCAACAAAACTGGCGCCGGCAGTGACCGCAAGCTCGGCAATGGAAAAGGCGTGTTCAACATGACCATAGACCGAGGTGGTCGACTTGGAACCGTACGGAGTGGTCGGTGAATACTGACCGCCTGTCATTCCGTAGGTGGAGTTGTTGATGATGATTGCGGTGATATTGATGTTCCTCCGCGCGGCGTGAATGAAATGATTACCGCCAATGGCGGTTGAATCCCCATCACCCATAACGGTGATCACCGACAGCTCGGGTTTGGCAAGCTTGATGCCTGTGGCAAAGGTCAGAGCCCTTCCATGGGTTGTGTGAATGGTGTTGAAATCAACATAGGTCGGCATCCGCCCGGAACACCCGATCCCGGAAGCGAGCACCACCTCATCTTTTTCAAGCTGCAGGGTATGAATTGCACGAAGAAGTGCTCCCATGACAATTCCATTGCCACAGCCCGGACACCAGACATGTGGGAAACTTTTATCGTGCCGGAGATATTCCTGGCGAATAATTTCGGCCTTTTCTAGCATGTTCGTCTCCTTGTGAACCCTATGCCTTGATAAGGTGCTTGAAAATTTCATCCGGGGTGATTAGCTGGCCATCGATACGACGGTGCTTAATGAGCCGGCAGCCGGCCTGATTGACCCTGGCCACCTCTCGACTCATCTGCCCCATGTTCATTTCCGGCACAACGACAGCCCTGCATTGCCTGAGTGCGGTATCCACCGCCTTTCTCGGGAACGGGAACAGAGTGACGAGCTGCAGCAGCCCGGCCTTGATCCCCTCTTCCCTGGCATCTCTTACAGCGCGAAGAGCTGATCTTGCCACAGATCCATAGGCAATGACAAAGACCTCGGCATCATCCATGTGAAAGGATTTGGTGATAAGCAGTTCCTTGAACCCTTTGGTGATTTTATCATGGAGACGGATATTGAACTGTTCAATCTCCTGGGGGTTTTGAGTCGGGAACCCTTTTTCGTCATGGATCAGACCGGTCACGTGGTGTCGGTAGCCCTCGCCCATGGGTGCCATATCCGGGACACTCCGATTATTGAAGGCATATGGTTTGTACCACTCCGGCGGAACCGAGGGCATTACCCTGTCGACAATTCTGATTTTGTCCATATCCGGCAGGATAACCGATTCCCTGGTGTGAGCCACCACCTCATCTGAGAGGATGATTACCGGCACCCGGTATTTTTCGGAAAAGTTGAAGGCCCGGATGGTCAATGTATAGGAGTCGCTCACAGACGAGACCGCAAGGACGACAATAGGATGGTCGCCATGGGTTCCCCATCGGGCCATCTGGACATCCCCCTGGGCCGGGTTGGTCGGTAACCCTGTGGATGGCCCGCCGCGCATAACATTGACAATGACACAGGGCACCTCAGTAACACAGGCATAACCGAGATTTTCCTGCATCAGTGAAAATCCGGGACCCGATGTTGCTGTCATTGATTTAACGCCGGCAAGTGAAGCGCCGATCACCGCTCCCATGGAGGCGATTTCGTCTTCCATCTGTACGAAGGTCCCTCCTGCCTCTGGAAGCTTGACAGACAGAATCTCACTGATCTCAGAAGCCGGGGTGATGGGATAACCGGCAAAGAAACGACAACCGGCAGCCATGGCACCATGAACGATGGCCTCGTTCCCCTGGAGGAGAACCCTTTTTTCCTGTGCATCACTCGTCATCGAAGTGCCTCCTTCTGTCCGGATACCTCTGTTTTACTGTAATCGCAAAATCGGGGCAGTGAATTTCACAGAAACGACAGCCAACACACTTATCCATCTCATCGATATACGGTCGGCCGGAGTCTCCGGTGAGAATGATTTTCGCCTTGCAGAGGGAGCTGCATAGACCGCAGGACTTGCACCAGTCATAGAAAAAAATCACGGTAAACAGCTTGTTCTGCTTTTTCTCGTGCTTTACCCAGTATTCAGGCCCGTTTTTTTTGGGCTCAGCTGCAGGTTCAGAAACTGCTTTCCCCTGCTTGGGTGAAGTCTTTGGTTTCACGGTTTTTTTTGCCATTATTCGAGCACCTTTTTTTGACACGATTAATGTCGTAATTCCCTGTCTCTAAAAAATCGTTATAATGTGATGAAAACAGATGTCAAGAGGTAATATTGATAGCTGTTTTTTTTATTAATATTAACCATTTTACCATACAAATTTAGTGCCAACATTTACACTGCTTGCGGATTTTGGCATAATCGTTTAATGTGGACGGATTGTGCCTCTTGCACATCCCCCAAACCATTCATACTGATCGGTGTGCTTTGCTGCTGATCTCCCACTGCCTGTTCGGATTAACCAATCTGCATAAAACAGCAAGGGGATCGGTATTGTTAGAAACGATAAGAAGAGAGGAGCTCCCTTGAAAAAGAAGATACTTGTAGCGAACCGTGGTGAAATTGCCATCCGCATCATCAGGGCTATTCAGGAACTCAACTACGAGGCAGTAGCTGTTTTTGAGACCCCTGACAAAGAGTCCCGTCATATCCGTCTCGCCAATGAGGCGGTATGGCTCGGTGACGGACCCCGTTCAGATTATCTTGATATCTCAAAGGTAATCAAGGCCGTAAAAAAATCAGGTGCCTGTGCGGTACATCCCGGTTACGGCTTTCTTGCTGAGAATCCAGATTTTGCCAAGGCATGTGAAGCGGAAGGCATCATCTTTATCGGACCGACATCTGAGGTTATCACCAATCTCGGCAACAAGGTCATTGCCCGGGAAATAATGGCTGAAGCCGGTATCCCGATGGTTCCCGGCACCGACAACCTCACTCGTGGAGATGCCGGGACTGAAGAGGCCCTGGCCTTTGCTGCCAAATACCACTACCCGGTGATGCTTAAGGCGACATCAGGTGGCGGCGGTCGAGGCATTCGTCTCATCGAGTCCGATGATCAGATGCGCGAGGAGATCCCCATGGCCCGTGCCGAGGCCAAGGCGGCTTTCAACGATGACTCGGTCTACCTGGAAAAAGTCGTTATCAGGCCAAAACACGTTGAAGTTCAGATCATGGCCGACAAGGAAGGCACCACCGTACACCTTGGCACCAGAGACTGTTCCATCCAGCGCCGTAACCAGAAACTGATCGAGATTGCTCCATCCATGGTTGGTGATGAAAAGCTTCTCCAATCCATCTGTGACACAGCCGTCAAGGCTGCCAGGGCGGCCAACTATCTCAACGCCGGCACCGTAGAATTTCTCATTGACCAGGATTACAACTATTATTTCATGGAGATCAATACCCGGGTCCAGGTTGAACACACTGTTACCGAAATGGTCACCGGAATTGACATCGTCCGCACCCAGATCAAGCTAGCCCTTGGTAAAAACCTGGCCTTTGGTCAGGAGGATGTCCAGATCCGCGGTCACGCCATTGAGGTTCGGATCAACGCCGAGGACCCCAAAGCCGACTTCATGCCCGAAGGCGGCAAAACCGTCAATGTTTACCGGTCACCCGGTGGTTACGGCGTCCGTCTTGACGGCTTTGTCTATCAAGGCTACACCATTCCAAAGACCTATGACTCGCTTCTGGTGAAGATGACCGTACACGGTTTTTCCTGGAACGAGACCGTGGATCGACTGCGCCGCTGTCTGCAGAATTATGTTATTGCCGGTCCGAAGACCACTATTCCCTTCTATCTTAATATTGTGAAGGATGCGGATTTCATCAAAGGTGATTTCGATACATCCTATCTTGAAACCCACACCCATCTCTTTGAGTATGAGGAGTTTGCCAATGAGGCGTCCAAGCTTTCCAGGCTGATTGCAGAGATTCACCATAAAGGTGAAAACCCCTATGCCACCTGATATGAGGAGTGATACAATTATTTCTCAGGGCAGATAACACATGTGGACGAATGAGCAGCCGTCATGCAAACGACGACTGCCTTCACCAATACAAGGACCAACGAGTAAACAAATAAGGATTGAATATGGAACGAATAATTCAGGGAATGTCACCTGCCGAAGTGGTCTCCAAGCTCAGACAGGCAGATGGGTATTATATCACTAACACCGCTCGGGATCTTTCCCAGTCTGATTTTAAAAACCGGATCCTGCTCCATACCGACCTGCTTGCCGCTGAATCAAGGGAAAAGGCCGGTTACTTTTCATTGGAGATCACCGGAGGGGCATCGGTACACGTCGATATCCTCAGGAAACAGGTCGATCCCTTTCTCAAACTTGAAATCCTGCGGGACAAAATGCCAAACACCATGTTTCAGACCCTGTGTCGTGGTGTCAACCTGTTCGGTTATCGTCCCTATCCCCAGAATGTCATTCGCTTTACGGTGAAGGAATTTGCAAAATATGTCGATGTCTGGCGTACCTTTGACTTCATGAACCATATCCCCAATATGCAGGCGGTGTTTGAAGAGGTCGGCAAGGCCGGTAAGATCAACGAGCCGTGCATCTGTTTTTCTACCGGGCCTGAACACACTGATGATTTTTATGTAAAGAAGGTCCGTGAGATCCTCGATGTCACCGGAGAGGAAATTGTCCTCTGTATCAAAAATCATGGTGGTCTCGGCACCCCGGCACGGATCGGTCAGCTGGTCAACGCCATCAAGCAGAACTACCCTGATCTGCCCATTCACTACCATGGCCACAACACCGACGGCAATGATATCGGCCGGATCATCGAAGCTGTCAAAAATGGTGCGGTGATTGTTGATGCGGCGGATGCCGCCTTCACAGGGTTTTATGGTCCGCCGCCAATCCTCACTGTTCATCAGACACTCAGTGATCTTGGCTATAAGGCCGTTGGCCTTGATGAAGAAGCGGTAATCGCCTCTTCTGCCGCCATTCGCGACGAACGTAAGTACTATGAATCTTTTGAATCACAGATCAAGGGGTTTGACCCCACTGTTCAGGTACACAAGCTGCCCGGCGGTGCCATGGGCTCCAGCCTTGAGCAGGCCGTCAAGGGCGGATTTCTTGACAGGATGCCAGAGATCCTGCAGAAGGAACTTCCGCTGGTCCAGAAGGACCTTGGTAATTACTGGTCCGTGACCCCCGGTTCTCAGATTCTCTGGACCACGGCGGTGACCAATGTCATGGAAGGGGAACGGTATGCCAACGCATCAGGCGATCTGCGCAACCTGCTTCTCGGCAAATATGGCCCATTCCCGTTTTATGAACCTGAAGAGTGGATTTTTGAAAAAGTACTTGGCGATGACTGGAAAAAGGTTATTGAAGAGGAAGGCGGTGTGGAAGAGATCACCGATATGGACCTTGGCCAGGAGCGTGACACCCTTGAGGAGCGAATTGGCTGGGAGCCCAATGACCAGGAACTGGTTCTCTATCTCCAGCACCCCAACGATGCTGTCGATTTTCTCAAGTTTGAAGAAAAATTCGGCAAGGTTTATGTATTGCCGCCATCGATTTTCCTCCGCCAGGGTGGATTTGAGGTTGGAGAGTCTCTGACTTTTACCGACCACGCCGGCAAGGAGCATCTCATTGAGGTGGGCCCATCCATGCTGAGCGATGACGGTGACACCAATGTTTATCTCAACGTAGACCACCACCAGCGGGTTTACGGTTTTGCCCCGGAGGCAGAAGCCGGAGCACCTCAGGCCGTTGTTCTCTCCAAGGAAGAAATTCTTGACCTGGCCAAGGCCGGTGACATTCGAGCTGCGTTTGCCGGAAATATTTGTGAGATTAATGTCAAGGAAGGCGATGAGGTTGAGGCCGGTGACCGGGTGGCTGTTATGGAGGCCATGAAGATGCAGACCCCGATAGCCACTGAAATTTCAGGAATTGTCACAATGGTTCCTGCTAAAATCGGAGATGCCCTGCAGGTCGGAGACAAGATCATCAAAATTGACGTCGATGAATAGGATTCATACTCTGTTTATCTGAACAAAAAAAGGGTCGGTCACCATTGCGGTGACCGACCCTTTTTTTGTTGAACTGCAAATCTCAGGAGGCTACGGGCTACTCAGTCTGAGATTTCTTTCTCGGCCAATGCGTCCCTGAAAGTTCCAGGGACGAACCTCGTGACCAGGTTAATTTGATGCCTCTGCAGAAGGTTGCACCTCTTGGCTGGATTCACCAGTTGTCTCAACTTTTTCTTCCTCAACGGTCTCTTCTTTGGCCTTTTCTTCGGCCGGCGCAGCCTCTTCTGTTTCACCAGCCTGCTCTTCCACACTCTCTGTGGTCTTACGCAGTTCTACGCGACGATTTTTCATGCGGCCCAACTCGGTATTGTTGCTGCCGATGGGCATGGCGGAACCGTAGCCTTTAGCCTTCAGCCGGTCTTCGCCAACCCCGAGTTCCACCAGAAACTGCATGACGGATTGAGCTCGCTGCTCAGAGAGACTCATGTTGCGGGCATCATCTCCGATGGAGTCGGTGTGACCGGCGACCTCAAGTCGCAGTTCCGGGTAGCTGACAAGAATCTGTCCAACCGTGGTCAATCCCTTCACGGCCTCTTCGGTGAGTTGGGCTGTTCCTAGTTGAAAGGTGATATCCTCTAAAATTATTACTGTCTGTTCCTCAGAGCAGCCTATACCGTCAATTGCAGCGGCAGCGGCTGTGCCTTTGCAGAGGTCGAGCCGGTTGACAAGTCCATCGTTGTCACTGTCTTTTTCACAGCCCTGGGCGTCTACCTCGGAGCCACTGACCGTCTGGGGGCACTTGTCCTCTGCATCTGAAACGCTATCCTGATCACTGTCTGTGAGATGAAGCTGCAGGTCACGATTTTCAGCCTTGACCTTTTCAATCTCAGATTTAAGGGCTGCTTCAGCCTCTAAAGCCGCCTTCAGTTCATTTTCCTTTTCGCTTAATTCTGCCCGAACCGTTTCAAGCTCTGCAGTTGACACTTCCGACTGGGCAGCTTTGAGGGCGCCAAGTTCATCAACCATCTTTTGACTTTCAAGGTCCATGGCAACAATTTTCTGATTAAGGGCCTCTATGATGGTTTCTTTTTCAGCAAGCAGCTCTTTTTCTTTACCAATATCTTCAATCAGTCCGGCCACACGGCTTTCCTGCTCGGCAGCTGTCTGTGACTGTTTTTCCAACCCGGCCATGGCCTGCTGGAGTTCAGCCAGCTTTGTTTCCCGGTTCTTTAAGTCGTTGGCGGTAACGGATGCAGCGTTTTCACTGGCTCGGAGCCGGTCAACAAGGCTGGTCATCTCACTCTTGAGCTGTTCCACCTCGATCACCGCGTCAGCTTCCCTGGCCTTGACTGCGGCAAGCTCCTCGGTGGCTGCATCATGCTCTTTCTGGATAACTTCACTGACTGCGTCATCACTGCTGCTGCCCAGCTGCGCCTCAAGCTCAACAATACGGATGTCACCTTCCTGCTTTTGTTTGGCCAGGGTATCAATCTCAGTTTTGAGCATCTCCTGGCTGTTGGCAGATTTTTCAAGCTGGGTTTTAAGAACAGCAAGTTCTGCAAGGACAGGTTCAAGTTTTGAGGCAGCGCCTTCTTTTTCCTTGTCGGCCTGCAGGAGGCCTGATCGTATTGAGTCATTTTCCTTTTCAAGGGTTGCCAGCTTCAGTTCTATGCCGGCTCTGGCCTCATCCATGTTGCTGACTAGCCCGTTAAGTCTTGCGACCTCTTTACGAGCAGCATGTAAATCTTCGTCTGTTGCCTCAAGTTTGGCCAGCGCAGCTTCTTTTTCATTGGTGGCGGTCTGAAATTGTGCTTCAAGGGTTGCCAGCTTCTCTTCCAGGGGGGCAATTTGAGCACTGCCTGCACTGATCTGCTCCTCAATGGCCTTTTCTTTATCGGCAAGTGCCGCCTTAAAGGCTTCATTCTCGCTGGCTGAGGATTCCTGTATAGCTTTAAGCTGATCGCTGAGACCACCTTTTTCATCTGCAAGAGCACTGTTGCTCTTTTCCAGCTCACCAACTGCCTTGGTAAGTTCATCCCTGGCAGCCTGCAGTTCCTCAACACGACGACCAAGTTCTTCAGACTTTGAGTCCTGGCCTTTGACGGAATTCTGCATTTTGGCAATGACCTTGTCCCTGTCTTCAAGTTCAGCAGCGGCAGAATCGGCAAGGCCCTGGATATTGGCCATCTCAGTTTCATAGGCCAGTGTCATTTCATCATTGACGAGCAGGAGGCGGTCAACCTCCCTGGACAAGGCCTGAATCATTTCTTCTTTTTCCTCAACCTTTGCCTGGAGTATCTCCATGTCGGCATTATCGGCCTTGTCTTCAGAGGATTCAAAATCACTACCGGCCTGTATTGAATCGGCAAGGGCGATCAACTCCGCCTTGATCACCTCTTTTTTATCCTTTAGAGCAATCAGTTCGGTTCCCTTTTCAATAAAAGCACCAGCCATTTTTTCTATGATGTCTTTCAGGCGGGAAATTTCACCGGTTTTTAAGGCAAGATCATCAAGGACCAGGTCGAGATTGAATTTTGATGTGTCCATCACTGAATGAAACGAGACGATTTCAGAACGGGCCGCTTCAAGCTTTTCGTGAAGACCATCGATGAGCAGGTCTTTTTCTCCAAGTTCATGAAATTTGGAAACCAGTTCCTGGCCTTTCTCTTTAAGTCCTGTTTCCATGTCACCAAGAGCGGTCAGTGCCAGCTCCAGCTTGTTATTCTTCTGTGCCAGTGACTGCTGGAGAATTTTTAACTGCTCGCGAACCTGAGTCAACTCTTCGATCTCTGCCTTGGCCTGACTGAGTTCTACCTGGAGTCCCTTGATCTCCTCACCTCGCTGCTCCTGAATTGCAGAAGCTTCGGCGAGACTCTTGACAAGTTTAGGGACCTGATCGGCGACGATCTTAACCTTTTTCCCTTCTTCCCGGGCAGTCTTAAGGTCTGCGGTGATCGTTTCGATCTGACTGGTGGTGACGGCAAGTTCTGCCTGGAAATTTTCCTTGTCAAGAACGGCTGTTTTCTTGAGTGACAGATTTGAGATGAGCAACAATGCTGTAACAACAGCCAGAACACCTGCGGTGATAGTGATTTTCTGCCCCATGATGATCTCTCCTACTGGTTAACGAATCCTGGTAAAGGCTACCCTGTATATAAAAGTAAAATTGAATGTACAAAGATGGTGTCTGTCATTTGACAATATACGTATGGTGTGACCGGTTTATCGCATGTATCAACAAAAAAAGAGCTGCTGCACTGCTCATGTTGAATTTCGAGCCTGCTCAACTCTCTCTCGTCATGGAGCCACTTAGGAGATTCGAACTCCTGACCTACGCTTTACGAGAGCGCCGCTCTACCAACTGAGCTAAAGTGGCTTTTTTTCATGAAATCAGGTCAGTGTCTGGTGCTGTTGTCCAATTTTCATAAAGAATAATAGTTATAAACAAATAGAGCGACAAACACCTCCAAAAATACTAACTTTATGGTAGAGTGTCAAGCAACGATCATTTGGCCAACCATTTGTCACAATAACACAAAATAGCGTCACGGACCAGTAAGTTTCACTTTTTTTGGTATGAAGTTTTTCCTCATTGCACCCATACTTTGCACTCTCATTTTCGGCTGTTCGCCCGAGAAAGCCGAAAAACAAAAAGAGGTCACGCCGCCTGTTGTCAAAAAACAGGATGAGCCCAGGCAGCCCGGCTGCAAGCCCTGTCATCCCATGGTCCTTGACAAGCATCACCAAATGAGTTGCACCGACTGCCATGACGGCAGCGATAAGAGCGCAGTCCAAGAGGAAGCCCACCTTGACCTTAACAGCGAGCCTTCGCACCCGAAATCCATGGTCAAACGTTGTGGTGAATGTCACCACAATGAAGTCAAAGGTGTCACGGCATCCAGTCATTTCACCCTTGCTGACTGCACCAATCTCACCCGCAATCTTTTTGGCACAAAATCACGCCTCGCCAGCAAGGATAACATTCCCGAATCAGAGATCCCAATGACAGCAGGAGATCTGGCTGATGATCTCCTGCGCAGAAGCTGTCTTCGCTGTCACCTTCATTCCAAGGGGGACCGCTACCCTGGCGTTCGCCATGGCAGCGGTTGTGCTGCCTGCCATCTTGATTTTGAGGTTGGCAAGCTTGTGACCCATCATTTTCTTGCACTGCCAACTGACAAGCAATGCCTCCAGTGCCATTACGGCAACCGGGTTGGCTTTGACTACTATGGCCGCTTCGAGCACGATCTCAATGAGGAGTATCGCACCCCCTACACCACCCGTCAGGATTTTTTCCGCCCCTTTGGTGTCGAATTTCACCAACTTGTTCCCGATATCCACCAAAAAGCAGGTATGGAATGTGTAGACTGCCACAGTGGTCGGGACTTGATGGGAACCAGTTCAGTCCCTTCTTCGTTGTCATGCAGTGATTGTCACCAGCCACAACAATTGAAATCACATTTGCCTGCATCGATCACCCGAAGCGGAAGTGACTATACTCTGACCACCCGACGTGAGAAAAAAGAGTTGCGTATTCCCCTGATGAAAGATCCTGCTCACGATGAATTCAGCACCAGAGTCGACTGCCAGGTGTGCCATGCCCAGTGGTCGTTCAATGACCAGGGACTACATTTTTTAAGACGCGATTTCGACGAGTATGATGATTTTGAAAGGCTGACCACCCAGGGACACTTTGATGTTGAAAAGCTGCTTCTCAACAACCTCGATTTTGATAAGGATGAATTCGAGCCAAGCCTCAAGGATCAGATAAGCGGAGAGCTGACCAGGGGTGTCTGGTATAGAAGTTTCAGTCAGCGGCGCTGGGAAAAAATTCCTCTGGGCCGCAACGCAGAGGGTACAATTATGGTGACAAGACCCATTCTTGACCTCCACCTGAGCTGGACCGATGAGGAGGAGAATGTCAGGTTCGACTCAGTGAGCCCGAAGGATCGTTCCCGGGCTTATCGCCCCTACGTCCCACACACTACAGGCCCTGCCGGTCTTTACTACCGTAACCGGATTCAGCGTTTTCTTGCCCTTGAAAAACAGCTAAACAACTGATCTATGAGGATGATTTTAAAAAGAACAGCCGTTTCCTGGGCACTGGTCATTGCTGTTGGTAGTTCGGTGCTGACGGCCTCCTCAGTTTTTTCCAGAAATTACTCCTCAAGAGAACTGGCCCCGACCCAACGGCCTTATGTTATCAGCGGCCGCAAATATTACCCCATCCCCTCAGCTGACGGGTACAGTGAAAGGGGTGTGGCCTCATGGTATGGTCCCAAGTTCCACGGCAGGAAGACCTCCAATGGTGAGACCTACAACATGCACAAGCTCACGGCAGCCCATAAGCTGCTGCCCATGGGCACGGTGGTTCTTGTGAAAAATCTTGCCAACGGTCGCGAGGTCACGGTTCGCATCAATGATCGTGGTCCTTTCGCAAAAAAGCGGATTATCGACCTGAGTAACCTTGCGGCAAAAAAGCTGGATATCATCCGCAGTGGCACTGCCAAGGTTGAGGTCATCGCCCTTGGCGAATACCATGCAAAACCCGGAGGAAAGAGTTATCTCAAGGCCAAAGACCTTAAAAAGGGGAAGTATTTTGTCCAGATAGGGTCGTTCACGGTGCAGTCAAATGCCTACAACCTGAAGAGAAAATTTGAACAAGCCGGTCACAAGGCGGTAATCCAGCGTTTTTTCAAAGGCAAACAGATCTTTTACAGGGTTCAGATTTTTGTCGGCAATGGTCTCCGTCAGGCTCGCAGTGCCGAAAAGTCGCTATGGAAAAAAGGTTACCAGGGAGCCTTTCTCATCGCCCGCTGACAGGAATCAGAGTATCCCGCCCCTGTTGGATCGACTGTGTTAGTTGCAGCCGTCAGCGCTGCGTACCTTCTCCATCAGTCGGTTCAGCTTTCCATGATCTTTTTTTCCCGGACCACTCTCAACACCGGAGTTAATATCAACGCCAAAAGGATGCAGGGTTTCGATAGCCTCGGCGACGTTGGACTCGTCAAGTCCGCCTGCGAGGATCAATGGGCGCTGCAGTCCGAGCTTCTTAACGAGCTGCCAGTCAAAAGTTTTGCCGGTTCCGCCGGCAATTCCACTGCTATATGTGTCGAGCAGGAACCCCTTGGCCACATCGTTGTAGGGGGTGAAATCATCAGCGGTTGAATGGGGACCCACCCGGAAGGCCTTGACCACCTGGCATGGAGCTGAAAACCGGGCCAGCCGTTCGCAGAATTTCGGCTCTTCACTGCCGTGCAGCTGCGCATAGGAAAGACCGCAATACTCAACTATTTCCTCTACTTCCTTAAGGTTGCGGTCAACAAAAACACCGACACAATCAACAAAGGGAGGCAGCAGCGAGATGATTTCCCTGGCCTTATCGGGTGAAATACAGCGCGGGCTTTTTTCAACAAAGATAAAACCCAGCGCGTCAACACCGACCCGAACCCCTTCGAGGGCATCCCTTGTGGAGGTGATTCCGCATAATTTAACCCGTGTTCTGGTGGCCATAACCCCTCCCTGTTAAACGGATGTACTGGTTTGCCTGAGCCCCTGAAGAGTGTTGCCGCCCTTCTCACCCCGCATCAGGGTCTCACCGATGAGAGCGGCAGCCACCCCGGCTTTATCGAGACGCAAAATATCGTCTCTCGTCTTGAGACCTGACTCTCCAACTACCGGGATATGTTCAGGGATCATTTTTTTCAGCCGGAACGTGGTTTCGATATCCATGGAAAAATCTTTGAGGTTGCGATTGTTCACACCGATGAGCTCAGCTCCGGTTTCAAGTACTGTCTCAAGTTCTTCTTCATCATGAACTTCGACAAGGCAGTCGATATCAAATGCTGCGGCCTTTTCCCGAAAGTCTCTAAGCTGGTAACGATCAAGGATGGACGCCATGAGAAGCATGGCGTCTGCGCCGCACTGGCGGGTCTCCTCGATCTGAAGCTCATCGATGATGAAATCTTTTCTCAGAACAGGTAAATCGACGGTGTCGCGAACCTGCATGAGGTAGAGCAGGCTGCCCTGAAAAAAATCAACATCGGTCAGTACAGAGATGGCCTGGGCACCATTTTTTTCATAGCCGCTGCCGATCCTGACAGGGTCAAAATCAGGCTGAATCACGCCTTTGGAGGGCGATGCTTTTTTGACCTCGGCGATAATGGCAACCCCGCTGTAGTCAATAAGGGCCTTACGAAATCCCCGCGGCGGGTCGATTCTTTTTTCAGTAAATAGAGACGGCAGCTGGACACCATATTTTTTAAGCTCGGAAACTTCTTCTTTTTTTCGGGCAACAATGGTGTCTAGAATCATGGTTTTCTACTTGCTGGAGACAGATTTTTAAGTGTTCTTTTCAGCCCGCTGAATGTTTTTTGTGAACTTCACAAGCTGGTCAAATTTTTCAAGGGCGTCTCCCTTGTCGATAACCTCCCCCGCTCTTTCAACACCCTGCTGAAGGGAGTCAACCTGACCGGCAGCATAGAGAGCAGCGCCGCTGTTGAGAAGCACCATGTCACGTTTGGCCCCTTTTTCACCCGCCAGCACGCTGCGAAGCATTTCAGCTGACTGCTCAACTGTTGAACCGCCCTTGAGCTCAGCCAGGCTGCTCCTCTTGAGGCCGACCTCTTCAGGGGTGACCGTGTAATTGGTGACTGTACCATTGTTGAGTTCACTGACTCTGGAAGCTCCAGTAACCGTCAACTCATCGAGATTGCCCTCGCCATGAACAACAAGCGCTCTCCTGCTGCCGAGGTTGCCAAGAACCCTGGCAAGGGGTTCGGTCAGTGTGTCACTGAAAACACCGAGAACCTGAACGTTGGCACCTGCCGGATTTGTCAACGGGCCGAGGACGTTAAAAATGGTCCTGACGCCAATCTCACGACGCGGCCCGATGGCATATTTCATGGCACCATGCAGTGCCGGAGCAAAGAGAAACCCGATACCGATTTCACGGATACAGCTGCTGACCTGATCGGCATCAAGCGCCAGAGAAACGCCGGCTGCTTCGAGCACATCTGCAGAACCGCAGGAGGACGAAATGGAACGGTTTCCGTGTTTGGCCACAACCAGCCCTGCGCCTGCAACAACAAATGCGGAACAGGTTGAAACATTAAATGTGCCTGATCCGTCACCACCGGTCCCGCAGGTATCAACAATGATGCCGCCCTGCTCAACATCGACCCCGGTTTCAATGGGTGTGGCCTTGTCACGCATCACCCTGACCGCGCCGGTTATTTCGGCGACGGTTTCACCTTTCATCCTCAGTGCGGTGATAAACGAACCGATCTGGGCGTCGGTAGCATCACCTGCCATGATCTGGTTCATGACCTCAATCATCTCTGATTCAGTGAGGTCCCCTTTCTCAATAACTGCCCCGATTGCCTGCCTGATATCCATATCTGCCACTTCTTAAGTTAGGTTGTTGTTTTTGTAACTATTCAGCTACAATTTCCTGCCTGGGAACGCACCAAGCTTTACCAAGAATAGTTACGATATTTTCAAGGCACACTTTTTTCATCGTCTTAAAAGGAGCTGATAATCTTTGCGCATAAAATTTTTCAACAGGGTAATTCCGGCCCGGGTCATGATAGACTCAGGATGAAACTGGACCCCTTCAATAGGGTATGTCTTGTGGCGCAGTCCCATCAGCTCTCCCTGGTCGGTGCGGGCTGTTATGGTGAAACAGTCCGGCAGACTCTCCTCATCTACAATCAATGAGTGGTAGCGCATACCCTCAAAGGGGTTGTCAAGGTCCGTGAAAACGCCACAACCGTCATGTTCAATGGGAGATGTCTTGCCGTGCATGATTCGCCCGGCATTGACAATCCGACCGCCAAAGGCCTCGCCAATGGATTGGTGGCCAAGACAGACGCCAAGGATTGGGATCCTGCCTGCAAAATGACGAATAGCCTCCATGGATATCCCTGCAAGGGCAGGCGTGCGCGGACCAGGAGAAATAAGAAGCCGGTCCGGCTTCATGGCCTCGATTTGGGCAACCGTTATCT